>CAZSRI010000006.1:0-54301 GCA_964609145.1 uncultured Chloroflexota bacterium
CGCTCAAGGGCGACAGCTACCGCCTCCGCGGCAAGGACCTCGACGCCGGTCGGCGCTCGAAAGCAGCGGACTAAAGAGCGGTCACCTTCTCGGAACCGGCCTTGGGGGCGAGGTGTATGGAGAGCATCAGGACCATGGACGCTCTGCTGAGAGCCCGCCGTGTGTGCGCGGCCGCTGCGGTCGCGGCGGGGCTCGTTCTCCTGACCACACAGGCCGCCGGCGCGATGTCGCTGCGGATGAGCGTCGATCCGGCTCAGCCCGAGGTCGGACAGCCAGCCCGCGTCAGCGTGCTGACCCTGGCCCCCTTCAGCAACGATTGCGTCAATGATCCGAGGGCGGACATGCGGCCGTGGTGGGACTGGAACGGCAACGGCGGCAAGGACCTGCGCTTCGACCTCAAGGCGTTCCAGGCCGACCGCGTGCTCGACATTCCGCTGACCCGGCGCGAGAGCGACCCGGCGTACTGGGATGGCAGCGTCGCGTTCCCGGCGGCGGGCGAGTGGACCGTTCGGATGGTCTCTCCGCTCTGGGCAGGCGGAGCCGCGGCGGGCGAAGAGTGCGCGGGATCGCGGATCACGGTGATGGTGCGCTCAGGGTCGATGCCATCGACGACGACCGCCAGTGCGGGGCCAGCGTTGGCGGCCGCGCTGGCCGTCCTGATGCTCGGGATCGGCGGGGCGCTATTCGGTCTGCGGCGGATCAGCTCCGCCAAGACCTCTGCTGATGGCCATCCCCGACCCGGGGGTGGGTGACCTTTCGACCGCCGAAGGTGGGTGCATTTTCGACCGCCGTTGACAGCCCAGTTCGCAAAACCCGCGTTAAGTCCAAATCCCGTCTGCACTAAGTCCAGATCGACATCAACGACGTGTGGGCAACGGAGGGCTCGAACCTCCGACCTTCTCCTTGTAAGGGAGACGCTCTGACCAGCTGAGCTAGTTGCCCGTGCTCAGCAGTTTAGGCGGTGAGGGGCTCCCAGACGATCCGCGGCGGCGGGAACAGGCGTACGTTCCGGCCCGCGATGAGGAGCGCGTCGGCGAGGCCCTCGAGGCGGCCGAGCTGCGTCGCGAAGTGATCGAGGCGCTCGGCCTGGCCCTCGTCTTCGGCCGCGGCGGGTTCGGCGCCGCGGCGAGCGAGCGTCTGCCACAACCGGAAGTAGTCGCGCGTGAGGTCGTCGGCGTACGCGGTCACCTGCGCCTCGTGGCGACAGCGCGAGAGCGTGAGGCTCGCGGACTCGAAGGCGGAGAGGCGTCCGAGGGCGGCGAGGAAGTCGATGCGGAGGCGCGACGCTTCGGCGTTCGCGGCGGCGGCGCGCGATCCGCGGTAGCGGTCGCCGAGCGACCGCGCGTCGCGCGAGAGGTCGCGATGACGCTCGTCGAGGCGCCGCCGGACGCGCTCGCCGCGCGCCGCGCGGCTCGTCCAGACGACGGGTGAGCGGGGCGGCACGCGAGGATCATGCGTGCACGCCGGGCGAGGAACAAGACTGTTGCGCCAGGGGTTGGTGTGAGAGAATGAATGGACCAAGGCTCACCGAGCTGCTCCTCTCGTCCGCCCGGACGATCGCCGTCGTCGGCTACAGCGACAAGCCCTTCCGTCCCGCCAGCTCCGTCTCGGCATACCTGCGCTCGCAGGGGTACCGCATCGTTCCCGTGAACCCGCGCCTCCGTGGCCGCGAGGTCGACGGGGAGCGCTCGTACGCCAGGCTCACCGACATTCCGGAGAGCGTGCGGATCGACCTCGTCGACGTGTTCCGCCGGGGCGAGTTCCTCGACGACGTCGTCGACGACGCGATCGCCGCCGGCGTGCCCGCCATCTGGTTCCAGCTCGAACTCGGGAACATCGCCGCCGCGGAGCGCGCGGAGCGCGCCGGAATGAAGGTCGTGTGGGATCGCTGCACCGCGGTCGAGCACCGCGCGCTGCGCGCACGACGCGGCGATGGCGCCGCGCACGACGGGAGCGCCTGCCCGATCTAGAAACGCCCGCGCGGCGTGGCCGCCAGCTCCTTCGACACGTCCTCACCGCTCGCGACGCGCCGCCAGAAGCCGTCGATCTCGATCCGCGGGTTGGCCGCGCGCAGCGCCTCGATCAGCACGGCGAGGTCGCGCAGGCGGTACGGCTTCGTGTTCACGCGAACCGTGCTCGACCGCCCGCGCGCGATGAGGTAGGGCGCCGACAGCCCGCCGTGCGCGCCCGAGTAGCGCTTCGCGTCGACGCGCTGGATCGACCCGACCGCGACACGGCGATCCCGCAGCCCCAGCCAGGACCGATACACGAGCTCGTCGGCGTCGAGCGACAGCGACGTCACGTACAGGTGGTCCAGAACGATCGCTGTGTTCAGCAGAAGGAGCCCGATCGCGATGGCGATGAGGGCTCCGTCGCGGCCGCTCACGCCGAAGACGAGGACGAGCAGGAGAGCGAGCGGAAAGAGCGTGTACGCGGGCCAGAGCAGGGCGGGGTCGGGACGGACGGGCCTCATCCGACGAGACTAGCCGTCGGCCACCGGCCGAAGCGGTGGGTCGCCGCTCCGCCCTACTCGCCGGTGAACTGCCGGGCGTTCCCCATGTGCGGCCAGACGAGGGCCTGCACGTTCGAGAGGATCTGCTTCGTGTGGCTGCGGTCGTGATGCACCCACTCGTGGAGGAGGTCGCGCACGCTGAGCACGCCCACCTTTCCGTGCACGCACTCGCGCGCGAGCTGGTCGTCACGGAGCGAGCGCACCATCTCGATCGCGCCGTGGCGCTGCCCCATCCATTCCATGAACAGGCTCTGGATCATGCGGTCGCAGTCGCGGCGCTCGCGGGCGACCGCGATCTGGTCCCACGGCGCCTCGCGCGGTCGGTCCCGCTCGATCGCGCGAGTGATCCGGCCCACGAAGCCGCGCTTGTCGGACTCGACGAGGTGCCCGAGCACCTCGTTCACGCACCACTGGCCGGGGGCGGGATGCCAGCGCGCCTCGGCGTCCGTGAGCGACCCGGTCTCGCCCTGAAGGAGCGCGACGGTCGAGGCGAGCAGGCCGGCGATGCGCGCGGGCGCCAGCGGCGCGGAAGTCTCGGCCACGCGTGGAGCGTACGCCCGCCGACCGCGACCGCGGCCCTGCCGTGCTGGTAGACTGGTGTTCCCCCGCGCGGAAGTGGTGGAATGGCAGACACGCGAGTTCGAGGGGCTCGTGCCCGTTGAGGGCGTGGGGGTTCAAGTCCCCCCTTCCGCACCGAGCAGCGCCGGCGAAAGCCGGCGTTCTTCATTTCACCGGAGGATGAAGCCCTCCGCGAGCGGGTCGTCGGGGGCGACGAGGAACTCGTGGCGGCCCGTGATCCACGCGCTCCCCTCGACCTCGGGCACGACCGCGTCGTAGCGCTCCCAGCGGCACGACCGCGCGACCCGGCCGGCGAACGTCGTGCCGATGATGCTCTCGACGACGATCTCGTCGCCGTCGCGCATGCGCCCGCGCGCGTGCTCGATCGCGACGCGTCCGGACACGCCTGTGCCGGTCGGCGATCGGTCGACCTCGCCTTCGGCGAACACGCAGACGTTCCGCAGCGTCCCGCCCGCGAGCGGCGGCCCGTGGAAGATCGTCCCGTACAGGAACCCGAGGCTCGGCTCGGTCGGGTGACGGATCTCGCGTGACGTCATGACCGCTCGCTTGATCGCCACCCCCGCCGCGATGATCTCGCGGTAGCCCTCGGCCGTGAGCGTGAGCCCGAGCGGGACCGCATCGACGTACGCGTAGAACGCGCCGCCGAACGCGAGGTCGTAGCGCACGCGGCCGAGGTCCGGAACGTCGACCTCGGCGTCGAGCTCGACGGCGAACGAGGGCACGTTCTCGAACGCGACGGAACGCACGTGGCCGCCGTCGAGCCGCGGTCGCGCGGTGACGCGCCCCGCGGGTGCGTCGATCCGGATCTCGCGCCTGCCGTCGAGCATCCCCGTCGTCACGACGACCGTCGCGAGCCCGATGATCCCGTGGCCGCACATCGTGCTCCAGCCCTCGTTGTGTAGGAACAGGACGCCGAGGTCGCCGTCGGCCGTCACGGGCTGGGTCGGGATCGCGCCGTACATGTCGGCATGGCCGCGCGGCTCGAAGATGAGCGTGCGGCGCAGGCCGTCGAGATGCTGCTGCGCGTAGCGGCGCTTCTCGGGGATCGTCGCGCCGGGGATCGGACCGGCGCCGTCGAGCACGACGCGCAGCGGCTCGCCCGCCGCGTGCGCGTCGATCGTCCGGACGACGCGCCAGCCCTCGGGCGGCTCCCACTCGCGCGCCCGCATCAGCACGGCGCGAGCGTATCCCTGCTCAAATGAGCCGACGCGCCCACGCGCCGCTGCGGAAGCGCAGCGCGAGGAGGCCCGCACGCACGGCGTAGTCGATGGCGACCGCGGCCCACACGCCCGCGAGCCCCCAGCCGACGACGAGGCCGAGCACGACCGCGAGCGGGAAGCGCACGACGAACCAGTTCACCACCGTCGCCGCGAGCGTGTAGCGCGTGTCGCCCGCGCCGCGGAGGGCGCCGCCGACCGTGAAGATGACGGCCTGCGCCGGCTGCGCGATGCCGACGACGACCATCGCGCCGAGCCCAGCCGCGACGACCGCGCTCGAGGACGTGAACAGCCCGAGGAACGCCGCCGGGAACAGCACGAAGAGCAGCCCGGCGACGCTCGTCCAGAGCGCCGCCATGCGCGTGGCGGCCCACCCGACCGTTGACGCGCGCTTCGGCTGATGCATGCCGAGCGACTGGCCGACGAGCGCCGACGCGGCGGCGGAGAAGCCGATGCACGGCAGGAACGAGATCGCCTCGACCTGGGAGATGATCTGGTGCGCCGCGAACGCGTCGGTCCCGAGGCGGAACACGATGCCGCTCAGCGCGAGGATGCCGACGCTGAAGAGCAGCGTCTCCCCCATCGAGGGCAGGCTGATCGACATGAGCGACCGCGCGACCACCGGCTGGAACGACCAGGTCCCGCCCGCGATCCGCAGGCCCGCGCGGCCGCGCCAGAGCATCGCGAGCGTCACCGCGAGGAACGCGGTCGCGACGCCGACCTGCGCGTACGCGGCGCCCATGAGGCCCACGCGCGCGACGAACACGAGCACGTACGTGAGCGGGACGACGAGCGCCGACGCGCCGAGCGAGAGCCACATCGGGGTCCGCGCGTCGCCGGCGGACCGCAGCGCGTTCACGCCGATGATCGACAGGGTCTGGAAGATGTTCAGCCCGCCGACGAGCGTGAGGAACGGCGCCGCGGCGTCGACGACCTCGGCGTCCGCGCCGATGAGCGCGAGGAGCGGTCGCGCGAACAGGGCGAACCCGACGCCGGACACCACCCCGAGGACGGTCGCGAGCACGATCGACTGCCGGACGACGTCGGCCGCCGCGTCCATGCGGCCCTCGCCGATGCGGCGGCTGACGAGCGCGACGGTCCCGGTGGAGAGCGCGCCCCAGATCGGGAAGAGCAGGAAGAGGAACTGGCCCGACGCGCCCATCGCCGCCGTCGCGACGGCCCCGAGCTGTCCGACGATCGCGAACGAGACGATCTGGCCGCTCGCGCGCACGAACTGCTCGACGATGCCGGGCCACGCGAGCTCGATCGCCGCCCGCGCCGGCGACATCGCGGCCAGCTCGAGCGCGCGCGGGCTGAGCGCGCTCGGCGCGGCCTCGAGCGGCTGCGGCTCCGGCGCGGGCTCCGGCGGCGCCGAGAGCGGCGCGGCGGACTCGTCGAACTCGAAGGCGGTGCGGCTCAGGCGGTCACGACCACGCCGGAGCCCTCGACGGCCTCGCCGATCGCCCAGCCGCGTGCGCCGTGCGCCGCGAGCGCGCGCTCCCAGTCGGCGCGATGCGCGCGCGGGACGCCGACGAGCAGTCCGCCCGAGGTCTGCGGGTCGAGCACGAGGAGCGTCGTCGCCTCGTCGATCCCCTCGAGGCGCACGAGGCCTTCCCCCAGGAAGTGCTCGCGGTTCCGCTCCATGCCGCCGAAGTCGACGCCCGCCTCGGCGTGACGACGCGCCCCCGGCAGGAGCGGGACCGCGCCCGCGCGGATCCGCACCTGCACGCCCGACCGCTCGGCCATCTCGTGCGCGTGCCCGACGAGGCCGAACCCGGTGACGTCCGTGGCCGCGTGCAGCCCCGAGTCGACGTCGGCGCGCGCCGTCGCGCGGTTCAGCGCGGCCATGCTCGCGATCGCCGACGCTAGGTCCTCCGGGTCGATGAGCCCGCGCTTGTGCGCGGTCGTGAGGATCCCCGTCCCGATCGGCTTCGTCAGCCAGATCTCGTCACCGGCTCGCACGTGCTGCTTGAGGAGGAGATGGCGCGGATCGATCCGCCCCGTGACGCACTGCCCGAACTTCGGCTCGCGGTCGATGATCGTGTGGCCGCCCGCGACGACGCCGCCGGCCTCCCGCACCTTGTCGACGGCTCCCGCGAAGATCCGCTCGAGCACGTCGGTGGGGACGTCCTCGGGCCACGCCGCGACGTTGAGCGCGAACAGGACCTCGCCGCCCATCGCGTACACGTCGGACATGGCGTTCGCCGCGCCGATCTGCCCCGACGCGTACGCGTCGTCGACGATCGGCGGGAAGAAGTCGACGGTCTGCACGATGGCGACGTGGGGCGATACCTCGTAGACGGCGGCGTCGTCGGACACCGCGAGCCCCACGAGGAGCTCCGATGGCATCGGCTGAGCGGCGAGAGGGCGCAGGACCTGCGCCAGTGGGCCGGGGCCCAGCTTCGCGCCTCAGCCGGCGCAGGTCGAGAGCGTCGTCAGCCTGATCTGATCTCGCGTGAACACGTGCGGAGGATACGTGCGCCTACAGCGGGGTCCGGATGGCCGTCCACCACACGCCCGCGGCGAGCGCGATGAGGAGGGTCGCGAGCGCGAGGTTCGAGAGCTGCCGCTCGCGCCTGAAGATGACGAGCAGGAGGAGGAGCGCGGCGGCGGCCGCGAGCGCGAGGGCGAGGGCCACGAAGAGCAGCTGCGGACTCAAATGAGGCTCCTCGCCGTTCTGAGTGGGTACGCTGACCGGCGCAGGGTGGCCGGGGAGCGAGAGGCTGCGGCTGTGGAGGCTCGGCTGTGCGCGAGGTGCAGCAGCTCTTCGAGAAGGCCCTGGGCCTCGTCCCGCCGTGGAAGGTCACGCGCTCCGAGTTCGATCCGGAGGCGGCACGGCTCGACCTCTTCCTCGACTTCGAGCGCGGCGCGCGTTTCCGCTGCCCGGACTGCGGCGCCGAGGGCTGTCCCGTCCACGACACTGAGGACAAGGACTGGCGGCACCTGAACTTCATGCAGTACCCCGTGTACCTGCACGCGCGCGTGCCGCGCATCCGCTGCGAGAAGGACGGGGTGCGCCGGGTCGAGCTGCCCTGGGCGCGAGCGGGCTCGGGGTTCACCCACCTCTTCGAAGGTCTGGTCATGACGCTCGCCGCCGAGATGCCGGTGCGCGCGATCGCCCGCCTGCTCGGCGAGCACGACACCCGCATCTGGCGCATCGTCCACTTCCACATCGACCAGGCCCGGTCGCGGGAGGACCTCTCGGCCGTCCGCCACGTCGGCATCGATGAGACCAGCCGCCGGCGCGGCCACCATTACGCGACGCTGTTCTGTGACCTGGAGCGCGCCAAGCTCCTCTTCGCGACGGAAGGCAAGGACGCCGCGGCGTTCGCGCGCTTCAAGGCCGACCTCATCGCCCACCGCGGCGGGCCGGCGCAGCTGCGCGAGCTGTGCATGGACATGTCTCCCGCGTTCATCACCGGCGCGACCGAGCACTTCCCGGGCGTGCCGATCACCTTCGACCGCTACCACCTCATGGCGAGCCTCGACTTCGCCGTCGACCAGGTGCGCCGCGCTGACCAGGCGCCCCCCTCGCCGCGCGTGCCGCTGCGCCGCCTGCGGCAGCTGCACCGCCCGGGGGCGGCGCCCTCCGCGACGCTCAAGCACAGCCGCTTCCTGTGGCTGCGCGATCCCCGCCGGCTCAGCGAGCGGCAGCGGGCCCGGCTCGAGCGCCTGGCGCAGTTGCATCAACGCACCGGCCGGGCGTACCGGCTCAAGCTCGCCTTCGCCGAGCTGTACACGACGGCACCCGAGGAGGCCGAGGCGCACCTGCGGCGCTGGTACGCCTGGGCGATCCGCTCGCGCCTGCATCCGATCGTCGAGTTCGCGCGCACCGTGAAGGAGCACTGGGACGGCGTGCTGCGCTGGTTCACCAGCCGCGTGAGCAATGGGATCCTCGAGGCCATCGGCAGCCTCGTCCAGGCGGCGAAGCGCCGGGCGCGCGGGTACCGCACGACCGAAAACCTCATCGCCATCGCCTATCTCGTGGCAGGCAAGCTCGACTTTGCGGCCACGTGAGATAGCGAGGAGCCTCAAATGACGTTGAACTCCCGCACCTGCTCGGCCTCGCGGAACCGCGACAGGCGCAGCGGATGGAGGTCGAGCGCCGGGGTCGCCCCCGTCACGACGTCGGCGATGAGCTCCCCCGTCGCGGGCGCGTGCATCAGGCCGTGTCCAGAGAAGCCCGCGGCGATCACGAATCCATCCACGTCCGTGCGCCCGAGCACCGGGTGTTTGTCGGGCGTGTCCTCGTACATCCCCGCCCACCCCGCGCGGATGTTCGTGCGCTCGAGGAGCGGGAGGCGTTCTATCGCGCGCTCGACGACGGCGGGAAGGAAGTCCCAGTTCACGGCTTCGCGGAAGCCCGGGCCGTCGGCCGGGTCGGCCATGCCGAGGAGAACGCCGCCGGACTCGCGGTGGAAGTAGAGCGTCGACGCGAACTCGATCGTGAGCGGGATCGGGTGGTCGAGTCCGGGCGCGCCGTCGGTCACGAAGATGTGCCGGCGCAGCGGGCGGATCGGTACCTCGAGGCCGACCAGCGCCGCGACCTTGCCGGCCCACGGCCCCGCGGCGTCGATGACGAGGTCGCAGGGGACCCCCTCATCGCCGATCCGCACGCCGCGGACCCGTCCGTCCTCGAGGTCGATCCCGCTCACCGCGGCGTGCTCGCGGAACGTGGCGCCGCCGGCCCGCGCCCGAGATACGAACCCGTTCAGGATCCCCGTCGGGTCGGCGTGCCCGTCGACGTGGCAGAAGGTCCCGAACACGATGTCGTCTCGCCTGAGCTCGGGGAAGATCTGGCCGATCTCGTCGCGCTCGACCCGGCGAGCCGGCACGCCCAGGCGGTCCCACATCGTGAGCGATCGCTCGAACGGCGCGACCTCGCGGTCCTCGGTGATGAGGAAGAGGTAGCCGACTTGCTGGAAGTCGATGTCGACGCCGAACTCGTCCTTGAATCGCTCGAATCGCGGGAGCGAGCGCTGCGACAGCCGCACGTTCGTCTCGCTCGAGAACTGGAGACGGATCCCGCCGGCGTTCTTGCTGGTCGATCCCGCGCCGAGCGTGTCCCGCTCGAGGACAAGGACGTCGGTCATGCCGCGGGCGGTGAGGTGGTACGCGATCGAAGCGCCGACGACGCCGCCGCCCACGATGACCACCTCGGGCACGGCGCCGATCGTATCCGTATCGTTCGCACGATGCCCCATCCCGCTCAGAGCGAATGGATCATCGAGAAGACCGAGCCGCGCGCCGCGCACGCGATGGTCGCGGCGGATCGGCCCGAGGGCGTCGACGCGGGGATCGAGATCCTGCGCGAGGGCGGGAATGCCGTCGACGCCGCGGTCGCGATGGCGTTCGCGATGGGCGTCGCGGAGCCGGCGCTCAGCGGTGTCGGCGGCGTCGCCGTGATGGTCATCCGCCTCCCCGACGGCCGCGAGACGGTCATCGACGGAAGCGGGCTCGCGCCGCGGGCGGCGACGCCGAACATGTTCCCTCTCGCGGACGCCGGCGTCGGCGGTATGTACGGATGGCCCGCCGTGAGCGGCGACGAGAACAACGTGGGGTACCGCTCGACGGGCGTGCCGGGGATGGTCGCGGCGATGGCGCTCGCGCTCGACCGCTACGGCACGATCGGCCTCGAGCGCGCGGTCCGCCCGGCCGTCGCTCTCGCGCGCGACGGCATCGCGATCGACCTGCACCTCACGCTCACGTTCTCGTCGTACGCGGATCGGCTGTGGCGCTTCCCCGAGTCGAAAGGGACGTTCTTCAAGCGCGACGGGCTTCCGATGCATCCGCGGCTGGCGCTCGAGGGCGGCGGCGACCGACTCGTGCAGGCCGATCTCGCTCGGAGCCTCGAGACGATCGGCCGCGAGGGCGCGGACGCCTTCTACCGCGGCGGCCTCGGCCGCGCGGTCGTCGACGATGTCCACGGCGGCGGCGGGCTCCTCGCGCTCGACGACCTGGCGGCGTACGAGGCCCGCGAGATCGCGCCGCTCGCGATCGAGCACGGTGGCCACCGCGTCGCGACGAACCCGGAGTGCGGCGGCGGCATCACCGCGGCCGAGATGCTGAACATCCTCGACGGCTACGACCTCGGGTCGACGGACCGCCCGAGCGCGCACTACCAGCACCTCGTCGCGGAGGCGTGCCGGCGCGCGTTCGTCGACCGCTTCGCGCTGCTCGGCGACCCGGCGTTCGTCGACGCGCCGTTCGCGGCGCTCGCGTCACGCGAGCACGCCGAGCGCGTCCGGGGTGAGATCGATCCGGAGCGCGCGACCGCCGCGGTGGCCCGCCAGCCCGTGGGCGACGTTCCGCACACGACGCACATGTGCGTCGTCGACGCGTCGAGGATGTGCGTGTCGCTCACGTCGACGCTCGGGGGCGCGTTCGGGTCGGGGATCGTCGCGCGCGGCACCGGGATCGTGCTCGCGAACGTCATGACGTGGTTCGACCCGCGACCCGGGCGCCCCGCGTCGATCGCCGGCGGGAAGCGGATCCTCTGGGCGCCGGCGCCGGCGATCGTCTCGCGCGGCGGCCGCGCCCGGATGGTCGTCGGCGGGTCGGGCGGGCGCCGGCTCATCAGCGGCGTGGCGCAGGCGATCGTGAACGCGGTCGACCACGGCGACGGGCCGTACGCGGCGGTGAACGGGCTGCGCGCGCATCACGAGGGAGGCGCGCTCCTCCTCGACTCCCGCGCGCCCGGCGAGCTCGCGAGCGGACTCGAGGCGATGGGGCACCGCGTCGTGCCGACGGAGGAGACGCTCGCGGCGGCCTCGTTCGGCCGGATCAACGCGATCGCGATCGACGACGACGGAACGCTCCGCGGCGGCGTCAACCGGATGCGCTCGTCGGTGGCGGCGGGGTTCTAGGCGATGCGCCGACGGCCTACAATGACGGAGTCCCGCGGGAGTGTCGTAATCGGTAGCCGATCACGCTTCAGGGGCGTGTGCCCGTAAGGGCGTGGGGGTTCGAGTCCCCCCTCCCGCACAGACCGTTCCGCGATGTGCCTCACCCGGTAGTGCTCCCAGATGCTCCACCTGCGCTCCAACTTCGGGACATCCGGATGTGGGTAGATGCGCTCAAGAAGTGCGCAACGACCTCGCTCAGCGCAAGACGATGCGGGTGCCATCCTCCGCGAGCTCGAGCCGCGCGTCCGCGGCACGCGCGAGCGTCTCAGGCCCGAGGTGAGTGAGGACGATCCGCTTGGCGCGTATCGATGCCAGGTGCGCCGCCACTGCGCGGTATGAGAGGTGGTACGGGATCGCCTTCTCGAACGAGTAGGCCTCGGCGATGAAGACGTCGGCATCGACGGCGAGCTCCCTCAGGGCATCCGTCCATTCCGTGTCGCCGGAGTAGGCGACGACCCGCTCCCCACAGCGGATCCGAAGCCCGATCGCCGCCGCGCCGGGCGTGTGCACGACGGGCAGCGCGGAGACGGAGAGCGGACCGATCACGGTGGACCCGGTGCCGAGCTCGACGTGGTCGATCGCGAACCGCTGCGTCGTGCGCGACGAGCCGGGGAACGCCTCCTCCATCGCCGCTCGCGTCCGCTCCGCGATCCCGCGCGGCCCCGCGATCGTGAGCAGACGTGCGCGCTTGCGGAACTGCCCGTCGAGGACGAGGTACGGGATCCCGCCGAAGTGGTCGCCGTGGAAGTGCGAGATGAGCACGGCATCGATCTGGTCCGGGTCGAGGCCGTCACGCCGCATGGCCAGAAGCGACGTCGCCCCGCAGTCGACGAGCCAGCGAAAGCCGTCGGCCTCCATCCAGATGCACGCCTGGTAGCGGCCGCCGCTGCCGAACGCGTCGCCTGACCCGACAAAGCGGATCCGAAGCGTCACGACCCGACGCTCCGCAGCCACCGCTCCGCCTCCGACGCGCTGCGAAAGTGATGCTTCTCGAGATGCACCGCCTCGGGCGAGGCGAGCATCCGCGGGAAGCGCTTGCGCCGCTCGCCGTGCCAGCGGATCGCGTATAGGAACAGCGACTCGCGCGAGAAGAACGCGTTCCGCATCGTCTCGCGGTTCCCCGACCACAGCACCTCGCCCGAGCGGATGCGCCCGAGCGTCCGCTGCAGGATCCGCCACAGCGCGATCGGCAGCCCCAGGTCGAGCCACACGACGGTGTCCGCGCGCGACCAGATGAAGGTCCCGAGCCGCCCCGTGTAGTTCCCGTCCGCGACCCACGCGTCGCCAGCGAGCGCGTCCGCGACGCGTCTGCGGAAGTCCTCCGTCTCGCTCTGTCGCCAGCCCTCGCGCCAGAACAGCGCATCGAGCTCGACGAAGGGCACGTCGAGCCGCTCCGCGAGGCGACGGCCGAACGTCGTCTTCCCCACTCCCGAGGTCGATCCGATCACGTTCACCCGTCGCACGCGCGGACGATACGAGCCATAGGATCGGCCCGTGCCCGATCCCCGTCCGTGGCCTCTGGTACGCAAGGGCGAACGCCGTGACTTCCAGATCCTGCGCGTCGGCGAAGACACGTACGCCGACCCGCGGAGCGGCGAAGAGCACCGGCGGGTGATGATCGACGCCGACGACTGGTGCAACGTCCTCCCTCTCACGCGCGACGGACGTGTCGTCCTGCTGAAGCAGTTCCGCTTCGGGAGCGGGGCGGTCTCGCTCGAGCTGCCGGGCGGCGTCGTCGACCGCGGCGAGGAGCCGGCCGCCGCCGTCGCGCGCGAGCTCGAGGAGGAGACCGGCTACCGCGCCGGCCGCGTCCTCCCGCTCGGCGTGTACCGGCCGAACCCCGCGCACTTCACGAACCGCGTCCACGCCTTCGTCGCGCTCGACTGCGAGCCGCTCCACGACGGGCACCCGGACCACGGCGAGGATCTCGTCGTCGAGGTCGTGCCCAAAGCGCGGGTCCGCGAGCTCGCGGCCTCAGGCGCGATCACCCACGCGCTGATCCTCGCGACGCTCCACCTGGCGGGACTCGGCGGATACCTCTAGGAGCGGACCGCGGCCACAGAAGCCGACCGACCGCTCGCATGCATCGAGCGGCCTCCATTCGACGGCGTTCTCCAGGGCTTGACATCCGGTCCGTGGTGGACCTACCGTGCTCTCTCACATCGGTCAAGATTAGATGGATATCTAATATGCGACTCTTGAAGAACCGGCGGCTGGCGGCGCTGCCCGCCGTCGACCCGTTCGCCGGCGCGGTCCGCGTGCACCCGTCCCCCTGTTACGACCTCCTCGTCAGCCTCCGGGCGCTCTTCAATCCGCGCACGTACGAGGGCACTCGCGCGTGGGCGAACGCGACGCGCGCGAAGGCGTCGCGCGAGCTGCTCGAGCGGGGCCAGTTCTTCTTCCAGGGGCACGACACCAGCCTGGGATCCGGCGTCATGCGGCTCGTCGCGGAGCTTCCGGACGGCGCCGGCCCGGACGACCTCGTGCGCAGGGTCCGCGCGGCGGATCCGCGGGGCCTGGTCCTCCTCATGCTCGACACCGACGAGACCAGCGAGGAGGCTCTCGCGACCTTCGACCGATCGATCCGGACGGGGGCGACCGCCGGCCTGGCGCGCGCGCTCCGCGGCACGTCGGCCGAGTGGTCCAAGCGTGGACGCCGGATCATCACCGATCCGCAGTGGGCGCGTGCGGAGTTCCTCGCCCTGCTGAGGGAGTACTCGCGGACCGTCTTCGCCGAGCAGGTGCCTCACGTGGCCAGGGCCTTGAAGGCAGGCGCGGAGCGCGCCTCCGAGCTGCTCGGGGTGCTCCCCACGGCCACGGCCATCGAGCAGCTCACCGGCGGGTACACGCTCAGCGCCGGCCTTCAGCTCCGGCGGATCACCCTCGCGCCGTCCGCGTTCATCTACCCCTTCATGGCGTCCCGTGTCGACGAGCGATCGGGACAGGCCCTCGTGGTGTTCGGCGTGAAGAGCGACGCGCTGGTGCAGTTCGACAAGGCACGCGTCGACCCGGACCTCGTGCGCGCCGTCAAGGCGGTCGGCGATCCGGCCCGTCTCAAGGTGCTCCGGCTCCTCCAGCGCGGACCGCTGGGCGGCCCGGAGCTCGTGTCGAGCCTGGGCCTCTCGGCGCCGACCGTCCATCACCACGTGCATCTCCTCCGCGCCGCGGGCCTCGTTCGCCAGGAGCGGACCAGGGACGGAATGCGCTACACGATCCGGCGCGACTCGGCACACGCGCTCCTCGACGCGCTCAGCAGCTCGATCCTCGGCGGTGACTGACCACAACAGGGGAGGATGGACATGATCGGTCTCGCGAGATCCGCCACGCGTGCCTGGCTCACCATCGCGCTTGGGGCCGGCCTGATCTCGGGGGCGTGCGGCGGCGCGGCGGCGCCCGCCGCGTCACCGACGAGCACGGCCGCCGCGGCCACGGCCGGCGGGACCGCCGGCGGGGGACATCTCCTCGAGCAGGTGAAGGCCAAGGGCGTTCTTCGCGTCGCGGATCCACAGACGAGCCCGCCGTACAGCCTGCGGGACGAGAAGAACGAGGTCGTCGGCTTCGACGTGGACATGGCGAACGAGCTCGTCAAGCGGCTCGGGGTCCCGAAGGTGGAGTTCATCCAGGGCACGTTCGACACGTTCATCCCAGGGCTGCAGTCGGACAAGTGGGACATCGTGATCGCCGGCCAAGCCATCACCGAGGAGCGCAAGCTCCAGGTGGACTTCTCGCTCCCCTACCGCGTGTCCTCGGTGACGATCTTCGTGCGCCAGGACGACACGACGATCAAGGCGCTCGACGACCTGCGCGGGAAGCGCATCGCCGTGCCGACCGGCTCGAGCGACCTCACGACCGCGCAGAGCGTCCCGGGCGCGGAGGTGAAGACCTACGAGAGCGCGACGCTCGCGCTCACCGACGTCAGCCTCGGAAGGGCGGACGCCTACATCGGGTCACGCTTCGTCGGGCTGTATCTGGCGCAGAAGGCCGGCCTGAAGGTGAAGGCGACCGTCGCGACGATCGGTCTCGAGCAGAACGGCATGTCGTTCAAGAAGGGGGAGGCCGCCTTCCAGGCCGAGATCGACAAGGCCATCCGTGCGATGGCCGCGGACGGCACGCTCACGACGATCTCCAAGAAGTGGTTCGGAGCGTCCGAGGACATGGCCGTGGAGGTCAAGAAGCTTCCCGCCTGGCAGTAGCGTCTGACGCCGGGAGGCCGTGGTCGCCCCGCGGCTTGCCGAGCCGGCGGAAACGGAGAGGAGGGCGACATCGTGGTCGAGCTGTTCCTGCGGGCATATCCGTTCCTGGTCGAGGGGCTCCTCGCGACGATCTCCCTCGGCGTCGTCTCGTTCGCGCTCGGGTCGGCGATCGGACTCGCCGTCGCTCTCGCTCGCCTCTCCGGCATCGCGGCGCTCCGGACGTTCGCCGTGGCCTACGTGTCGGTCTTCCGCGGCACCCCCATGCTCGTCCAGATCCTGCTGATCTACTTCGGGCTTCCGCAGCTCGGCATCACGCTGGAGCCCATCCCGTCCGCGACCCTGGCGCTCTCGCTCGCCGTCGCGTCGTATCAGAGCGAGAACTTCCGTTCGGGGATCCTTGGTGTCGAAAAGGGTCAGCGCGAGGCGGCGCTGTCCATCGGCATGACGTATGCGCAGGCGCTCCGCCGCATCATCCTGCCGCAGGCCATCAGGATCGCGGCGCCGGCGATCGGCAACCGCTTCATCGCGCTCATGAAGGACACATCGCTCGCGTCGGTCGTCACGGTGGTGGAGCTCACGAGGGTGGCCGAGCGTGTCGGTTCGGCGACCTTCCGCTACCTGGAGATGTTCGTCATCGTCGCCGCCATCTACTGGGCCGTGAACACCGTTCTCTCCATCGGCCAGGAAGCGATCGAGCGGCGGATGGCGGCCGCGTACTGAGCCATGGTCCAAGAGAGCGACGCCCAGATCCGCATCGAGGGCCTCCGCAAGCGTTTCGGCAAGCTGGAGGTGCTGCGCGGCATCGACCTGCGCATCCAGCGCGGCGAGGTCGTGGTGGTCATGGGCGTCTCCGGCTCGGGTAAGACCACCCTGCTCCGTTGCATCAACTACCTCGAGGAGCCCGACGAGGGCCGCCTGACGGTCTGCGGCCTCGAGGTGAGATGTCGCCGTGACCTCGGGCGCGACGACCGCCGGCGGATACGCGAGATCCGCACGCGCGTGGGGATGGTGTTCCAGTCGTTCAACCTGTTCCCGCACATGACGGCTCTCGGCAACGTGATCGAGGGGCTGATCACCGTGAAGAAGGTCCCGCGGTCCGAGGCGGTCCCGATCGGCCAGCAGCTGCTCGCTCGGGTCGGGCTCTCGGACAAGCAGAACGAGTATCCGTCGCGGCTCTCCGGCGGGCAGAAGCAGCGGGTCGCCATCGCGCGCGCGCTGGCCATGCGGCCGGCCGTCGTGCTCTTCGATGAGCCCACCTCCGCGCTCGATCCGGAACTCCACGAGGAGGTCCTTCAGGTCATGCGCCAGCTCGCGCGCGATGGGATGACCATGGTCGTCGTCACGCACGAGGTCGCGTTCGCGCGCGACGTCGCGGACCGCGTTCTCTTCATGGACGAAGGCGTGGTCATCGAGGAGGCGGCCCCGGCCGAGTTCTTCGCACGCCCGCAGCACCCTCGGGCGCGGTCGTTCCTCCGCCTGGTCGAGCATGGGCCGGTGGGCGGAACGTCGCCCCGGCAGCTCGCCGTGATCGGGTCGCAGCCACGGCCGATCGCCCGATGAGAACGAGCTACGCGACGGGCCTGCGCTGCCTGCGCTGCGGCGTCGAGTATCCGCTCGGCCCCTTCTACGAGGGCTGCGACGCCTGCGCGACGGACGACGTGCGGTCGGGGCTCACTCCGACGTACGACTACCGCGACCTCGCGGGCGCGCTATCGACGGGCGCGCTGCGGGAAGCCGGCCTGGGGATCTGGCGCTATCGCCGGCTTCTGCCGGTGGTCTCGCGCGGACACGAGGTCTCGCTCGGAGAAGGGAACACGCCTCTGATCCCGCTCCCCCGCATCGCCGCGGAGCTGGGGGTGCCGGAAGTGTGGCTCAAGGACGAGTCACGGAATCCGACGCTCTCGTTCAAGGATCGCCACGCCGCCGTCGCCTTGAGCAAGGCGCTCGATCTCGGCGCGAGCACCGTGATCGTCGCGAGCTCGGGGAACCACGGCCTCGCGGTCGCCGCCTACGCGGCGCGCGCCGGACTGGCGTGCGTGGTGCTCACCTACCCGGGCCTCGCCCTCGCCGCGTCGGTCATGATCCGGGCGTACGGCGCTCGGCTCGCGGTGAGCACTCGCGAGGGGCGCTGGGACATCATGCGCAGGGCCGTCCGGGAGCACGCGTGGTATCCGGCGAGCAACTTCACGGGCATCCCCACGAACAGCGCATATGGGCACGAGGGCTACAAGACGATCGCGTTCGAGCTGCATGAGCAGCTCGGCGGCATTCCGGACGTGGTCGCGCTCCCCGTCGGCTACGGCGAGGGCCTGTACGGGATCTGGAAAGGCTTCGCCGAACTGGTCACGCTCGGCCGCGCCGGCGCCACGCCGCGGATCCTCGCGGCCGAGCCGGCCGCAGGACCGCTGGCCGCCGCGGTCGCGGCGGTGAAGGCCGGCGGGCCGCCGATCGCCCGCGTGGCTGCGCGCGCGACGGTCGCGCGCGGGATCGGCGCCACCGTGAACAGCTACATGTCCTTCGAAGGGCTTCGGTCCTCGAACGGCCTGGTCGCCTCGGTGGCCGACGACGAGATCCTCCGCGCGCAGCGCGACCTCGCCCGCGAGGGCATCTTCGCCGAGCCGGCGAGCGCCGCCGTTCTCGCGGGCGCTCGAGCCGCGGCGGCCCGAGGCGAGCTCACCCGCGGCCGCATCGTTCTCATCAACACCTCGAGCGGCCTGAAGAACTTCGAGTCCATCGGGGGCGCGTATCCCGCGCCGGTCGAGATCTCCGCGAGCGACCCGACGGCCCTGGAGACGATCGCCGCGCCCTAGCAGGGTCAGAGCCGCGGCGACGTCCGCACGTACCAGTCCTCGACGTCCCAGAACCGGTCGGCGGCCTCGACGATCTGCGCGATCTTCAGCCCCTTCACCGACGCGTGCTGCGCGTACAGCCGGTCGGCGAAGTAGAGGTAGATCGCGGGTGTCTCGTTCGCGATCGTCTGGAACACCGGCGCGTACAGCGCGCGCCGCTGCGCGCGGTCGCTCGCCTGGCGCCCGGCCTCGAGCGCGCGGTCGAGCGGGAGCGTCGAGTAGCCCGAGAAGTTGTACCCGGGGTCGGCGGCCTGGCTCGAGTGGTAGAAGGGGTACGGGTCGGGATCGAGCGTCCCATTGATGCCGATGAGGAGCAGGTCGAAGTCGCGAGGGCGCACGGCCGCGTCGATGAGGCGGTCGAACGGCATCGTCCGCACGTCGATGGCGATGCCGACCGCCGCGAGATCGGCCGCGACCTGCTTCGCGGCATCGACCCGCGCGGGCTCGTCCGACGTCGCGAGCGTGAGGCGGAGCGCCTTCCCGTCCTTGTCGCGGACCCCGTCGCCGTCGGTGTCGGTCCAGTTCGCGGCGCTCAGCGTCGCGCGGGCGTCGTCGAGCGAGCGCCGCGCCTTCGGGAGGTCGGCCGGGAACGCCCACGAGGATCGCGGCACGAACGAGTCGGCGACCTCGCCGCGGCCGTCGATGGCCGCGTCGAGCACCTTCCCACGATCGATCGCGAGCCCCATCGTCTGCCGCACGGCGCGGTCGAGGAGCACGCCGCGATCGGGCCGGACGTTGAGGAAGAGCGCCGTGACGTCGCTCGTCGGGTAGCTGTACACGGCGACGGTGGACACCGACCGCGCGCGCTCGGCGTCCGCGCTCGAGATCCCGGCGACGCCGTCGAGCTCGCCGCGAGCGAGCGCGCCGAGCGCGGCCGAGGCATCGGGGTACGTTCGGAGCACGATGCGGTCGAGGTAAGGCCGCGTGCGCTCCGGGCGCGTCCGGTAGAAGTCCTCGTTCGCCGTCAGCGTCACCTCGGACGCGGTCGCGGACGTCACCGCGAAGGGCCCCGTGCCGATCGGCTGTCGGTCGAACGAGTTCTCCGCGAGGCGCGCGTACGGGACGCCACCGAGGCGGTGCGCCGGGAGCAGCGGGAACGTCATGCTCGCCGCGAACGGGCCGTACGCGCCGGGGAGCGTGAAGCGCACGGTCCGCGGCCCGAGGCGCTCGACGCTGACACCGTGGAAGGCCTCGACGTACGGACCCTGGTACGCGGGATCCTGGAAGAGCGACACCGTGTAGAGGACGTCGTCGGCGACGACCGGACGGTCGTCTTGCCAGCGCGCGTCCTCGCGGAGCTCGAACGTCCACACGCGCCCGTCCTGCGCCACGTCGACCTTCGCCGCGAGATCGGGGACGATCTCGCCCCTGCGATCGGTGCGCATGAGGCCGGAGAACGCGAGCGCGGCAACGTCGCGGTCGACGTCGGTCGACGCGATGATCGGGTCGAGGTGCTCGTAGGAGCCGACGACGCCCTCGATGTACGTCCCGCCCGTGGCGGGGACGGTCGGGGGGCGGCCCTGCTCCGCGACGATGGCCCCCGCGCTCGTCAGCACCACGATGCCGACGAGGGCGAGGATCGCGATCTTGCCGGCGGTGGTCAGCTCAGGCTCCGGCGCTCAGCGCCGAGACCGGTCAGCTGCCGACCTTGGCACCGACCAGCGAGATGGCGACGAAGACCACGATGAGGACGATCGTGAGCCGGAAGAGGATCCGCTCGATGCCGCGCCGGCTGCGGTACGCGGTCGACTCGCCGCCGAACGTCGACGACAGCCCGGTCCCGCGCGCCTGCAGCAGGATCGAGGCGCCGACGGAGATGGCAATGAGGACCTGCGCGACCTGGAGGATCTGCACGGGAGCGCCAGTGTATCCGAGCGCGCGTCATCGCGGCCGGTATACCCAGAGGCCTCCCTCGTGGCGCTCGAGCCGGTAGCGAGCGAGCACTGCGTTCGCGAGCTCCGCCGGCCAGCGCTCGCGCTCGACCTCGCTCGCGCGAGCGACGTCCTCGAGCGGAATGTCGGCGACGACGGCGGCGAAGCGGGCGTCGCGCACGCGAGGCGTGACGTCGTCCACGACCCGGCCGGCCGCGACGAGCCGCGCCCACTGATATGCGTCGTCGACGATCGGCTCTCGCCCAGCCGCGAGGAGCGGGCCGCTGTCCTCGGCCAGCACCGCGCCCGCGGGGAGCGTACGCACGGCGTCGACGCGCGCGCGGAGCGCGTCGACGCTCGGGGGTGCGAGCGGGCCCGCGACGGTGAGGGCCGTCGTCGCGATGAGCTGGCCCGTCATGACCGCGACGATCCGGCCGCCGCGTGACGCGAGCGGCGCGAGCGCGAGCGACGACGCCGCCGCCACGTCGAGCAGGTAGTTGAACGTCGCACCGGCGTGTCCCCCGAGCGCGACGACGGCGATCCCGCCGGCGAGGTAGGCGCGCATGCGTCCGTCGCCCGCGACCCACGCCGCCCACGCGAACGCGCCAAGGAGGAGCGCCGCGAGGCCGAGGAGCAGGACGGCGTGGCCGCCGTCGTAGGGAAGCGCGTTGTACGTGACGACGTGGCGCCAGAGGCCGGCAGCATCGAAGCGCGCCAGCGCGACCGCGAGCGCCGCGAGTCCGGCCACGCCCAGCGCGATCGCGAAGCGCACCGCGACGCCGCGTTCGCGCCACGCGAGCCAGACGAGGACGGCGGCGAGCGGCACCGCGGCCGTCGGCTTCGCGGCGACGGCGAGCGCACCGAGGATGCCCGCGAGCGCGAGACGCCGCGGATCGGGCGACAGCGCCGCGATCGCGAGCGCGACGCCCGCGACGGCGAGCACGTCGGCGCGCGCGCTCGCGCCCCACGCGGCGACCGGGGACAGCGCGAGGAACGACGCGCCGATCGCGACCGCGGCGACCGGGCGGGTGCGCGCGCGCCACCCGGCGACGAGCGCGACCGCGCAGAGAGCGACGACGCCGACGACGCGCAGCAGCGTGAACGGTCCGAGCGAGGAGCCGAGCGCCGCGACCACGTACGCGAGCGGCGGGTAGTTCGCGCTCACGAATGTGCCCGGCGCCTCGGCCGCGTACGGGTCGCCGCCGCGCGCGAGGATCGCGGCGGCGTGCGCTACCGCGCCCTCGCCGTAGCCGGACGGCACCCCCGTGACGAGGAGCGCGAGCCATCGCGCGAGCGAGATCGCCGCGGCGATCACGGCGACGACAGCGAGGATCGTCCAGCCGATCGACGCCGAGGAGGCGCGAGGGACCGCGTTCACGGCCGCGGAAGGTAGACCCACAGCCCGCTCGTCGTCCGGTCGAGGCGGTAGCCGCCGAGCACCGCGCGGACGAGATCCGGATGCCATCGCGCGCGCTCGAACGCGGGCGCGTCGTCGAGACGCTCGAGGTCCGCATCGCTCACGACCGACGTGAAGACGCGCTGCTCGACGGCCCCGATCACGCGTTCGCCCTCGAGGAACGAGAGGTCCTGCGCTCGCTCGCGCTCGCGCAGCCGCGACCAGAGGAACACGTCGTCGACCAGGGGCTCGCGTCCGGTCGCGACGAGGAGCCCGGCGTCCTCGACGAGCGCGGGCCCCGCGGGGATCGACCGCGCGGCGGCGATCCGGGCAGGATCGCTCCATTCGCCCGGGCTTCGCCCCGGCACGACCCCGAACGGGTCGAGCGCGACCGCGCCGAGCACGAGCTGCGCCGTCGCCGCGAGCGGGTAGAGCGCGCCGGGGCGGAGCGCCGGCACGGCCGACGCCACGGCGAGCGCGCTGGCCGCGGAGAGGTCGAGCAGGTAGTTGATCGTCGCGCCGTCTCGGCCGCCGATGGCGGCGATGCCGAGCGCGCCGACGACGTACGCCGCGATCGGTCCGGTCGGACGGGCGCGCACCGCCATGGCGATCGGCACGAAAAGCGTCGCGATCCCCACGACGACCAGGAGCGCGGTCTGCTGCGCGCTCCACGGCAGCTGGTTCCACGACAGGACGTGGACCCCGAACGCGCCCGTGCCGGACCGGAACGTGTCGGCCACCGTGAGCGCGGCGAGGACGACGCCGAGCGTCGCGGCGTAGTTCATCGCGGCACGGCCGCTCGACCGCAGGTACCAGCCGCCGAGCGCGGCTGCCGGGAGGAGCGCCGTCGGCTTCGCCCACACGGCGAGCGCGAGGAGCGCGGCGCCGAGGAGGATCCGCCGCGGCGACACGCCGGCGACGAGGACTCCCGCGACGGTCAGCGCGAGCGCGACGAGGTCCGGCTTCACGGCAGCGCCCCACGCGATCACCGGCGCGGCCGCGAGCCATCCCGCGGCGAGCGCGAACGCGACGAGACGTCCCGCCGCACGAGCGCGCCACGCGATCGCGGACATCACGAAGAGCGTGGCGAGGATGCTCGCGATCCGCCCGGCGACGAACGGGTCGCCGAGAGCGGCGAGATGGAAATAGAGCGGCGGGTAGTTCGCCGCGGTGAAGAGGGGGCGCGACGCGAGCGGCGTCCCATCGACGAGCGTCGCTCGCGACGTGTACTCGAGTCCGTACCGCGTGAGCATCGCGGCATGCGCCACCGCGCCCTCGCCGTAGAGCACCGGGCCGTCGAGCGACACCGCCCAGATCCACCGCGCGATGGCGAGCGCGGAGAGGAGGCCCGCGACGGCCACGAGCGGGATCCACGCGCGGCTCGTCCTCACGCCGGCGCCCGCAGGTCCCTCCCGGTCATGCGGTCCGGCACGGGGACGTCGAGGAGACCGAGGAGCGTCGGCGCGACGTCGCGCAGCTCGCCGCCGCGCAGGCGCCATCGCCCCGCGCCGTCGCCGACGAGGACGACGGGGACCGCGTTCGTCGAGTGCTGCGTGTTCGCGCCGCCGTCGGGGAACAGCATCTCCTCCGCGTTCCCGTGGTCGGCGGTGAGGAGCATGCAGCCGCCCGCGGCGAGCGTCGCGTCGACGACGGCGCCGACCGCCGCGTCGGTCGCCTCCATCGCGCGCACCGCCGCGGGGATCAGGCCGGTGTGGCCGACCATATCGGGGTTCGCGAAGTTCACGACGACGAGGTCGTACTCCCGCGAGCGGATCGCCCTCGTCGCCGCCGCCGCGACGTCGGGCGCGCTCATCTCGGGCCGGAGGTCGTACGTCGCGACCCTCGCGGACGGCACGAGGACGCGATCCTCGCCGGGGTACGGCTCCTCGCGCCCGCCGTTGAAGAAATACGTCACGTGCGCGTACTTCTCCGTCTCCGCGACGTGGAGCTGGCGCAGGCCGCGCTCCGCGAGCACGGCCGCGAGCGGCGTGACCTCCTGCTTCGGGAAGGCGATGAGGACGTCCGGGAGGTCCAGCTTGAAGTCGGTCATCGTCACGTACGCCGACAGCCGTGGCCGTCGCGCGGGGACGAACCCGTCGAAGCCCGGCTGCATGAACGCCAGCGTGAGCTGGCGCGCGCGGTCGGGGCGAAAGTCGAAGAACACGACCGCGTCGGCGTCGCGCACCGGCGCGCCCTCGCCGACGACAGCGGGCTCGAGCAGCTCGTCGCGGCAGTCGTCGCGCGCGTAACACGCGCGCACGGCTTCCTCGGCCGTGGCGACGCGCGGGCCGTCGGCGTCGACGATCGCGCGCCACGATCGCTCGGTGCGGTCCCACCGCTTGTCGCGGTCCATCGCCCAGTACCGCCCGTGGATCGTCGCGATGCGCGGCCCGACGCGCGGGAGCAGCTCGATCGCGCTGCGCGGCGGCATGTCGCGCCCGTCGAGGAAGCAGTGGTACGCGACATTCGCGACGCCCTCGCGGCGCGCGAGCTCCGCGAGCGCGTTCAGGTGCGAGAGGTCGGCGTGCACGCCGCCCGTCGAGAGCAGCCCGAGCAGATGGAGCCTGCCCGTCGTCCCGACCGCGCGGCACGCGCGCACGAGCGCCTCGTTCCGATAGAACGAGCCGTCCGCGATCGCGTCGTTGATGCGGACGAGCTCCTGGTACTGGACGTACCCCGCGCCCATCGTGAGATGGCCGACCTCGCTGTTGCCCATGACGCCGTCGGGCAACCCGACGGCGCGGCCGCTCGCCTCGAGGCGCGCGTGCGGGTACGTCGCGAAGAGCGCGTCGATCCGCGGGGTCGTCGCGAGGGTCACCGCGTTGCTGGGGCCGGATGGCGCGATCCCCCACCCGTCAAGCACGCAAAGCACCACCGGTCTGTAACGCACTACCGTCCCCCGGGCGCGCGGACCGAGGCGCTGAGGCGAATGCCGAAGGGACGAGGTCGAGCACCCGGGCCCGAGCGAGGATCCATCACGAGCGAGGGTCGGACGCGAAGGCGGCCACGATCGCGGCGAACTCCTCCGCCTTGAGCGACGCGCCGCCGACGAGCGCGCCGTCGACGCCATCGGCCGCCGCGCATTCCGCGCGATTCGCGGCGCTCACGCTGCCGCCGTACATGACGGTCGTCGCGTCGCCGTCGATCCCGAGGCGCGTGAGCTCCATCCGGACGGTCGCGATCGCCGCCGATGCCTGCGCGGGGGTCGCGACGACCCCGGTGCCGATCGCCCAGATCGGCTCGTACGCGATCGCGAAGTGGTCGAGAACGAGAGCCTCGCGCGCGATCGCGCCGATCCCCTCGCGGACCTGCGTAGCGATCACCTCGGAGGTGCGACCCGCCCGACGCTGGTCGAGCGACTCGCCGAGGCAGTAGATGACGCGCAGCCCGCGACGCAGCTCCGCGGTCGCCTTGCGCGCGACGCGCGCGTCGGTGTCGCCCTGATCGCGGCGGACCTCGGAGTGGCCGACGATCGACCCCGCTCCGAGCTCCGCCACCATGGCCGCCGAGATCTGCCCGGTATACGCGCCCGCCTCCTCCCAGTGGACGTCCTGCGCGTAGATCCGCACGTCGGACCCGCGGAGGGCGCCGGCGACGGCGGGCAGGAGGATCGAGGGTGGCGCGACGCCGACGCTCGCGCGACCAGGTCGGATCGCCATCACGGCGCGGGCGAGCGCGCTCGCCTCGCCGGGGGTCGCGGGGTTCATCTTCCAGTTCCCGACCACGAGCTTCGGTCTCATCGCCGGCTCCAAGCAGCGTCATCCGCCCGAGCACTCCGCAACAGCCTCACGTGCGCGGCTCCGGCTTGTCACGGTCGCGGTGCTCGACGGTGATCTCGCCCGGCCAGAACCCGCGCACGCGCTCCGCCAGTTCGTCGGCGACAGCGACGGAGCGGTGGCGGCCGCCGGTGCACCCGAAGGCGACCTGAAGGTGCGCCTTCTTCTCCATCTCGTACCGCGGCATGACCGCGCGGAGGAACGACTCGACGTGCGCGAGGAACTCCTTCGTCGCGGGGTCGCCGAGCACGAAGGCGCGCACCGGCTCGTCCGTCCCGCTGAGCGGCCGCAGCTCGTCGATGTAGAAGGGGTTGTCCATGTAGCGGACGTCGAAGACGAGGTCGGCGCCCGGCGGGAGGCCGTACTTGTACCCGAAGCTCGTGACCTGCACGAGCATGCCGCTCGAGCCCTCGCCGTAGAGCGAGTGGAGCGTGTCGCGCAGGTCCTTCACCGACAGGTGCGTCGTGTCGATGACCCTGTCGGCGCGCGCGCGCAGCGCGACGAGCTGGCGGCGTTCCTCGTCGATCGACGGCTGCACGCCGCCGGCGACGTCGAGCGGATGCCGGTGTCGCGTCTCGCTGTAGCGGCGGACGAGCACCTCGTCGCTGGCGTCGAAATACAGGAGATGCGGGCGCCGCCCCTCGTCCTCGAGGCGTTGCAGGACGCGGACCGCGTCCTGGAAGAGCGGCCCGCTGCGGACGTCGATGACGAAAGCGACGTTCTCGTAGCCGGCTTCGCGCGTGACGCGGAGCGCGTCCGGGATGAGCGCCGGCGGAAGGTTGTCGAGGATGTAGTAGCCGAGGTCCTCGAGGACCTTCACGGCGACGGACTTCCCCGCGCCGGACAGGCCCGTCATCACGATGAACGGCTGCCGCAACCTACTCCGACCCTCCGTCGGGCAAAGCGCTTCCTCGGGCCCAGGTGCTCGACCTCGTCCCTTCGGCGTTCGCCTCAGCGCCTCGGCCTGCGCTCCTGGGGGACCACTAGCCCGGGACGAGTCTATTCAGGAAGAAGCTCACGACGCCGACGATGATCGCGCCGACGATCGCCGAGAAGAAGCCGTCGACGTGGAATCCGACGGGCAGCCACGACAGGACGATGAGCATGAACCCGTTCACGACGAGGATGAATACGCCGAGCGTCATGCACGTGATCGGCAGCGACAGCACCACGAGGATCGGCCGCACGATCGCGTTCAGGATCCCGAGGAGGATCGCGGCGATCGCGAGCGCGAGCAGGTAGTTCGTCTGGGCGTCGCCGGTGTACGACGGCGGCGTGAAGTAGATGCCCGGGATGAGGTAGTCCGCGATCCCGAGCGAGGCCGCGCCGACGACGACCCGGACGACGAACCCCACGGCCGGGATCGTACCTAGTACTGCCCGATCGTGCCGTGGACGCGGACCCAGCGGTCCGCGCGCCGGAAGGTCCACAGCCCGAGCGGCACGATGAGCGTCGTCGTCACGAGCAGCAGCACGTGCTCGAGCCGCGGATCGACGATCGTCCGCGCCCCGATCGCGTCGCTGCGGAGGATCTCGACCGCCCAGGTCGTCGGGAGCAGCACGGCGACGACCTGGGCCGCCGGAGGCAGCACGCCGATCGGGAAGACGACGCCCGACGCCACGGCGAAGAGGAAGTTCGTCGTGTCGACCAGGAAGTTCGCCTCCTTCGCCAGCAGCACCATCGCGGCGACGAGGTAGCCGATCCCCACCATCGCGGCGAGCGCGACGAGCACCGCGGGCACCGCCCAGAGCGCTTCGGGACGCAGTCGCAGGCCGAAGAAGGCGATGCCGATCGCGAAGAGGATCGCCTGGACGAGCCCGATGACGAGCACGCCCTGGATCGCACGCCCCAGGACGAGCGTCTCACGGCCTGTGGGCGTCAGCCAGGAGGCCTCGAGCGTGCCCTGCTCCATCTCGGTCCGCAGCGACATCGCCATGGTCCAGAACGCGACGGAGACGATCGCGCTGATGACTCCGCCCATGAAGAGGAATCCAGCGAGGTCCTCGGTGCCGAGCGACGCCGCGAGGCCGATCTGCCGCCCGCCGACGGCGAAGGACGCGCCGAAGAGGAACGCGGGGATGATCCCCTGGTACAGAGGGCTGAAGATGAGCGACGGCAGCCAGAGCCTGTACCGGAATACCGTGCGCAGGTCCTTACGCGCGATCGCCCACGCCGCGCGCAGCTCGTCCATCAGTACCGGCTGAGCGCGCCGGTGCGGCGCGCGTCGCGCTCGATCCACGAGTAGACGGCGACGGCGAGCACGGCCATGAGCGCCGTGAGGCCGACGAGCAGGGCGAGGTCGCCGACCATCGAGGAGAGCGGCGCGCCGGCGAGGAGCGCCGCGCGCACGTCCGAGACGACGTAGGTCGTCGGCATGGCCGAGGCGGTCGCGCGGGCCCAGTCTGGAAGCATCGCGAGCGGATACGTGATCCCGGCGAGCAGCACGAGGATCCCGCGCACGAACTGCACCGTCGGGCCGATCTCGCCGAACTTCAGCACGAGCGCGGCGAAAAGCGACGAGAGCGCGTACATGGCTGGGATGCCGACGACGGCGACGACGCCCGCGCGACCGAGCGCGTCGGGCGGCAGCTCGACGCCGAACAGCACCCGCAAGCCGACGACCATGACGACGCCCTGGACGAGGACCGGCCACGCCGTCGCGACGGGTGGCCCGAAGAGGATCACGAGGCGCGACGCCGGCGTGAGAAGCAGCGACTCGAGCGTGCCCCGGAGCTGCTCCTGGCGCAGCTGCGTGCCGGGTCCCCACAGGAACAGGCTCAGCCACATGTAGATGAAGAAGCCGACGAAGACGAACCCGGCCACGTCCGTCGTCCCGGTGCGTGAGGCGAACGCGCTCATCGCCTGCGCCGAGCCTCCGGAGTACACGCGTCCGAGCAGCACATACACGCTCGGCAAGAGGATCGGCCAGAACAGCGAGCCGACGACGAGCATCGGGTAGCGGCGGATCTGACGCAGCTCCTTGCGCACGGCCGCGACGAACGCGCGCGCGTCGCCCGCCAGCCACCTCATTCGCGCAGGGCGTGCCCGGTGAGGTTGATGAACGCGTCTTCGAGCGTCGGCACGTGGACGACCTGCTCGACGCGCTCGTGTCCGGCGAACTCGCGCTTCAGCGCGGCCGGCGTGTCGAGCGCGACGATCCGGCCGTGGTCGACGATCGCGACGCGGTCGCAGAGCTGGTCGGCCTCCTCCATGTAGTGCGTCGTGAGGAGGACCGTGCGCCCCTGCCGGCGCAGCTCGCGGACGCGCTCGCGCAGATCGCGCGCCGCCTGCGGGTCGAGCCCGACCGTCGGCTCGTCGAGGATGAGGAGCGGCGGGTCCGGCAGCAGCGCGCGAGCGAGCGCGAGGCGCTGCCGCATCCCGGTCGAATAGCGCTCGACGTAGTCCTCGGCGCGGTCGGCGAGGTGCACCTCCGCCAGCGCGCGATCGATCCGCGCACGCGTGTCCTTCGGCGGCACGTGATAGAGCGCGGCGAAGTACTCGAGGTTCTCGCGCGCCGTGAGCTTCCAGTACAGGCTCCGCTCACCCGAGAGCATGGCCCCGAGGCGCGCGCGGACCTCGCGGGGCCGCTCGCGGACGTCGATGCCGAGGACGCGCGCCTCGCCGCTCGTGGGCTCGAGCAACGTGGCGAGCATCCGCAGCGTCGTCGTCTTCCCCGCCCCGTTCGGGCCGAGCACGCCGAAGATCTCGCCGGGCTCGACCCGCAGGTCGATGCCGTCCACGGCGCGGAAGCGCTCGCGGCGGTCGGGCTCGCCCCGGAGCCTCTGCCAGAGCGTGCGGCGCCCCTTCTCGAACTCCTTCGTCAGCGCGCGGGTCTCGATGGCCCAGATCATTCGACGAAGATCTCGACGTGGTCCTCTTCGTCGCTGATGTCGACGATGCGGCCGGCGGTCTCGATCTGCTTCAGCAGCTCGTCGAGGTCGATCCCGAACTTCTGCAGGCGCCCGCGCACGAGGCCGCCGGCGCCGCCGCGCATCCCGATCCGCGCGATCGCGAGCGGGATCGTGACGTTCACCTTCTGCCGGTCGCCCGACGTCACGCGGATGCGCAGGACCCGGCCGCGCGTCGCCGGTCCGGGCTCGCCGGCCCAGCCGGACGGCGGCGGAGGCGGGGGCGGCGGAGGCGACGCCGGCGGATCCACGTCGCCGAGCGCCCGCAGCAGGCGGTAGGCCTGCTCCGCGTCGATCTTCCCCGCCGCCAGCAGCTCGAGGATCTGGCGCCCCTCCTCACTCGGCATCGCTCACGCGCTCCTTCGCGCATCGAGGGCCGCGGCCGCCTCGTCCACGCCGATCTCACCATTCGCGAGGCGCTCGAGGATCTCGCGCGCGCCGGGCGCCGCGGGCGCCTCGGCGCGCGCCTCCGCGGGGTACGCCGGCTGTTCCGCCGACGCCTGCGGCTCCGCCTCGACGGGCGTCTCGCGGGCAGCGCGCACCTTGAGGTCGCCCGACACCGACTTCACGCGCAGCCGGGGCCCGCCGGCGCCGACGAAGATCCGCCGGTCGCGCCGGCCCTCCTTCTCGACGCGCGCCGGGATCTCGACGTCGGCGTCGCCGGACACGGTCCGGAACTCGATCTCGGCGTTCGCGTCGCCGAGCGCGAGCTCGACGTCGCCGCTCACGGTCTTGAGACGTGGCTCGCCCGACATCTCGGCGAGGTAGACCGCGTCGATGTCGATGTCGCCGCTCACCGTCACGACGTCCGGCATCCGGACGCGTGAGCGCACGACGTCCACGTCGCCGCTCGTCGAGTTCGCCTCGAGCCGGCCGGCATACGAGCCGATGTCGATGTCGCCGCTCACGGTGCGCACGCGCATGGGGCCCTGCACGTCGGTCACGTCGATCTCGCCCGAGACGGTCTGGAGCTCGATCGGGCCGCGGAGCCCCGCCACATCCACGTCGCCGCTCACGCCGCGCACGAGGAGCTGCGTCTCGCGGGGGACGCGCACCTCGAGATCGACGCCGACGCGTCCGCCCCGGAAGAGGTCGAGCCAGCCACGCTCCTGCTCGAACAGGCGCGGCTCGACGACGATCTGGTCGCCGTGCTGCTCCATGCGGATCTCGACGTTCTCGAGGAGACGCCGCGCGCGCTCCTCGCTCCAGCCGCGCACGTGCTTCCGCGCGCGCACGAACACCTCGTCGGCCTCGCCCACGGTGACGTTCGTCTCGCCCGAGACGTTCCCGAGCTGCACCTTCGGCATGCCCGCGACGGTGAACCGCCGTTCCTCGGTGTCGCTCACCTCGGCGCCGCCCTCGGCATCCGCGTCGAAGCCGAACGACCAGCTCCCGATGCCGCGGCGGATCCCGTGTCGCATACCGCGGCGGAGGCCGCGCTCGACCTGTGCCCGGATCTGCTCGCCGAGCTCGTCCGGGTCCGGTCCGTGGTCCTCGTGCCCGCTCATGTCCTTCCCTCCAGGAGCGCCGCCGCGTCGTCCGGTCCGATCCGCCCCTCGGCGAGCTGGCGCAGGATCTCCTTCCGCCGCTCCGCCTCGGCCTCGCGGTCCGGCTCGACCTCGGTCTGGTATCCGAGCGCGCGGATCACCGCATCGAGGCGCGAACGCAACGTCGGATAGGAGAGGCCGACCTCGCGCTCGAGATCCTTGAAGTTGCCGCGCGCGCGGATGAACGCTTCGATGAACTCGAGCTGCTCGGGGGTGAGCGAGTGGAACCGGCCGAGCGAGAAGCTCCCCTCCAGCCGCGTGCCGCAGCTCCCGCACTCCAGGCGCACCACCCGCAGCTGCGCCGAGCAGATGGGGCATCTGCCGATGACCGCGGGCTCGCTCATGCGCCCGTTCTGCGCGTCACCTCAACGATCGTCAAGTCGATCTGCGCGTTATGTAGCCAAGATCACGTATCGTTGAACCAGCCGCCTGGGGGGACGCTCGGCTACGCGATGGCGTTCTTGATGCGTTGCGCGAGCGCGGGGCCCACGCCCGCGACCGCAGCGACCTCGCTCGCCTGCGCCTCACGGATGCCCTTCACCGAGCCGAACCGCCGCAGGAGCGCGCGCTTCCGTGCCGGTCCGACGCCGGCGATCTCGTCGAGCACGGATCGCACGGCCCGCCGGCCACGCAGCTTCTGGTGGTACGTGACGGCGAAGCGGTGCGCCTCGTCGCGGACGCGCTGCAGCAGGTGGTACGCGGGGCTGCCGGGCGCGAGGGGGATCGGGTCGCCACGGTCGGGCACGAACACCTCCTCGGGCTTCGTGCGCACGTCGCCGTCGCCGGAGACCAGGCGCCTCTCCTTCGCGAGCGCGACGACCGGGATCTGGAGCAGGCCGAGGTCCGAGAGCGCGCCGCGCGCGGCCGCGAGCTGCCCCTTCCCGCCGTCGATCACGACGAGCTCGGGGACGGGCCAGGAGTCGTCCTTTCCCGCGCGCGAGAAGCGACGGCGGATCGTATCGCGCATGTTCGCGAAGTCGTCGTTGCGGTCGCCGAGCTTCGCGCGGAACCTCCGGTACTGCTCCTTCGCGGGCCTGCCGTCCTCGAACACGACCATCGACGAGACGACGTCGGTCCCCTGGACGTGGCTCACGTCGTAGCACTCGATGCGCTTCGGCGGGCCCTCCAGCCCGACATGCTGCCGCAACGCGGCCTGGAGCTGCACGAGGGCCTCCTGCGTCTTGCCGCGGTCGGCGAGCCAGCGCACGCGCTCCTGCCGCAGCGCGTCCTCCGCGTTGCGGGTCGCGAGCTCGACGAGGTGCCGCTTCCGCCCGCGCTGCGGCACGAGGGCGCGCACCCTCCCGCCGCGGCGCTGCTCCGCGAACGCGATGAAGGCCTCGGCCTCGGCGACGGGCTCCGCGCTCGCGACCTCGGGCGGGATCTCCGAGGAGGCCGAGTAGAACTGGCGAACGAACGATGCCAGGACCTCGGCCACCGTCGCTCCCTCCGATCCCTCGAGGAAGAAGTGGTCGCGGCCGACGATCGTGCCGTCGCGCACGCGGAAGATCTGCACCGCGGCATCGCCCTGCTCGACCGCGACGCCGAACACGTCGAGATCGTCGCCCGCGTACGCGTGCACCTCCTGCCGCTCGACGGTGCGCTCGATCGCGCGGAGGCGGTCGCGCAGCTCCGCCGCGCGCTCGAAGTCGAGCGCGTTCGAGGCTGCGGACATCTCCGTCCGCAGCTCGCGCGCGAGCGGCGCGTAGCGGCCCTCGAGGAACAGGACGCTGCGGTCGATCGCCGCGCGGTAGTCGGCCGCGGTCGTGTGTCCGACGCACGGTGCCGTGCACCGCTTCAGGTGGTAGAGGAGGCACGGCCGGCCGCCCGGCAGCGCGGAGGGCGGGACGGTGCGGCCACGGCCGTCCCCGCCCGCGACGATCGTGAGGGTGCACGTCCGGTACGGGAACAGCTTCTGGAGGAGGTCGAGCGAGTCGTCGACGGCCTTCGCGTTCGCGTACGGTCCGAAGTAGCGCGCGGTCCGGTCGCCGAGCTGGCGCGTGCGGAGGATGCGCGGGAAGTCCTCGCCGAGCGTCACCTTCACGTAGGGGTAGGACTTGTCGTCCTTGAGGCGGATGTTGTAGCGCGGCCGGTGCTGCTTGATGAGGTTCGCCTCGAGGAGGAACGCCTCGGCGATGCTGCCCGTGACCACGTGCTCGACGCGCTCCGCGCGCTCGATGAGGCGGACGTGCCGGACGTCGAGGCTCGGCCCGAGGTAGCTGCGGACGCGGTCACGCAGCGCGTCCGCCTTGCCCACGTAGAGCACGCGCCCGCGGCCGTCCTTGAAGAGGTAGACGCCCGGCGACTCGGGCAGGCTCGCGACCTGGGCCTCGAGGGACTCCCTGTTGGACCTGGTCATCGCTCTGCCTTGCGCCATGCGAAGGTCACCGTTCCAGCATATGCAGCGGGGAGGACTATCCTTTCGTCACGTACTAGAGCGGTCCCGAATGGTGAGAAGGGGAGACCATGGCCACTAAGGTCGCACGACGCTCCGTTCAGTCCGTCGACCGCGCGCTCGACCTTCTCGAGGCGCTCGCGACCTCGGAAGGCGAGGTCTCGATCACGTCGCTCGCGAACCGTACGTCGCTCCATGTCAGCACCGTCCACCGCCTGCTCACGACGCTCCTCCGGCGCGGGTACGTCCGCCAGAACCCGGAGACGAGCCGCTACTTCACCGGCGCGAAGCTCGCGACGCTCGCCGAAGGGCGCTCGCGCTTCAACGAGCTCCGTCTCCGGGCGCGTCCGATCCTGCGCGGGCTCACCGAGCAGACCCGCGAGACCGCGAACCTCGTCGTGCTCGACGACGTCATGGCGGTCTACATCGAGACCGTGCCGAGCCCGCAGGTCGTGCGCATGTTCACGACGCTCGGCAACCGCGTCCCGCTCCACGCGACCGGCGCGGGCAAGGCGCTCCTCGCGGCACTGCCGCCCGATCGCCGCGACGGGCTCATCGAGCGGACGGAGCTGCGCGCGTACACGGCGCGGACGATCGTCGAGAAGCCCTCGCTGCGGCGCGCGCTCGAGGAGATCCGCGAGCGCGGGTTCGCCATCGACGACGAGGAGTTCGACGAGGGCGTCCGCTGCGTCGCGGTGGCCGTCGGACCGGTCGGCTCGCCCATCGCGGCGATCTCGGTCTCCGCGCCGGCGAGCCGCATGACTCGGCAGCGCTGCGCCGAGCTCGCGCCGCTCCTCCGCCGCGCCAGCACCGAGCTCGCCGAGGCGATGCGCGACCAGTCCCGCGCGCTCGCCTAACGCGGTCGAGGGGCGGAGCGATCGCGGTGCAAGGATCCGGATCCGAAGCGGCCTTCGAGGCTCGCGCAACGCGCTTCCAAGGCTCCGCACTCGGTCGCCGTCTCGTCGACCTCCTCGGTGAGACGAAGGTGCTCTGGGAGCCCGGGGACATGCTCCTCTACGAGTACGACGGCGCCGTCGACACCGCGACGCCCGACGCCGTCGTGCTGCCGACCGAGACCGCCGACGTCGCGAAGCTCGCGCGCTTCTGCGCCGACCACGGCATCCCGCTCGTTCCCCGGGGCGCGGGCACCGGCCTCTCGGGCGGCTCGATCCCGGTGTTCGGCGGCGTCGTCATCTCGTTCGCACGGATGGCGCGCATCCTCGAGATCGACACGGCGGATCTGCGTGCCGTGGTGCAGCCTGGGCTCATCAACCTGCACCTGTCGACCGCGGTCGCGCCCTTCGGGCTCCACTACGTCCCCGATCCGTCGAGCCAGAAGGCGTGCACGCTCGGCGGGAACGTCGCCGAGAACTCCGGCGGGCCGCACACGCTCGCCTACGGCGTGACGACGAACCACGTCACGGGCCTCGAGGTGGTCCTCTCCGACGGCACCATCGTGCGGCTCGGCGGGAAGGCGATGGAGAACGAGGGGTACGACCTCGTCGGCACGTTCGTCGGCAGCGAAGGGACGCTCGGGATCGTCACGGAGATCACGGTGAAGCTCACGCCGATCCCGGAGGACCGCCGCACCATCTTCGCCGCGTTCCCGGCGATGGATCAGGCGTCGGAGGCCGTGTCCGCGATCATCGCGAGCGGGATCGTGCCCGCGGCGATCGAGATGATGGACCAGCTCGCGACCGAGGCCGTCGAGGCCGCGGTGCACGCGGGCTACCCGCTCGACGCCGAGGGGATCCTGCTCGTCGAGGTCGACGGCGTCCGCGAGGGGCTCGACGAGCAGCGCGAGCGCATCGAGGCGATCTGCCGCGCGCAGGGCGCGACGACGATCCGCGTCGCGGCGAACGCGCTCGAGCGCGAGCGGTTGTGGGCGGGCCGCAAGGGCGCGTTCGCGGCCATGGGCCGCCTCGCGCCGGACTACTACGTCCAGGACGGGGTCATCCCGCGCACGCGGCTCCCGGAGATCCTCCGCCACGTGCGGACCGTCGGCGAGCGGCACGGCGTGCGCATCGCGAACGTGTTCCACGCGGGCGACGGCAACCTCCACCCGCTCATCCTCTTCGACGGCTCGGCCGGCGAGGGCGTGCTCGAGGACGTGAAGGAGGCCGGGCTCGAGATCGTCGGAGCGTGCGTCGAGGCCGGCGGCTCGCTCACCGGCGAGCACGGGATCGGGATGGAGAAGAACTGCTACATGCCGATCCAGTTCTCGAAGGACGACCTCGCGGCGATGCGGCGTCTGAAGGGCGCCTGGGACCCGCTCGGGATCATGAACCCGGGCAAGGTCTTCCCCACTCCCGGACGGTGCAAGGAGTTCGACCTGCGGAAGCGCGGCGGCAGTTGATCGCCGCGGCCGCGCTCCGACCCGTCGATCCCGCCGCATGCGCGCTCGAGCTACGGCGCCTCGCCGACGAGCGCCACACGGTGCGGATCCGCGGCGGCGGGACGAAGGACCACCTCGGCGAGCACCGGCCGACCGACGCCGTCCTCGACACGACGGCGATGTGCGGGGTCGTCGACCACGTGCCGGCCGATCTCACCGTCACCGTCGCGGCGGGCACCCGCTTCGGCGAGGTGCAGCGCGCGCTCGGCGAGCGGGGGCAGTGGATCCCGCTCGACCCGCCCTTCGCCGAGGCCGCGACGCTCGGCGGCATCGTCGCGGCGCGCAGCGAGGGCTTCGGCGGCCTGCGCTATGGCGGCGTCCGCGACCTGCTCATCGGCGCGACGACCGCGCTCGCCGACGGGACGGTCGCGCGGAGCGGCGGCCGCGTGGTGAAGAACGTCGCGGGGTACGACCTGAACAAGCTCCTCATCGGCTCGCTCGGCACGCTCGGGGTCATCGCCGAGGTGACGTTCAAGGTGCTTCCGCTCCCGGCAGCGGGGGACCTCGTCGTCGCGCGCTGCCGGGATGCGCTCGGCGCGTTCGCGATCGCGGACGCGCTCCTGCGCACATCGATCCGGCCGTCCGCGCTCGTCGTCGAGGGGACGCGCGCGGGCTGGAGCGCGTGGGTCGAGGCGCAGGGTCCGGCCGCGCAGGTCCGACGCGCGACCGACGAGACGCGGCAGCTCGCCCACCAGGGATCGGCCCACGTCGAGGAGGGCGACGCCGCGGCGCTGGCGGCGCTGCGCGAGCTGCCGGCGACCGCGACGGAGGGCGCGCTCCTCCGCGTGGCGCTCCCCCTCGGCGCGATGCGGTCGTACGCGGAGAGCGCGACGGCGTTCGAGACGTTCACGTATCTCGTCGCCGACGCCGGCACGGGGCTCGTGCGCATCCATCTCCGCGGCGACGACGCGGCGGTGCTCCGCGCGGCCGACACGCTCCTGAGCGCCGCGGCCGCCGTCGGCGGGAGCGCGCGCGTCGAGCGGCGCGACGCCGCGCTGCGCGACCGGCTCGGCGCGTGGGCAGCGGCGCGCCCTGCGGGCGACTTCCTCATGCGGCGGATCAAGGACGCGTTCGACCCCCTGGGCATCCTCGAGCCGGGCAGGTCGATCGTTGGCTAGGGTGGCAGGGGCGGAAGCCCCCGCGATGAACGGGCCGAGGCCGATCGCCTTCGGCGCGTACCTCGCGGGCGACGCGCCCGCGCGCGAGCTCATCCAGCGCTGCGTGCACTGCGGCTTCTGCCTCCCGACGTGCCCGACGTACGCGGTCCTCGGCGTCGAGATGGATTCGCCGCGCGGGCGCATCCGACTCATGAAGGACGCGTGGGAGGGCCGGATCGCGCCATCGGACGCCGCCTTCGACGAGCACATGTACGTGTGCCTCGACTGCCGCGCGTGCGAGACGGCGTGCCCGTCGGGCGTCGAGTTCGGGAAGCTCGTCGAGGCGGCGCGCGGGCAGGTCGAGCGCGCGCGGACGCGGCGGCTCCTCGAGCGCATCGTGCGCCGCATCGCCTTGGACGAGCTCCTTCCGCACCGTGGCCGACTGGCGTTCGTCACGGCGGCGACCCGCGTCGCGCGCGCGATCGGGGCCGGCGCGGTCCTGCGGACGATCCCGACGCGGCTCACGCGGCGGCTCGCCGACCTCCTCGAGCTCGTGCCGCCGGGAGCGCCGCCGAGCACGCTGCCGGCTGTCGTCCCCGCGATCGGCGAGCGGCGCGCGCGCGTCGCGCTGTTCGAAGGCTGCGTGCAGCGCGCGGCATTCGGCGCGACGAAGGGCGCGACCGCGCGCGTCCTCGCGCGGAACGGGATCGAGGTGGTCGTCCCGACGGGGCAGACGTGCTGCGGCGCGCTCCACGTGCACGCCGGCGAGCGCGACGGCGGCCGCGCGCTCGCGCGGGCGAACATCGAAGCGCTCCTGCCCAGCGCAGGGGGCTCCGCCCTCTTCCACCCCCGCGACGAGGTCGACTACATCGTCGTCAACGCGGCGGGGTGCGGCGCGAACCTGAAGGAGTACGGGTGGCTGCTGCGCGACGATCGGGCGTGGGCCGAGCGCGCCGAGCGCTTCGCCGCCAAGGTCCGTGACGCGACGGAGATCCTCGGCGACATGGGCCTCACGGCGGCGCCGGGGCGGCTCGACGCCGCGGTCGCGTACGACGAGCCCTGCCACCTCGTCCACGGGCAGAAGGTCTCGGAGCAGCCCAAGGCCCTGCTCGCGGCGATCCCGGGACTGCGCCTCGTCCCGCTCGCCGAGGCGGAGTGGTGCTGCGGCAGCGCGGGGATCTACAACGTCACGCGCCCCGAGCTCTCGCGGCGTCTCCTCGAGCGCAAGATGGCGAACGTCGCAAAGACCGGCGCGGACATCCTCGTGACGGCGAACCCCGGCTGCCTCATGCAGCTCGCCGCGGGGGTGCGCGAGGAAGGCCTGCGCATGGAGGTGGTCCACCTCATCGACCTGCTCGACCGCGCGTACGCTGCGAAGGGATGAACGAGCTCGATCCGACCGCGATCCTCATCCAGATCACCCTGATCTTCGCGGCGGCAAAGATCGCCGGCGAGGCCGCCGTGCGCCTCGGCGGCGTCGCGCTCGTCGGCGAGATCGTCGCCGGCGCCGTGCTCGGCCCGCGCGCGCTGGGGCTCATCCAGGTGACCCCGATCGCCGTCGGCCTTGCCGAGTTCGGCGTGGTCATCCTCCTCTTCAGCGTCGGCCTCGAGATGGACTTCGGACAGCTCCGCGAGGTCGGCGCGCGCGGCGTCCTCGTCGGCAGCGTCGGGATCGTCCTCCCATTCTTCGCCGGTGCGGGGGTCTCGGCGCTGAGCGGGTACCCGACGACGACCTCGCTGTTCGTGGGGGCGGCGCTCGTCGCGACGAGCGTCGGGATCACGGCGCGCGTGCTCAGCGACCTCGGCATCATCACCGAGACCGAGTCCGTGATCGTCCTCGCGGCCGCCGTCGCCGACGACGTCCTCGGGCTCCTCGTCCTCGCCGCGGTGAGCGCTGTGGGGCAGGGCGAGCTCGACCCCGTGCGGCTCGCGATCCTCACCGCCGAGGCGCTCGTATTCATCGCGATCCTCCTCACCATGGGCCGCTTCGCGATGCGCGATCACGGCCACCGCGTCCAGTACCTGCGCATCCCGCACGGTGCGCTGTCCTTCGGGCTCCTCGTATGCCTCGTGTCGGCGGTGCTCGCGGGGATCATCGGCCTCGCGGCGATCGTCGGCGCGTACCTCGCGGGACTTCTCGTCGCCGAGCTGTCGGACGAGCTCGAGCTGAAGCGCGACATGGAGCCGATCCGCGCGCTCCTCGTGCCGTTCTTCTTCGTCCTCACCGGCGCGCGCTTCGACTTCGCCGCGTTCTTCCAGCCCGCTGCCCTCAGCGTCGGTGTCGCGATCACGGTCCTCGCGATCGTGACGAAGCTCATCGGGTGCGGCCTGGCGATGTGGGGCACGAGCCTGCGGTCGGCCGTGCGCGTCGGCGTCGGGATGGTGCCCCGCGGCGAGGTCGGCCTCGTCGTCGCCGCGATCGGCCTGACGACGGGCCTCCTCGATGGCGCGCTCTACGGCGCGGTGCTCATGATGGTCGCTATCACGACCCTCGTCGCTCCGTTCCTCATCGGCCCGGCGTACGCCTTCCGCACCCCCCACCCGCCCGCCCTCCGTGCGCGGGGGATCGAGTGAGCGCGCTCACGTCGCACGAGGTGCTGAACATCGCCGACCTCCGTCGGCTCGCGAAGCGCCGCCTGCCGCGGGTCGTGTTCGACTACATCGACGGCGGCGCCGAGGACGAGGTGACGCTCCGCGCGAACCGGCAGGCCTTCGAGGACGTCGTGCTGCGGCCGCGGGGCGCGGTCGCGACGCCGTCCGTGGACCTCACCACCACCGTCTTCGGCACACGGCTCGCGCTCCCGTTCGCGCTCGCGCCCGTCGGGAGCACGCGGCTCTTCTGGCCGCGCGGCGAGGTGCACGCGGCGCGGGCGGCGGGCGAGGCGGGCACGGCCTACGCGCTCTCCACCCTCGTCGGCACGAGCCTGGAGGAGGTGCGCGCGGGATCGCGCGGACCGCTCTGGTACCAGCTCTACCTCGTCGGCGGGCGCGAGGTCGCGACGAAGGCGCTCGCGCGTGCGCGGGCGGCCGGCTACTCGGCGCTCCTCGTGACGATCGACACGGCCGTGGCGGGGCTCCGCGAGCGCGATCTGCGCAACGGCGTGACCGAGATCGTCCGCGAGGATCTGCTCGCGAGGGTCCCGTACGCGTGGCAGTTCGTCACGCGTCCCGGCTGGGTGCTCGCGTTCCTCCGCGACGGCGGTCTCATGCGCTTCCCGAACGTCGTGCTGGAGGATGGGCCGATGCGCTACGTGGACGTCGGCCCCGTCCTCGAGCGATCCACCGTCACCTGGGACGACCTGCGCTGGATCCGCGAGGAGTGGCCCGGGCCGATCGCCGTGAAGGGCGTCCTCACCGCGGAGGACGCCCGCCGCGCCGCGGATGCGGGTCTCGAGGGCGTCGTCGTCTCGAACCACGGCGGACGCCAACTCGACGGCGCACCCGCGACGCTGCGCGTCCTGCCGGAGATCGTCGCGGCCGTGAACGACCGCGCCGACGTCCTCCTGGACAGCGGCATCCGGCGCGGCGCCGACGTCGTGAAGGCGCTCTGCCTCGGCGCGAAGGCCGTCCTCATCGGCCGCGCGTACGCGTACGGGCTGGGGGCGGGCGGCGAGGCTGGCGTGGCGCGCTCCATCGAGATCCTCCGCAGCGAGACGATCCGGACGATGAAGCTCATCGGCTGCTCATCCGTCGCCGGGCTCGGGCGCACCTTCGTCGACGTCCCGACGACCTGGACAAGGGCGGTGGACTAGGCATGCCGGAGAAGCGCGGGCTCCCGAAGCGCACGACCCGCCCGACCGCGCGGAAGACGTCGCGGACGACGGCACCGAGGAAGAGCTCGGTCGCGAAGAGGACCGCGGCGGCGAGCGAGGCGATCGCGAAGGGAACGCTGCCGGTCGCCGCGCCCGTCACGGTCGACACATGTCCACGCTGCGGGACGACGAAGTTCGCTCCGGAGGAGCGGATCCGCGCCGAAGGCCGCCGGACGGTGCGCTACACCGTCCTCGTCTGCGAGCGCGGCCACACGTTCGCGAAGCCGGTGCGCCGGGCGGTCTAGCGGGCCGGAGGCTCGTGCGCCGCCGCGGGCATCTCCTCCGGCATCGGGATCGTCTCGCTCTTGCGCCACGGCCGCTCCTCGAACGGCTTCGGCAGATCGAGCGGCCGGCGCACGAACGGCGTGCGGCACTCGGGGTGCGCCTCCTCGACCGCGGCGTAGATCTCGTCGAGCTCCTCGCCGATGAGCTCCTGCTTCTCGAGGAGCGCGTTCGCGACGGCGTGCACGACGGGCCCCTTGTCGCGCACGAGCCGGCGAGTCTCGGCGTACAGCTGGTCGAGCATCTTGTCGGCGACGCGCATGAGCGGCTCGGGGACCCCGCCCATCGGGTTCGTCGTCCCGACCGCGAGGAGGCTCGGGCCCATGCCGTGCTGACCGCAGTACGACATCGCGAGCCACGTCGCCGTCTGCATGTCGGAGTCGGCGCCGGTCATCTTCGTGTCGAGGAACTCCTCCTCGACCGCGCGCGATCCGAGCGAGATCATGATGTCGGCCTCGATCTCCTTCGCGCGCCGCGTGTAGCGCTCCTCCTTCTCGGACCGCTGCACGACGCCGAGCGCGTCGCCCATGCGGATGATCGACGCCTTCAGGACGCGGTGCTCCGAGCGCACGTAGTGCGCGACGACCGCGTGCCCCGCCTCGTGGTACGCGATCGCGCGCCTGTCGTCGGCGGACATCTTCGTGATCGGCTGCTTGAGGCCGATCTGGCGCATGTCGCGCGCGGCGAGCCAGTCGCGGTAGTTGAGCCGATCGCGGCCGTCGTCGTGCGCGATGATCAGCGCCTCGTTGATGATCGTCTTGATCTCGACGGGCGTCCATCCCACGGAGTCGGAGACGAGCAGATCGAGGTCCATGTCCGGGTCATGCGCCTTCTGCGCGAGGTAGTACTGGATGATGTCGCGGCGGCCCTCGCCGTCGGGCACGTAGACCTGCAGCTTGCGGTCGAGCCGGCCGGGCCGCGTGAGGGCCGGGTCGAGCACGTCCGGCCGGTTCGTGGCGCCGATGACGAAGACGACGGGCTTCGGCGGGACGGGGCCGCGAATGACGCCGAGCCAGCGGCCGAACTTGTGCTTCCAGCGGTCCTCGGTGAACTGCCCGAGCGAGTCCATCTGGTTGAGGATCGTGTTCAGGGCGAACCCGCGCATGCCCATCATGCCCATCGGGCCCATGCCGCCCTGGATCTGCCCGCCCTGGACGCCGCCCCTCGTCAGGCCGATCGAGTCGAGCTCGTCGATGAACACGATGCACGCGCCGGGGTGGCCCGGCGGCGCGTACCTGCGCGCGAGGCTGCGCGCCTGCGAGAAGAGCTGGACGACGATGAGCGCGTCCATGCCGAACCACATGCTCGTCATCGACGAGGCGTCGATGTAGATGAACGGCAGCTTCGCCTCGGCGGCGATGATCGCCGCGAGGTACGACTTCCCGGTCCCCGGCGCGCCGGACAGGAGCATGCCGCGCGGCGGCTCGCCGCCCATCGCCCGGAACTTCGGGATGCCCTGGAGGATCTTCACGGTGCTCTTCGCGTGCTCCAGGAGGTCGGGCTGGCCGCGGTACGCGCTGAACGACAGCCCGATCTGCGGGCTGTCCGGCGTGACGACGTACTTGCGCGGCCGCGAGAGGAAGTACATGAGCGCGCCGAACTGGACGATCATCGCGAAGGCGTAGAAGAGGAGCGTGACGACGAGGCCGGGCGCCGACCCGATGAGGCCGATGACCCCTTCGATGATCCCGCGAACGCCGAAGAGGAAGACCGCGATCGTGAGGACCACGAGGAGGACGAGCAGGCGCCGCCGGTTGCGCTCCCACACATAGGCGCCGTGGTCGAGCATCCGGTCCATCGAGGTGCCCGGGTCGACCGGCTCCGTCGCCACACCGGTGGCCCGGGAACGGAGCTGCTCGTCGCTCAATTCACACCTACGACCTTCCCGTCGCGCACCCGGAAGACGATGGCTGTGAGGAAGGTCTCACCCGCCTCTGTACGGCCTGTCGCGACGTATCCGGCAAGGATATCCCCCTGCCTCTGCGTGGCCCCGGTGAAATCGACCTGCCGGACGTCGACCAACGGGTCGATCGCCTGCCCGAGCGCCTGCAGGAGCTGCGCGTCGAGCGCCTTCGCCAGGCCCTTCGCGTCATCCGTGGCGATGAGGTGGGCGACGGCGCGCGTCGCCGGAGGCTCGCCGACCTGCTCGAGGGTCGGCCACGGGTTCTCCGGGGGCGCCGGGTTCGCGACCTGCGACGCGAGCGTCCCCGCGGCGATGCCGCCGGCGAGGACGACGATGCCGAGGAGCGGCTTCGCACTATTCACGGCGGATCACCTTCCCGCCGACGAGCGTGAGCGCGAGCGGAAAGAACTGGCGCTGCCCGTCCGCGCCGCGGACCTCGATCGCGTAGATGTGGACGCTCGTCGCGCCCGACGTGCGCCCGCCGATGTACGTGAGCGACACCGGCGTGATCGAGCCCGCGGCCTGCGCCGCCTGCGCGTACTGCCTCGCGCGGCTCACGACATCGGTCTTCGGGCTGAGGGCGATGAGCGACTCGGGCTCGCTCTGGAGGAGGCCGATCATGTACTGGCGCGCGGCGCCGTTCTCGTGGACGCCGAACACGGCCTTCTCCTCGACGAGCCCGCCGCCGATCGCGCTCACCACGAACGCGAGCATCGCGCCGAGCAGGAAGACGGTCCCCCACGGGGCAAGACCGCGGATGATCGCCATCCGCCGAGTCTATGAGCGCGCTACGCGCTGGCGAGGACGAGACCGGATGCCGCCGCGTCCGGGTGAGGACGAGCGACGCGTGGAGGAGCCACGCGACTATGCCGTCGCCGGACGTTCCGCGCTGCGGAGTTCGGGCACGCCGAGGAGCACGCCGCCGAGGATGACGAGCACGAGCGCGGCGCTCCCGCCGGCGGCGGCGGCGACGCCGAAGGCGGTGGCCAGCCCGCCGAGGAGCGGGCCGTTCACGACGCGTAGCCCCTGCGTCCCGAAGCTGTACGCGCCCATCACGCGGCCGCGGATGCGGTCGGGTGCCGACAGCTGGAGCGTCGTGTTCGTGACCGACTGCGTGAGGACCTGTGTGAGGCCGATGACGACCATGAGCCCGAACGCGGCGAGGTAGTCGCCGGCGAGCGCGAAGAAGAGGATCGCGGCCATCTCGACCATCGCGGTCGCCGCGACGAACGCGCCGGGCCGTCGACGCTCGGTGCCCGCCCCGAGGTAGACGGCCGCGACGGCGGCGCCGATCCCACTCGCGACGAGCAGGTACGCGTACGCGAGCGGCATGTCGGGCCACCGTTGCGCCGCGACGACGACGAGGAGCGAGCTGAACGTGTGCCCGAGGAACACGACGCCGACGCCCTCCATCGCGATGAGCGAGCCGAGGAGCGGCCGCCGCCGGACGAACGTCACGCCCTCCTCGAGCGCCTCGCGGAGAGGCTGCGGCTCGGGCTGGTGGAGCGGCGGCACGCGCACGAGCGAGAGGAACGCGAGCACGGGCAGGAACGTGAGCGCGTTCACGACGAAGCCCCAGCCCGCGCCGAACGCGAGGTAGATGAAGCCGGCGACGGCGGGCCCGACGACCTGCGATAGCTGCCGCGCGGTCGAGTTGAGGCTCACCGCGGAGAGGAGCTTCTCCTTCCGCACCATCGCGTGGATGAGCGTCTGCTGCGCGGGTATCCCGATCGCGCCCGCGAACCCGTGCACGAGGAGGAGCCCGAAGATCCACCAGACCGTCACGATGCCGGTGAGCGTGGCGGTCGCGACGCCGATCGCGGCGGCGAGGAGCAGGAGCTGCGAGACGACCTGGATCTTCCGCGCGTCGTAACGGTCCGCGAGGATCCCGCCGTACAGCGAGAAGAACGTGAACGGGACCCAGTGCGCGAAGACCATCATTCCCAGCCAGAACGGCGCGGCCTGGAGGCCGACGAGCTGCACGACGAGGTAGCCGCGGATGACGTTCTCCATGCCGTCGCCCGTCGTCGAGATCCAGCTGAGGATCCAGTACCACCGGAACGTGGGGACGTCGAGGGCGGCGAAGCGGCGTCGCCGTATCGGCGCGGTCGGAGCGATCACGGCGGCGTGATGAACATCTGCGTGAACATCTTCCCGTATGGTCCCGCGCTCACCACGCCTATGCCGATCCGCGTGAACTCCGGACGGAGGATGTTCTCGCGGTGGCCTTCGCTCGACATGAGCCCCTGGTGCGCGACGCTCACCGACTGCGCGTACGCGAGGTTCTCGCCCGCGCGCGAGTAGGCGATCCCCGCCGCGTCGAGACGGTCGAACGGCGAGCCCGTCACCGGCGACTGATGCCCGAAGTACTTGAGCCGGAACATCTCCTCCGAGTGCTGCCGCGCGACCGGGACGAGGCGCTCGTCCAGAACGAGCGGCCTGAGCCCCGCCGCGGCCCGCGCCTCGTTCATGAGCGCGAGCATCTGCGCCTCGCCCTGCGGATCGGCCTGGAGCTGGAGGTCATCGGGAAGGTCGAGCGCCTGGCGCTGGTCGGCGTCGATCTTGGTGACGAACAGGGAGCCCGCATCGGTGCCCAACAGCTGCCCGAGGTACGGCTGCGCGGCGGCGACGCCGGAGACGAGCGCGCTCCCGAGTCGCGATCCGTCGATCGCCGTCCGGACGTCGCTGCCGAACGGCAGCACGACGAGCGCGGCGAGGCCGATCGCGGCGACGAGCAGCGCGCGGAGCGCCGCCGGTAGGACGCCGAGGGCGCGGTCGAGGACCCGCGCCGCGGGGCTCGCGTGCGCGATCCGCACGAGCGGCCAGACCAGGACGCGGCCCGCGAGCGTGAAGGCGCCCTCGACGATGAGGAGCACGGCGACGAACGCCACGGCGCGCGCCGCCGGCGCCGGCATCCCGGTCGCGCCGACGATGAGCCGCGACGCGCCGCCGAGCAGGGCGAACGCGGCGACGAGCGAGAGGACCCAGGTGACGAGCCCGTACGTCGTCGCGATGAAGCCCGCGCGGATCCCGCCGACGACCGCGAGCGCGACGATCGCGACGACGAGGAGGTCGACGGGGTTCACGGATCGAGCATACGGACCGTCGGTGGCTAGGACGCGACGCCCGCGAGCTCGCGGCGGACGGGCGCGAGCCGACCCTCGCTGAGGAGCTGCCGCAGGAACTGGCCGGTGAACGAGCGGCGCACCTTCGCGACCTCCTCCGGCGTGCCCTCCGCGATCACCTCGCCGCCGGCCTTCCCGCCCTCGGGGCCGAGGTCGATGACGTGGTCGGCGGTCTTCACGACGTCGAGGTTGTGCTCGATGACGACCACGGAGTTCCCCGCGTCCACCAGACGGTGCAGCACCTCGAGGAGCTTCTCGACGTCGGCGAAGTGCAGGCCCGTCGTCGGCTCGTCGAGGATGTACAGCGTCCGGCCCGTCGCGCGGCGCGAGAGCTCCGTCGCGAGCTTCACGCGCTGCGCCTCGCCGCCCGAGAGCGTCGTCGCGGGCTGGCCGAGGTGGATGTACCCGAGGCCGACGTCGTTCAGCGTGCGCAGCTTCCCCTCGACGGCGGGAACGTTCTCGAAGAACGCGGCGGCGTCCTCGACGGTCATCTCGAGGACGTCGGCGATGCTCTTGCCCTTGTAGTGGATCTCGAGGGTCTCGCGGTCGTACCGCTTGCCCTTGCAGACCTCGCAGTGGACGTAGACGTCGGGCAGGAACTGCATCTCGATCTTGATGACGCCGTCACCCTGGCACGCCTCGCAGCGCCCGCCCTTCACGTTGAACGAGAAGCGCCCAGGCGTGTAGCCGCGCAGGCGCGCCTCGGGGACCTGCGCGAAGAGGTCGCGGATCGGCGCGAACAGGCCGGTGTACGTCGCGGGGTTGGACCGCGGCGTGCGACCGATCGGCGACTGGTCGACGTCGATGACCTTGTCGATGTGCTGGATACCCTCGACCTTGTCGTGCGCGCCCGGCCGGTCCTTCGCTCGGTAGAGGACCTGGGCGAGGCGGCGGTAGAGGATCTCGTTCACGAGCGTGCTCTTCCCCGAGCCCGACACGCCGGTGATCGCGACGAACACGCCGAGCGGGATGCGCACGTCGACGTCCTTCAGGTTGTGCTCGCGCGCGCCGCGCACGACGATCGCCTCGCGTCGCGGCGTCCGGCGCCGCGGCGGGAGCGGGATCCGCCGGCGCCCGGAGAGGTACTGACCCGTGATCGAGCGCGGCTCGGCGAGGATCGCGTCGAGCGGTCCCTCCGCCACGACCTTCCCGCCGTGCTCGCCCGCGCCCGGGCCCATGTCGACGATCCAGTCGGCCGTGCGGATCGTCTCCTCGTCGTGCTCGACGACGATCACGGTGTTCCCGAGGTCGCGCATCCCGAGGAGCGTGCGGATGAGACGCGCGTTGTCGCGCTGGTGCAGCCCGATCGTCGGCTCGTCGAGGATGTAGAGGACGCCCATGAGGCCCGAGCCGATCTGGGTCGCGAGGCGGATGCGCTGCGCCTCGCCGCCCGAGAGCGTCGTCGCGGAGCGGTCGAGCGTGAGGTAGTCGAGGCCGACATCGACGAGGAACCCGAGGCGCTGCCGGATCTCCTTCAGGACCTGCCGCGCGATCGTCCGCTCGCGCGCTCCGAGCTCGCGGTCCAGGCCCCTCGCCCACTCCATCGCCTCGAGGACCGTCATCGCGGTGACGTCGACGATGTTCCGCGTCCCGATGCGCACCGCGAGAGTCTCCGGGCGCAGGCGCCGGCCCTTGCATACGGGACACGGGCGCTCGCTCATGTAGCGCTCGATCTCCTCGCGCAGGTGCTCGCTCGTCGTCTCGCGGTGGTCGCGCTCGAGCCGCGGGATGACGCCCTCCCACTCGACCTCGTACGAGCGGTGATGCCCCTTGCGATCCTCGTACGTGAGCTTCAGCGGGTCCTCGACGCCGCGGAGGATCGCGTCGATCGTCTTCTTCGGGAGCTGGCCGACCGGCGTGTCGAGCGAGAACCCGAGCCGGCGCGCGAGCGCGGTGAGCGCCGCGAGCCGGTACTGCGCCATGCCGCTCGTCTTCGCCCACGGGAGGATCGCGCCCTGGCGGATCGAGAGGTCGGGGTTCGCGAGGACGAGGTCGGGGTCGGGCTCGAGGCGGGTCCCGAGGCCCGTGCACGCGGGGCAGGCCCCGTGGGGCGAGTTGAAGGAGAACGTGCGCGGCTCGATCTCGCCGATCGAGAAGTCGCCGTGCGGGCAGGCGAGGTTCGCCGAGAACACGCGTGGCGTTGTGTCGCTTCGCGACCCCGGTTCCGGGGCCTTGCCCGTTGTGCCTTCTGGCTCCACGGGCACCACGAGAACGGTGCCTTCACCCGATCGTAAGGCCGTCTCGACCGAGTCCGTAAGGCGCGGGCGCTCCTCCTCCGCCTGCGCCGCGGGCGGCACGACGTAGCGGTCGACGACGACCTCGACCGTGTGCTTCTTCATCTTGTCGAGCTGGATGTCCTCGGAGAGGTCGCGCACGACGCCGTCGACGCGCACGCGCGCGAACCCCGCGCGCCGCGCCGTCGCGAAGAGCTGCTGGTGCTCGCCCTTGCGGTCGCGGACGAGCGGCGCGAGGACGAGGAGGCGCGAGCCTTCGGGCGACGCGGCGATGCGGTCGACGATCTCCTGCGGCGTCTGCGCGACGATCGGGATGTCGTGCGTCGGGCAGTGCGCGACGCCGACCCGCGCGAAGAGCAGACGGAGGTGGTCGTAGATCTCGGTGACGGTCCCGACCGTCGACCGCGGGTTGCGCGTCGCGCCCTTCTGGTCGATCGAGACCGCCGGCGAGAGGCCCTCGATGAGGTCGACGTCGGGCTTCTCCATCTGGCCGAGGAACTGGCGCGCGTACGCGGAGAGCGACTCGACGTAGCGGCGCTGGCCCTCGGCGTAGATCGTGTCGAACGCGAGCGAGGACTTCCCCGATCCCGAGAGACCCGTGATGACGACGAGCCGGTCGCGCGGGATGCGGACGTCGATGTCCTTGAGGTTGTGCTCGCGCGCGCCCTTGACGTGGATGTGGGTCGGGGCGGCCGACGCCGTGGTCGACGCCATCTACGCGCGCCGGAACTCGGTGACGACGAGGCGCAGGTAGATGAGCCAGACCGGGAGCGTCACGATCGCGCCGCCGAGCGCGCTCGCACCCTCGCGGAACGCCCCATCGGGGGCCGGCAGGATCCAGTACGCGAGCGCCTGGTACACGCCGGTCGGCACGAGCACGATCGTCGCGATCCCGAAGACGACCGTGCCGAGCATGAGGTAGCCGCGGCGCAGGCCGGTCATCGCCGCGGCCTCCTCGCCCAGCCCGCGCCGCGCGCTCCAGTGCGCGCCCCAGAAGATCGCACCGAAGACGGCGAACGTGGCGCCGCGCAGCAGGTCCTCGTCGCGCTGCCGGTCGCGCTCCTGCAGGATGGTCCGCCGGCTCCTGGCGACCTCCTCGGGCGACGGCTCCTTGCAGCCCGTCGCGCCCGGGGGGCAGGGGGCGACGACAGGGACCGGGCCGTCCCCGCCGTAGACGAACTCCGTGCCCGCCGCGCGCGCGAGGCCGTAGTTCACGACGGACCCGAGGCCGACCGTGAGGACGATGATCCCGGCCAGCGACGCGACGTAGAGGTAGAGCCGCAGGAGCCCCGGCGCGCCGAGATCGACGCCTTCGCGCCCTCGCTGCAGGAACAGCACGACGATGAGCACCACCGTTCCGATGACCGCCGCGCTCGCGAGCACCCCCGTGATCACTTCCGCATCCTCCTTCCGCGGACGATCCTCTTCGTCCGCACCGCCGGATCCGTGGACGGCGCCATCTCCTCGAGCGTGCGCACCTCCGGCGACGACTGCTCGAGCACGAGCAGGCCGCGCAGCTCGACGATCTCGTCGCGCAGCATGGCGGCGCGCTCGAAGTCGAGGTCGCGAGCCGCCTGCTTCATCTGCGTCTCGAGGTCCTTCACGAGACGCACGACCTCGTCGCGCGGCAGGTCCTTCGCGCGGAACACCGTCCGCTCGCGCTGCTGGCCCTCCTCGGCCACCGCGCGGAGCCGGATGCCGATGTCGCGGATCGCCTTCACGACGCTCTGCGGCTCGATGCCGTGCTCGGCGTTGTACGCGAGCTGGATCGCGCGGCGGCGCTCCGTCTCGTCGATCGCCGTCCGCATCGAGTCCGTGACCCGGTCGGCGTACATGATCACGCTCCCCTCGATGTGGCGCGCGGCGCGGCCGATGACCTGGATGAGCGAGCCCTTCGACCGGAGGTAGCCCTCCTTGTCGGCGTCGAGGATCGCGACGAGGGTCACCTCGGGGAGGTCGATGCCCTCGCGGAGGAGGTTCACGCCGACGACGACGTCGTAGACGCCGAGGCGCAGATCGCGGAGGATCTCGATGCGCTCGAGCGTCTCGACCTCGCTGTGGAGGTAGTGGACCTTGACGCCCATCTCGCGCAGGTAGTCGGCGAGGTCCTCGGCCATCTTCTTCGTGAGCGTCGTGACGAGCGCGCGCTGCTCCTTCTCGACGCGGGAGCGGATCTCCGCGAGAAGGTCGTCGATCTGCCCCTCGGTCCTCCGAACGTGGATCGTCGGGTCGACGAGCCCCGTCGGGCGGATGATCTGCTCGACGAAGCGGCGCTCGCCTCCCACCTTCTCGGTCTCGTACGGGCCCGGCGTCGCGGACACGTACACGGCCTGCCCGAGGCGGTCCTCGAACTCGTCGAACCGCAGGGGCCGGTTGTCGAGCGCGCTCGGCAGGCGGAACCCGTACTCGACGAGGATCTCCTTGCGCGAGCGGTCGCCGCCGTACATCCCGCCGACCTGCGGGATCGTCATGTGCGATTCGTCGAGGAACGTGAGGAAGTCGGGCGGGAAGTAGTCGAGGAGCGTCCACGGCCGGCTCCCCGGCGGCCGGCGCGCGAGGTGCCGGGAGTAGTTCTCGACGCCGTGGCACGTCCCGGTCTCGCGCAGCATCTCGAGGTCGAAGTTGGTGCGCTGGCGCAGGCGCTGCGCCTCGAGGAGGCTGCCCTGCGCCTCGAGCTGCTTCACGCGCTCCTCGAGCTCCGTCTCGATGTCCTTGATGGCCTCGAGGAGCTTCTCGCGCGGGGTGACGAAGTGGCGCGCCGGATAGATGTCGACCTTGTCGCGCTCCGCGAGCACCTCGCCGGTGAGCGGGTCGAGCTCCGTGATGCGCTCGACCTCGTCGCCGAGGAACTCGACGCGGACCGCGAGGTCCTCGTACGCCGGGTAGACCTCGAGCGTGTCGCCGCGCACGCGGAACGTGCCGCGCGTGAACGCCTGGTCGTTGCGCGCGTACTGGATGTCCACGAGGTGGCGCAGCACCTTGTCGCGCCGCTCGCGCTGGCCCCGGCGCAGGCGGACGGTCACCGCGCCGTAATCGATCGGCGCGCCGAGGCCGTAGATGCACGAGACCGACGCGACGATGATCACGTCGCGCCGCTCGAAGAGCGACCGCGTCGCGGCGTGGCGCATCTTGTCGATCTCGTCGTTCCGCGACGAGTCCTTCTCGATGTACGTGTCGGTCCGGGGGATGTACGCCTCGGGCTGGTAGTAGTCGTAGTAGGAGACGAAGTAGTGGACGGCGTTGTCCGGGAAGAACTCGCGGAACTCGCCGTAGAGCTGCGCCGCGAGCGTCTTGTTGTGCGCCATGACGAGCGCCGGCCGCCGCGCCTCGGCGATGACCTTGGCCATCGTCACCGTCTTTCCCGAGCCGGTCACGCCGAGGAGCACCTGGTCGGTCGCGCCGCCGCGGACCGCGGCGATGAGCGCCTCCGACGCCTTCCCCTGGTCGCCGGCGAGCGGCCACGGCAGGCGGAGGTCGAAGGCGGCGTCGCCCGCAGGGCGGTCGAGGGGCGGGTCGAGCAGCTCCGTGGGATCCACGCTCACATCCTAGAACAAGCGTTCGAACGTACGGTCTCTAGGACCATCGTATCCGCTCCGCGGATACGCACGTCGCCCGTCGTCATGCGTCGCTCCGCGCCCGCCCTCCTCCTCGCAGGCGAGTAGGGCACCCTAACGGCATAACGTCCCGTGCGCGTTAGCGATGGAGGAGACGAGCGTGCTCCTGAAGCCCGAGCGACCGAGGCGTCGGCAGGGCGCGGCCACGAGGCTGCGCGGGTTCGTCGCGGACGACGACGGCCAGAACCTCGTCGAGTTCGCCCTCCTCCTCCCCGTGCTCATGTACATCCTCCTGGGGATCATGCAGTTCGGGCTGATCTTCGCGGCGTACATCACGATCAACAACGCCGTTCGCGAAGGCGCGCGCTGGGGCTCGATCTACGTCTACGACACGACCCAGTCGGCGACGACGAACAACACGTATCGCCAGGACGGCGTCCTCGACCGGATCATCGAAGCGCGCGGGATACTCAACATCCCGTCGAAGGGGTCGTCGACCAGCCAGTTCGACACCGGGACCGCGTGGGCGGCCGGTACGGTCTCGACCGACTGCTTCATCACGAACCCGACGCCCGAGTCGGCCGTGAAGCGCGGTGACGTGACCATCTGCTACACGGTCCCGAGCGACGTGCAGTCGAGCGACGCGCGCCGCGGCGAGTACATGGAGGTCACCGCGTACTACCACCAGTCGGTCTTCGTGCCGCTCCTCGACGCGTTCCTGCCGGACGACCCCTCCAAGGGCAGCTCGGGCTCGCAGTGGCTCCGGCTCCCGGGACGCGTGACCGTGGTCATCAACTGAGTTAGCGTTCTCGATCGGTCTCGGAAGGGGTAAGGGAAGGTAGAGAAGAGTGGATCCGCGACGGCGCGCACGCATCATCCTCATCCTCGGCGTCCTCCTGGCGATCGGCACCGGCGCGGGCACCTTTTTCTACGCGTCGAGCTCGCAGCAGGCGGCGGCCCCGCCGCCTCCGCCCACCAAGGACGTCGTCGTCGCGGCGCGCGACCTTCCCGCCCGCACGCAGCTCGCGGCCGCCGACGTGAAGGTCGTGAAGATCGAGGCGAGCGTCGCCCCGGCCGCGGCGATCGCCGACCCGAAGCTCGTGGTCGGGAAGGTCCTCACGAGCCCCGTCTCCGTGAACGAGCCGCTCCTCGACTCGAAGTTCGCGACCGCGGGCCGCGCGTTCACGGTGTTCCCGCCGGGCGAAGAGGTGCAGCCCGGCTCGCCGGCCTACCGCGTCATGACGATCGTCGTCCCAGACAACTCCGCCGTCGGCGGCGTCCTCGAGAAGGGCGACGTCGTCGACATCATGTACGTCTTCTCGTTCGACCCCGCGCAGAAGCTGCGGAGCCCCGCGCCTGGCACGACGGCGGCGCCGTACGCGGCGGACACGGTCGCGAAGATCGTGCTCGGCCCGGTCCAGATCCTCGCGCGCCAGGCGACGGTCTACACGATCCGCGTCGACGCCGCGCTCGCCGAGCAGATCGCGTACGTGCAGGCGGCGGGCGGCGGGCTGCAGCTCCTTCTGCGCGCACCGACGGACGCCCGCGCCGTCGACACGAAGGGCGCGACCTTCTCCGACGTGTTCACGAAGTTCAAGTTCCCGGTCCCGGAGAAGATCTCGCCGACGCCTTAGCGCGCGCGGCCTCCCAGGCGGCGACGACCTGCCGCCGCGTGGCCTCGCGGTCGCCCGCGTTGTCGATGACGACGCTCGCCGCCGCGCGGAACTCGCCGGCGCTGCGCTGGCTGCGCATCCGCATCTCGGCCTCGCCGCGCGGCACGCCGCGGCCGGCGAGCCGCTCGACGAGGGTCTCGCGAGGCGCGAGCACGACCCAGATCTCGTCGAAGCTCGAGCGCATCGCCGACTCGAGGAGCTTGATCGCCTCGACGACGAGGACCCGATCGTCCGCGAGCATCGAGCGCGCCTCGAGCACCCGCGCGACGACCCGCGGATGCATGATCCGCTCGAGCTGCGCGAGCTTCGCCGGATCGCTGAACGCCTCGCTCGCGAGCTTCGCGCGGTCGATCTCCTTGTCCTCGCCCAGCACCTTCGTCCCGAACTGCTGGACGATCGCGGTGTACCCGAGCGTCCCGCGGCTCTGCTCCTGATGGACGATCGCGTCCGCGTCGAGCACCTTCGCGCCGAGCTCGCGCAGCATCTGCGCGACGGCGCTCTTGCCCGCGCCGATCGGCCCCGTCACCCCGACCGTGTACGCGGTCATTCGCTCTTCGCCGCCCATTCCTCGTACAGCGCGCGCAGCGCGTGCTCGAGGCTCGCGTGCTCCTCGCCGACCCGCCGCGTCTCCATGTAGTTGCCGCTCCGCGCGACGTCGGCGAGCTGCGCCTCGAGGGCCTTGAGGCGCTCTTCGAGCTCGGCGATGCGGCCCTCGAGAGCTGAGAGCTGCCGCGTCCCGCGCCCGACGGCGATCTCCTCCGTCCCGCGCCCGCCGGCGACGTTGCCTCGGGTCGCGCCCCTCCGCCGCGGTCGCTCGCCGGCCCGCGGGTCGACGTGGATCGTCTCGGGCGTACGGCGGGCACGCTCCCTCGGAGGAGGGGCGGCTCCCCTCGACCTCGCCGGCGGGCGCTGCTCGAACGCCGCCGCCGCTACACCAGCCGCGCGAGGCTGCGGCATGGGGAAGCCGCCCGCCGAACGCGCCCGCTGGAGCGCGGTCCAGTTCCCCTCGGACCGCGCGAGCGCACCGTTCTCGACCAGCCAGACCTCCGTCGCCCGCCTGTCGATGAGATAGCGGTCATGG
>CAZSRI010000007.1:0-52074 GCA_964609145.1 uncultured Chloroflexota bacterium
ACAAGATCCTGTCCTTCGGCGACGAGTGCTACGGGACGCAGTACGTGCTGAGGCTGGAGCGACGACCCGGAGCTCACCGCGAGGCTGGGTGACGTTGCCTCGGGTCGCACCCCTCTGCGCTCGGTCGCTCTCCGGGGTCCCCGCTGACGTGGATCGTCCTTGTCGGTCGGGGACCCACGCTCCCTCGCCAGAGGGGTGGCTCCCCTCGACCTCACCCAGCCTCGCGGTGATCGACTAGGCCAGGAGCTCCTTGCTCAGGAACTCGACGCAAAGCGACCAGGCTTGGTCGGCGTTCGCGCGCTTCGTGAAGCCGTGGCCCTCGTCATCGAAGACGACGTACTCGATGCGGCGGCCGAGCGCGCGCAGGCGCGCGACGACCTGGTCGGACTCCTCCTTGGGGACGCGCGTGTCGTTCGCGCCCTGGATGACGAGCATCGGGCAGCGGATGTTCTCGACGTGCGTGATCGGCGAGCGCTCGACGAGCTTCGCGCGGTCCGTCGCGAGGTCGCCGATCCAGCGCGACAGGAACCGGCGCCAGTTCGGCTGCGCGTTCTCGACCATCGTCACGAGGTTGGAGACGCCGAACACGTCGACGGCACAGCGCCAGCGGTCGGGGATCCGCGTGACGCACAGGAGCGTCGCGAACCCGCCGTACGAGCCGCCGAACACGGCGAGGCGGTCGGGGTCGAACTCGGGCCGCGACGCCATCCAGTCGGAGACGGCGCGCAGGTCGCGCAGGTCGATCCCGCCCCAGTCCTTGTGGATCGCCTCCTGCCAGGCGCGTCCGTATCCGGTCGAGCCGTGGATGTTCGGGACCACGACCGCGATCCCGCGGTGCGCGAGGCACTGGAGGATCGCCAGGATGTACGAGTACGCCGGCCGCGACTGCGCCTCGGGTCCGCCGTGCGGGTAGAGGACCGCGGGGACGCGGCCCGCCGCGTTCTTCGGACGGAAGACGAAGGCGGGGATCGGGCCGTCGGCCGCCGGGATGCGCACGAGCTCGGGCTCGGCGAGCTCGCTCGGCTCGATCGGCGTCGTCGTGCGCACGGCCATCTGCGCCTCGCCGGAGCGCGTGTCGAGCAGCCACACCTGCGCGGGCTCGCGCGCGGTCCTCACGACGTACGCGGCGAGCGAGCCGTCGGCCGAGACGACGAGGTCGTCACAAACGCCGTTCAGCTCGCGCTCTCTCCGCTCCGAGCAGCCCGCCACCTGCCAGCGCAGCCGCGAATACCCGTCCTCGTTCACGCTCCAGGCCTGGGTCTGACCATCCGCGGACGACACGGCGAGCTCGACGTCCCACCCGGGAGCGTCGATCGTGCTCCGCTCGAGCGTGGCCGGGTCGATGGCCACCAGTCCGAGATGGCCCGTCGGGCTTGCGTCGTCGGTCATGACCAGGGCGCGGCCCAGCACGGTCCAGCCGGCGGGGACGCACTGCGCCTCGCGGCCCGCGTGCGGCGTGATCTCGCGCGCCTCGCCGCTGGCGACGTCGACGGCGAGCACGGTCTGGTCGGTGTTGTCGGCGACGCGCATGACGAGGAGCGTCTGGCCGTCCGGCGACCAGCCACCGGCGACGTGCCACGCCGGCCCGGTCACGAGCGGACGCTGGGCGCCGGTCGCGATATCGACGAGGACGACGTCCATGTCGGCGCGAGAGCGCGCGTTGCTCGAGACCGCGAGCCATCTCCCGTCGGGCGAGGCGGCGTTCCACGACATGAGGTGCTGCACCTCGTCCCCCGGCGACGTCGCGATCGGCTCCATCCGCTCGCCGCCGCGCATCGCGTACACCTGGAAGCGCTCGGTCCCGCCGCGGTCGGCCGCGGCGACGAGGTCACCGCGCGAGGTCCAGCAGAGGCTGTGCACCGCGGCGCCGGGCACCTCGAGCGCGAGCGACGGCGCCGCCTGTGGCGACGCGGTCCAGGCGGCGTACGTACCGGTGCGGTCGGTGACGCATGCGACGCGGTGATGGTCGGGCGAGATCGCGAGCGCCGAGCGCCCCGCGTAGCGGCGCGTCGTGTGCGCCATCTGCCGGATCAGCTCGCGGGGCATGAAGTCAGAGAACGGTCGCATCCGCGACAGAGGCTATTCCCGTCCAAGCGGCGCGAGGCGCGGTGAGGTCGAGGGGAGCCACCCCTCGTACGAGGCGGCCACCCTTCCTGCCACGCCGTTGGCCGCCGAGGGCGAGGGGTGCGACCCGAGGCAACGTCACCGCGCCTCGCGCCGCTTACTCGGTCCCGCCGAGCGCCGCGCGATAACGTCCCGCCTCGCGCCGCTCGTCAGTCAGCAGCGAGCATCTCACCGAGCTCGCGCGCGTTGTTCACCGCCTTGTCGCCGTAGCAGTTGTTCATGAGCAGGTGCGTCTCGCGCGCCTGCTCCGCGACGCGGCGGATCTTCGGCAGCCACTCCTGCAGCTCGGCCTTGCCGTACCGGTAGTCGAAGCGCTCGGCCGCGGTGATCCCCGACTTGCGCCAGTTCTCGTCGTTGTGCCCGTGGAAGCGGACGACCGCGAGGTCAGCGTTCGTCACGGCGGTGACGGGCGGGATGCTCGAGGGGAAGCCCTGCGGCTCGTCGACGATGACGTACGTGAGGCCGCGGTCCGTGAGGAAGCGCAGCGTCTCCTCTCTGTTGCGCTCGCTCATCCAGGTGCCGTTGCGGAGCTCGACCGCGAGGCGGTCGTCCGGGAGCAGCTCGCGCGCTGCCTCGATCACGTTCTTGTTGTCCCGCGAGATCACGAACCATTCAGGGAACTGCAGCAGGACCGACCCGAGCTTCCCCGCCTGGCGGAGCGGCTCGAGCGCCGTCCAGAACCGCTTGTGGATCTCGGCGTGGACGTCGGGCGGCAGGTCCTTCGGATACACGCGCCGCTTCTCGCGCGCCTCCGCGGGGAGCGCTTCGCGGATGTCCTTCGGCAGGCGCTTCGTCTCGGTCGGATGCGTCGTGATCGGCGCGTACGCCTTGAAGCTCATCGTGAAGCCGTCCGGCGTCCGCTCCGCCCACAGCTTCGCCTGTTCCTGGGAAGGCAAGGCGTAGTACGAGGCGTCGTTCTCGACGATCGGGAACCGCTCCGCGTAGTAGCGCAGCCGCGCCTCGGGATCCTTCGCGACACCCTGCGGGTACCAGCCCGACTCCAGCAGCGTCTTGTCCGTCCACGAGCACGTGCCGATCTTGACGCGCGGCTTCGCTATTCGGCCTCCTCCAGCGCGCCGCCGTCGCGCTCGGGGATCGCGACTACGAGGAGCCCGAGCAGCACGACGACCGCGAGGAACGCCGCGAGCTGCGCGGCGCTGCTCAGCACGAACGTGAGAGCCGCGAGCGCGAAGGTCGCGGCGTAGATGAGGAACACCGACTGCCAGTGCGTGAGCCCGAGGTCGAGGAGGCGGTGGTGCACGTGGCCGCGGTCGGGCGCGAACGGCGGGCGCCCGCGGAGGATCCGGCGCACGAGGACGTTGAAGGTGTCGGCGATGGGGATCGCGAGGACGAGGAGCGCGGTCGAGACCTTCGCCGTGCCGAAGACCGAGAGGACCGCGAGCATCGTCCCGAGGAACGTCACGCCGGTCGTCCCGAGGAAGAGCCGCGCCGGATGCAGGTTGAAGAAGAGGAACCCGGCGATCGCGCCGGCGAGCGTGAAGGCCATCCACGTCACGAACGGCTCGTCGACCGTCGGCAGGAGCGCGGACCCGCCGAGCGTGAGCGCGGCGATGAGCGCGACGCCCGCGGCGAGGCCGTCGAGGCCGTCGAGGAAGTTCAGCGCGACGTTCATCCCGACGACCCAGAACATCGTGAAGCCCACCGCGACCGGGAGCGCGAGGCGCAGGACGTCGGCGGGCGCGAACGGGTCCGTCACGAAGTCGATGCGGATCCCCGCCGCGATGACGACCGTCGCGATGACGACGTGCCCGAGGAGCTGCCAGCGCGCGCGCAGCTCGAATACGTCGTCGAGGAGCCCGACGACGAGCCCGACGGCCGCGGCGAGCGCGGTGAGCGTGAAGCGCGGCGAGCGGACCTCGTCGGGTATGAGGAACGGGTGCCCGGCGATGTGGTCCGCGGCCCAGAACGCGAAGATCGTCAGGCCGAACGCGGCCGCGATCGCGACCCCGCCGGCGCGTGGGACCGGTTCGAAATGGCGCCGCCGGCCGCCGGGGACGTCGAGCAGCTCATAGCGGTGCGCGAGCCGCTCGACGAGTGGGCTCGCGACCACGGCGAGGACGATGGCCAGGACCGTCGAGCCGACGAACAAGACGGAGACGCTGAACAACACCACGACGATAGTGGCAAGCCGCGCTCCGGTGTCACGACCGGCGCTCGGCACGGCGCTGCGCGGCGAAGGCCTCCCCTAGACCCCGAGCACCCGGTGCAGGATCTCAGATGTGCGTGCTTCCTGAGCCGGCAGCTCGCTCACGATCCGGCCCTTCTCGATGAACGCCGCGCGGTCCGCGACCCGCAGCGCCATGCGGTGGTTCTGCTCCGCCAGCAGGACCCCCACGCCGGCCGACCGGAGGTCCACGATGAGCCCGGCCAGGCCCTGCACGATCACGGGGGCCAGTCCCTCCGTCGGCTCGTCGAACAGGATCACCCTCGGGTTGAGCATCAGCGCCCGTCCTACCGCCAGCATCTGGCGCTCGCCGCCGGAGAGCCCGCCGGCCATCGAGGAGCGGAGCTGCTCGAGCTTGGGGAAGAGGTCGTAGACACGCCGCGTCGTCCAGCGCGGCGCGGAGCCGTTCGGCGGGCGGGCGCAGATCTCGAGGTTCTCCTGCACGGTGAGCGACGGGAAGCAACGCGCCCCGGATGGCACGTAGGCGATGCCCGCCTGGACGCGCCGGTACGACGGCCAGCGGCCGATGTCCATGCCGTCCACCCGGACGCCGCCGGTGGCGCCGTCGAGCAGGCCCGCGATGCCCATGATCGTCGTCGTCTTGCCGGCGCCGTTGCGTCCGAGGAGGGCCACGACCTCGCGCTCCGACACCGTGAGGCTGATGCCGAAGATCACGTGGCTCTTGCCGTAGCGGACGTGAAGCCCGGACACCTCAAGCACCCGTCGTGACCCCCGGCGCGGGCAGGTCGAGCTCGAGGTCCCCCAGGTAGACCCTCTTCACCTCCGAGTCGGAGCGGACCCTGTCGGGCGTCCCCTCGGTGAGCACCCTCCCCTGGTGCATGACGGTGACGGTGTCGGCCGTCCCGAACACGATCTCCATGTCGTGCTCGCAGAAGAGCAGCGCCAGCCCCTTCTCCGACACCACTTTGGCGATCAGATCCATCGCCCGCCTCGTCTCGTAGGGCGACATGCCGGCGGTCGGCTCGTCGAGAAGGAGAAGGCGGGTGCCGAGCGCGAGCGCGATCGCGAGCTCGAGGGCGCGCTGATCGCCGTGCGACAGCAGTCCGGCGGGGAGCCCCTCGTCGCGCTCGAGCCCGACCGCCGCCAGCATCTGCATCGCCTCATCCCGGTACATGCGGTCGGCGACGCCGAAAGGGCGTGCGGTCAGGGCGCGGTGCGCGAGGATCGCGTACTGCAGGTTCTGCAGGACGCTCAACCTGGGGAAGATGTTGGTGATCTGGAAGGCACGTCCGATCCCGAAGCGCCACAGCTGATAGGGCCGGCAGCCGGTGATGTCGACGCCGTCGAAGACGACGCGTCCCGCGTCGGGTGTGAGCTGCCCGGTGATCAGGTTGAACAGGGTCGACTTGCCGGCGCCGTTCGGTCCGATGATGGCGTGGCGCTGTCCCTCCCGGACCCTGAGGGTGACGCCCCCGACGGCCTGGAGACCACCGAAGCGCTTGCTCACGTCGTACACCTCGAGCAGCGCGCCGGCGTCGCCGCTCGCCGGGCCCGCGGCGGGGGCGACAGCCTTGAGAGCGGTCGAGACGTCGAGATGCTCGAGCGCCTCTCCGCCGCTCTCCTGGGGCGCGGGTGCGGCGCCGCTCTCGGCGGCGAGCCACCGCCGGACGACGTCGATCAGCGAGGAGAGCCCCCCGGGGGCGACGAGGACCACGCCCAGCACCACCGCGCCCAGGACGATGTCGAACTGGGAAGGCAGGTTCTTGCCGATGGCGTTCGCCAGGACCGTATAGACCGCCGCTCCGACCGCGGGACCCAGGAAGGTGTTGGTGCCGCCGAGCAGTGTCACCACGATCGGTTGGGCGCTGTTGGTCCAGTACATGAGCTGCGGATAGGCCTGCAGGTCGTAGATCGCGTAGAGCGCGCCGGCGACGCCCGCGAAGGCGGCCGAGATGGTGAAGACCGCGAGCTCGTACCGCTTCACGTTCAGGCCGACCGAGGCCGCGCGCAGCCGGTTCTCGCGGATCGCGAGCAGCGCGGCGCCGAAGGGAGAGCGCACCAGCCCGAACATCAGGAGCATGCACAGGCCGACGACCGCGGCGACGAAGTAGTACAGGACCGTGGGGTCGCTGATGAGGTCCGGCGGCGTGATGCCGTGGATGCCGTTGTCGCCGCCGGTGAACGAGTACCACTCGAAGGCGATCACGAAGAAGAGCTGTGAGATGGCGAGCGTCAGAAGCGCGAAGTACAGCCGGACCGCTCGCAGCGCGACGAGGCCGGTGAGGAGGCCCACGGCGCCCGCGACGAGCGGCGCGAGGGCGAGGCCGGAGAGGACCGACCAGTTCAGGTACTCGTAGAGGAGCGCGACGGTGTATGCGCCGACGCCGTAGTAGGCGGCGTGGGCGAACGAGACCATCCCGGTGTACCCGAGCATGAGGTTGTAGGAGATCGACCAGAGCGCGAGGACGAGGGCCGCCGTGCCCAGGAGCAGGGTGAACGCGGGGCTGATCCCCTCCCGGCCGAGCACGCCCTCGAGGAGGCCGGTAAGGGGCGGCAGCAGCGCGGCCAGCGCGATGAGGAGTCCGGCGGCCCCCCAGCGAAGGGCCTCGAGCGACGGCCCGCGCCACGGCGCGCTTCGGCTCACTCCTGGCGTCCGAAGAGGCCCCACGGCCGGATCGTCAGCACGATCGCCATGAGAGCGAAGATGAAGGCGAGCGACCAGCGCGAGGTGGCGGGAATGAGGATCCCACCGGCGGTCGCGAGCCCGACGATGAGGGCTCCGACGAAGGAGCCGACGAGGCTGCCCAGCCCGCCGATGACGGAGATCGCGAAGGCGTCGACCAGCACGTCGGTGTCCATGCTTCCGGTGACGGCCTGGTCCGGGCTGACCAGGACACCGCCGAGCGCGGCCAGGCCGGCGCCGATCATGAACACGACGGTGAAGAGCCGCGACACGTTCACGCCTGAGGCGCTCAGCAGCACGGGGTCGTCGACGGCGGCCCGGATGTTGCGGCCCAGGCTCGTGCGATAGAGCAGCAGGTACAGGCCGACGGCCACCGCGACGGCGGCCGCCATGAGGAAGAGCTTGTAAACGGGGAAGGTGAGGTCCGCGATCAGCACCCCGCCACTCAGCAGGTCGGGCGGCGAGATGCTGCGGTTCTCCGTTCCGAAGACGAGCCGCACGCCGCCCGCGAAGACGAGCGTGAGCGCGTAGGTCGCGAGCAGCTGCAGCAGGTGCTCCCGACCGTAGAGGCGGCGGAGCACGGTCACTTCGATGAGGGCACCGAGCAGCGCGACGACGGCCGGCGCGATCAGGAGGGCGGCCACGAAGCCGAGGCTCGACCGCGCGACCAGCGCGACGACCGTCGTCGCCACGAACGCCGCGATCATGTAGAGGGAGCCGTGCGCCAGGTTGATCACGCGAAGCGCGCCGAACACCAGCGACAGCCCGGCGGCGACGAGGAACAGCAGGCTCGCCTGGGACAGCCCGGCGAAGACGAACAGGACGAGCGTCGCCACGCTCAGCCACCCTGCTGCAGCTGCTTCACCTTGTCCTCCGGCATCAGCAGAGATGCGCCAGGCACCACCTTCGCGTCCTTGAAGATCGGGAACGGGTAGTCCCCGCTCTTCGTCGTCACGCCGACCCACTCCGCGACATCCGCCTGATGGTCGACGCTCCGGATGGTGAACGTGCCGCGCAGGCCCTTGAACGGCTGACCGACGATCTTGTCCATGACCTTGTCGGTGTCGAAGCTGCCGGCGGCCTTGGCCGCGTTCGCCCATAGGTTGAACGCGTCATAGCCCATGATCGCCCACTCCGACGGGTACTTCGAGAACCGGTCGCGGAAGCGCTTGACGAAGTCCTTGTTCTCGGGCGTGTCGATCGCGTAGAACGGCGCCCGAGCGTAGCCGAGCAGGTTGACCGGGAAGGCGTCGCCGAGGGTCTGGAGGTCGTCCGTCGACGTCAGGGTCGAGAAGGTGACCTTGTTGAAGAAGTCGTACGGAGCCGCCTGCTTGACGAACGTGACGAGGTCGCCCGAGTAGATGTTCGAGTAGACGACGTCCGGCTTGGCCGACAGGATCTTCGTGATGTAGGAGGTGTAGTCCGTCGAACCGAGCTTCGGGTAGTCCTCGCCGACGATCTTCGCGTTCGGGTTCTGCGAGGCGAGCCTCGCCTTGAACGCGTCGGCCTCGGTGTGGCCGAAGCTGTAGTCCGGCGCGAGGATGTAGTAGGTCTTGTACTTGGGATCCGCGGCCAGGGCGGCGGCGATCGCGTTGCCCTCCATGAACGTGTTCGGGACGACCGACGCGATGTACGGCTGGTACTTGGTGGTCGTCAGGTTGAAGTCGTTGCACGTGAACGTGATGAAGGGGACCTTGTACTGCTTGACGATCGGGCTCTCGGCGAGACAGACGGCCGAGCTCACGGCGCCGAAGAGGGCCACCACCTTGTCCTCGAGGATCATCCGGCGGGCGGCCTCGGCGCCCACGTCAGGCTTCGCCGTGTCGTCGGCCTGGTCCAGCTCGATCTTGTAGCCGTTCACGCCGCCCTTGGCATTGGTGTCGTCGACGGCGAGTTGGATGGCGTTGAGCCCCGCCTGTCCGTAGCTCGCGATGCTGCCACTCAGGGAGGTCGCAAGCCCCACTTTGACCGTGCCCTTGGTGGTGGTGGCGGCGGCGGCGGTGGCGGCGCCGCCGCCGGTGCCGCCGGCGGAGGGCGCGGCCCCTCCGCAGGCCGCCGCGACGAGCGCGGCGATGGCGATCAGGATCAGCGAGCCCTTCGGGATCGACAGCGATCTCATTTCCTTCCCCTCCTCGGGTGTTTCTTCGGATCGGTCCCTGACTCAGCGCCGGTTCAGTGGGCCAGCCAGCCCGCGTCGAGCGTCAAGGCGCCGCCGGTGATGGACCAGGCGCCCTCGCCGCACAGGAAGCCGACCGCCCGCGCCACCTGCTCGGGCTCGATCAGCTTCTTGACCGCGTTGCGCTCCAGCAGCACGCGCTCGAGGACCTCGTCGTCGGAGATGCCGCGCACTCGCGCCTGGTCGGCGATCTGCTTCTCGACGAGCGGGGTGCGAACGTACGAGGGACAGACGGCGCTGACGCTGATGTCGCCACCCCGCGCCCCTGCCTCGAGCGCGACGGTCTTGGTCAACCCCAACAGACCATGCTTGGCGGTGACGTAGGCCGCCTTGTACGGCGATGCGACCAGGCCGTGGACCGAGGCGATGTTCACGATCCGGCCCCAGCCGCGCTCGTACATCCCCGGCAGGAGCGCCCGGATCAGCAGGAAAGGAGCGGTGAGCATCACCGACAGCAGGTGATCCCACCGGGCGGGCTCGAAGCGCTCGACGGGATCCACGTGCTGCAGGCCGGCGTTGTTGATCAGGATGTCCACCGGGCCGGCGTCGTGAGCCAGCCGGTGGACCTGCTCCCGGTCCGAGAGGTCCGCGACGATCCAGCGCGCATGCGCGAGGCCCGCGGTCGCGCTCGCGAGCCTCTCGCCGTCGACGTCGTTGAAGACGACCTCGGCTCCCCGGGCATCCAGGTACCGGGCCACGGCCCGCCCGATCCCCGAAGCGGCTCCGGTCACCAGGGCGAGGCGCCCTGTCAGATCCAGGTCGGATCCGCGGTCGTCGAGCGAGCGTGAGGAAGTGCCCGACGGCACCATTTTTCGGGACGCTAGCATCGCGGACCGGGGCCGTTCTTGGTCGCTTGGGACAAGTTGAGGAGGAAGATCTGGCCGCTGCACGCGTCGATCCTGTGCCACCGAGACGGAGCTTCCGTCTCCACGGCTACCCCCTCGAGGAGGTCGCTGATACCCGGCAGCTGAGCGTCCTCCGGACCGCGGCCGCCCGGCAGGAGGCCGAGGCGGACCGCATCTCGGCCACGATCTTCGAGGCCCTGTGCGCGCAGATCCCCGCGTACGCCGAGATCCGCGATCCGGACCTGATACGGGACGTCCAAAGCGTCTCCGCGGTCATCGTGCGCGTGTGGCTGACGGCGATCAAGACGGGGGAGATCGACGAGGCGGACCTCGCGCCGATCCGCCGCGGGGCGCGCCGCCGCGTGCGGCAGGGGATCGACCTCCAGTCCCTGCTCAAGGCCTATCGCATCGCGGTCCGCGTCATGTGGAGAGAGCTGCTGCTCGACCCCGAGTGGCAGCGTCCTGAGCTCGCACCTCTACTCGCGGTCCTGGCAGAGTGGGCCCTCGACTTCGCCGACGCGCTCTCGACCGAGGTCGACACGAACTACCTCGACGAGCAGCGGCGCCTGAGCGGAGAGGCCGAGCTCAGGCGCTCCGCCCTGCTCGAGCTCCTCCTTGCCGGCCGCCCCGAGGAGGCGCGGCTCGACCTGATGCCGGACCTCGGCCGCCCGCACGCCGTTCTCGTCGCGGAGGTCTCCGAGGAGCTCCCCATGGAGGGCCTCGACCGCGTGGGGATGGCGTGCGAGACGCGCGTCCACGCAGTGCTGTGGACGGTGCGGCAACGCTCGGTCGTCGCGATCGTGCGCCGCCCCGCGGGGCAGGGCCGGCAACAGGTGATCCAAAGGCTGGAGGAGCTCCTGGCCGCCGCGCCGCTCGTCAGCTGCGTCGGGCTGGGCGGCGACTCAGAGGGCCCCGTGAACACGTCCACCAGCTACGCCGAGGCCCGTCTCGCGACCAGGATCGGCCGCGCGCTTCACATTGGGAAGCGCGGGGTGCACGACTTCGCGGCGCTCGGTCACTACGCCGTGGCGCTCAGCGACCCGGCCGCCGCGAAGCGCTGGGCCGACGAGGTCCTGTCGGAGCGGGCGGCCGGCCTGGGGAGGTCCTGGTCGCTGCCGACCCTCGAGACCTACCTCTCCCGGCGTGGCAACCTCAAGCTCGTCGCGCGCGAGCTCGGCTTGCACCTGAACACGGTCAAGTACAGGCTGGCGATCCTTCGCCGCCTGCTCGGACCAGGGCTTGACGATGGCGACGCTTCGGTGGAGCTGCTGCTGGCCCTTCGCCTCCGCAGGATCCTCGAGGCCGATCCGCTGGCACGCGACCGAACGGCCGAGGCCGCGACCCGCCGCGCCGCGCGTCCGCGCGGAGCCGTGGGCGTCAGGACCGGCTGATCTCGTAGCCGGCCGCTTCGCGATCCCAGGACCCCGCGACGCCGTCCTGCTCGACCGGCGCTCGACGACCGCGCGAGGTCCGGTGACCGATCGGAGGGCATCCGGTCAAACGCCCCCCTGGGGCCCCGGGGGCGCGCCGAGCCCGTGCCTCGCCTCCTCGAAGCTCGCGTAGAAGCTGTTCGACAGATCGGCGACGGCGAACTGCTCTCGGAGCTGATGGCGGAAGAAGGCGCTCGACGAGTAGCGCGTCGAGGAGAGGAAGAAGCTCTCGCGGTTGTGTCGCACCATCTCGAAGAACCGGTCCGAGGCCGATGCACCGAGCTCGAAGTTGTCGTAGTTCACGATCACGTGGACCTTCGCGCCAAGCTTCCTGAACCATGAGTCCAGGAACCCGGCGAGCTCGTCGGCGTCGTGCTCCGTCAGGATCCGCAGGCCCTCGAAGTTGACGTAGGCGATGTTCTCCGCGGCGTCGTACGACACCCTCTGCTCCAGGACCAGCGGCTGCCGATCGGCCAGGCCCATGAGGCCGGGCCGGAAGAGGGCCGCGTCCATCCTCCGGAGATCCGAGGCGATCGTCGGCCTGAAGCCCATCCGGTCGAGCACGTCCCGCTGGAGATCGATCCCCGGCGCGATCTCGATGAGCTCGAGACCGCGGTCGCTGAGCCGGAAGACCGCGCGCTCCGTGATGTAGTGGACGGTCTGTCCGCGGCGGTGCGCGAACGGGCCGTTGAAGGTGACCTGGCCGACGCGCGGAACGAACTTCTGGCCCGGGCCCTCGCGGACGATGCGCACCGCCCCGTCGACGACCTCGACACGGGCGCCGGCCGAGAAGGAGCCCATGAAGTAGACGGCCTTCGCGCTCTGGCTGATGTTGATGAAGCCTCCCGGTCCGGCGAACCGCGGACCGAAGCGGCTCACGTTCACGTTGCCCTCGGCATCGGCCTCGGCCATCCCGAGGAAGGCCTGGTCCAGCCCGCCACCGTCGTAGAAGTCGAACTGCGAAGGCTGATCGATCACCGCTTCCGCGTTGGCCACCGCTCCGAAGCTGAGCCCGCCCGCGGGGACGCCGCCGATCCCGCCGGCCTCGACGGTGAGCGTGATGAGATCGAGGATCCGCTCCTCGCTGGCAACGGACGCGATCCCCTCGGGGATGCCGATCCCCAGGTTGACCACCGCGTTCATGCGCAGGAGCATCGCCGCTCGCCGGGCGATGACCTTGCGCTCGGTGAGCGGCATTGCCGCCAGCAGGTCGAGCGACACCTTGATCTCGCCCGTGTAGGCCGGGTTGTACGTCTCCATGAACGTCTGCGGGTGGTTCTCGGGGCGGGCGACGACCACCGCGTCGACCATGATCCCCGGGATGCGCACGTCCTTCGGCGCGAGGGTGCGCTCGCTGGTCACGCGCTCGACCTGGACGACCACGATGCCTCCGGAGTTCTTGACCGCCTCGGCGATCGCCAGCGACTCCAGAGTGAGCGCCTCGCGCTCCATGGTGACGTTGCCCTCCTCGTCCGCCGTGGTGCCGCGCAGGAAGGCCACGGTGAGAGGGAGGGCCGGATAGAAGAGGTACTCCTCGCCGCCCACCTCGATGAGGCGGACGAGGTCCTCGGTCGTGGCCGCGTTCATGCGGCCGCCTCCCTGGCGCGGATCGATGAAGGTGTGCAGGCCGATCCTCGAGATGACGCCGAGGCGCCGCCCGGCGATCTCCCGGAACAGGTGCGAGACGACGCCCTGGGGATAGCAGTAGGCCTCGATCCTGTTGTCGATGGCCAACGCGCCGAGCGCCGGCACCAGGCCCCAGTGCCCGCCGATCACGCGCTTCACGAGGCCCTCGTGCGCGAGGTGGTTGAGGCCGCGCGTCTTTCCGTCGCCCTGCCCGGCGGCGTAGACGAGCGTGAGGCCGCGCGGCGCGCCCGTTGCGAGATACCTCCGCTCGAGCGCCAGTGCGAGCTCCTCCGCGAAGCCGATGCCGACGAACCCGCCGGTGACGAGCGTGTCGCCGTCGACGACCACGCCGACCGCGTCATCGGCGGAGACGACCTTGTTCCGGCGCCGGCGCACCTCCGGCGTCGCGAACGTCGTCATCCGTCGTGCCGCGCGAGCCAGCCGGAGACGCGCGGCCACAGGTCACGCTTCGCCGACCGGCCGACCACGATGCCGACGTGGCCGCCGTCGACGAGGATCTCCTCGCGGTCGCGGCTGGCGACCTTGCGGAGGACGACCTCGGTCGTCGGTCGCGGCGCGATCGCGTCCGCGGTCGCCGCGACGTTGAGGATCGGCAGCGAGATCGCGTCGAGCCGCACCGGCCGCCCATCCATACGGAGCGTGCCCCGGCTGAGCGCGTTCCCCTGATAGAACTCGGTGATCCACTGGTGATAGGCCGCCGCCGGGAACGGCGTGGGCTCGTTCACCCAGCGGAACATCGCCCGCCACGCGTCGGGGTCGAACCCGGGCGCGCCGAGGCGCTCGCCGAGCGCGACGAACGTTCCCAGGTCGGCGAGCGGGCCGTTCAGGAGCTTCGCGCCGTACTGGATGAGGTCGGGCGGGACGACGTCGTAGATCTCGCGGATGCGGTCGATCGGGAAGGTGCCCTTCTTCGTCCACAGCCCGAACCTGCCGGCATCGCTGAAGTCGATCGGCGTCGTGAGCAGGATGAGGTCGCGGATCGGGTCGGCCGGATACAGCGCGACGTAGCACGTCGCGAGCGCGCCGCCGATGCAGTAGCCGAGCACGGTCACGGGCGCGCCACCGAGACGCGCGGCCTCGCGCACCGCGCGCGGGACGTACCGCGTCACGAGCGTCGTCACGTCGATGTTCCGGTCCTCGGGCCCCCAGATCCCCCAATCGAGGAGGTAGACGTCGTGGCCGGAGGCGAGGAGGTGCTCGACGAAGCTCGCGCCGGGCCGCAGATCGAGGATGTACGCGCGGTTGATGAGCGGGAGGATCAGCACGATCGGCGTACGCCGCGTCGGCGGCGTCCTCCGCACGTAGCGGTACAGCCGCGCCTTGTTCTTGCGCCACACGATCTCGCTCGGCGTCCGGCCCACCTGCGCGTCGCGCGCCGTCGCGACGAGGTGCGCCATCTCGACGAGGCGCGCCGCCGCGATCACCGCCGCTTCTTCGCGGTGGACCGCCGCGACCCACCGTCCCCCGGGCGCGCAGACCGAGGCGCTGAGGCCGGGCCGAAGCGACGAGGCCGAGCGTCGCTACGCGCCCAGGGGCCCCTACCCCTGGGGCCGGAGGGAGGGGTCCCCCCCACCGACGGTCGGAACAGGTCCGTGAGCTCGTCGATCTTCTCCTCGAGCCCGAGGACGATCTCACCGAGCCGCGCGACGTCGTCGCGCGTCGCCAGCCCGAGCGCCTCGAGCTGCGCGCGGCTCGTATCGCGCATCGTCTTCTGGAACGCCAGGAAGGTCTCCAGCATCTTCCCCTGCATCTCGGCGAACGCCTCGCTCCCCGTGGTGTCCGCGAGACCCTTCCCCCACGCCTGCTGCTGCTGTTCGTACCACTGGCGCCACAGCGCGAACGGGTCAGGTGCCGGCTCTGGTCCCTTCTGCTCGTCGCTCATCTCGAGGTCCCCTTCTTCCTGGTCTTCGGTCCGGCCGCGGACGCAGGACGGTACATGCCGAAGAAGGCGTCGATGGCCGACCGGTACGCCGCGAGCGCGTTCGCGCCGGCGCGCAGCCACGCCTGGCCCGAGTCCGTGAGCGAGTACACGCGCCGCGCCGGCCCGCCCGGTCCGGCCTCCCACGAGGACGTGACGAGCCCCTGCTTCTCGAGCTGACGCAGCGTCCGGTACAGCGTGCTCATCTCGACCTGCGCCAACCCGAGGCCGCGCAGGTACTGCTCGATGAGGTAGCCGTGCGCGCGCTGCGCCGAGATCGCGAGCAGGACGTACGGGACGAGGAGATCGCGCACGCCCGGCGCGAACGCCTCGTCGGCCTTCGCGCTGGACGCCGCGCGCTTTCCGCGGGCCTGCTCAGCGCTTGACATCGGTGCATCTATATGCATAATGCAGATATCTTCGAAATGCAAGCGCGTCCGACGACGCGCGGGAGGCACCAGAGATGGCGACCGAGAAGCACACGACGGCGGGCGAGCCCGCCGAGGCGCGCGAGATGATCGAGAAGGCGGCCGAGGTCGGCCGGGAATACGTCGAGGCGACCAGCGCGGCGGCGATCTCCGGGCTGAAGGCCGCGTTCGACCTGCAGAGCGACGCGATCGCGGCCGGCCGCGTCGTGGCCGACGCGGCGATCGGGGCGTCGAGGCAGCTCGCCGACCAGTGGGCCGAGGCGGTCCGCGAGGGCCAGGCGAACGCGACGACGCTCGCCGAGACCTCCGCGAAGCTCGCGCTCAAGGCCTTCGACACCAAGTAAGGCTCCTTCCGCTTCTCCGACCCTCGCTCGGGATCGACCCTCCCTCGGGTTCGGGTGCTCGGCCTCGTCTTCGCCTCGCCCTGCGCGCCCGGGGGACGGTTGACTCCCTCGTGGGGGAGCGTATCGTGCCGCGGCTGAGACATGAATCAGGTTTCAGTTCGCCGCCGCACCTCCCGGGCCGCCGGGAGGGGATCGCCCGCTCGCGTCATCCCCCTCACCGCCCGCGGCCAGCGCACGAGGCAGGCGCTCCTCGACGCCGCGGAGCGCATCTTCGGCGAGCGCGGGTTCCACAACGCCGGGATCGTGGAGATCACGCAGAAGGCTGACGTCGCCCTCGGGACCTTCTACCTCTACTTCCCGGACAAGAAGGCGATCTTCCGCGAGCTCGTGCGCACGCTCAACGAACGACTGCGCGCCGCCATCCGCGAGCGCGTGCAGGGCATCGACGGCCGCCTCGAGGTCGAGGTCGCCGGGTTCGAGACGTTCTTCGAGTTCGTGCGCGAGCACCGCGACCTGTACCGCGTGGTCCTCCAGGCCGAGACGGTCGACGAGGACGTGTACCGCTGGCACTACCGCACGCTCGCCGAGGGCTACGTGCGCGGGCTCAAGGCGGCCCAGGCGAAGGGCCAGATCCGCGCGGACATGGACGCCGAGACGCTCGCCTACGCGCTCATGGGCATGGCCGAGGCCCTCGGGATGCGCTCGGTCCTGTGGGATGGCAAGCTGCCGAGCGCAGCGGCGCGCCGCACGATCCGCGCGTTCCTCGCACACGGCCTCGGCTGGAAGAAGACGCCCGCGAAGTGACCACGGTCGGGCTCGTCGACGTGCAGGGCTACTCCCCCACCGACGTCCAGACGGCGGACGAGATCGCGGCACTCTCCGGGATACCGGCGGACGTGATCCGCGACAAGTTCGGGCTCGACCGCAAGCGGATCGCGAAGCCGGACGAGCACGTCTCGGACCTCGCGGCGAAGGCGGCGCGGCCGATCCTCGAGCGGCAGGACGGCGCGATCGACGTCCTCCTCTACATGGGCAGCCCGTATCGCGACTATCCGGTCTGGAGCGCCGCGCCGAAGGTGCAGCAGCTGCTGGCGCCGCGCGCCGACGGCGCGCTCGCGTTCGACGTCCAGGGCGTCTCCTGCGGCACGCCGATGACGCTGAAGGTCGCGAAGGCGCTGCTCGCGGCGGACGACGGCGTGCGCCAGGTCCTCGTCGCCGGAGGATCGCGCGAGCACGACCTCATCGACTACACGAACGAGCGCTCGCGGTTCATGTTCAACTTCGGCGCAGGCGGCGCGGCGGCCCTGCTGCGGCGCGACCACGATGCGAATCACGTCCTCGAGACCGCCGGCATCACCGACGGGTCGTTCGCCGACGACGTCATGGTCCCCGCGGGCGGCTCACGCGAGCCGGCGAGCGAACGGAGCGTGCGCGAGCGCCGCCACTCGCTCGACGTCCGCGACCCCGCCGACATGAAGCGACGGCTCGACCCCCTCTCGGTCGATCGCTTCGTCGGCGTCACACGCGAGGCGCTCGAGCGGAGCGGATACGGCGTGAACGACGTCGCCCTCGTGTGCCCCATCCACACCAAACGCTCGGTGTTCGCGCAGGTCATGGAGGGGCTCGGCCTGCGCGAGGACCAGGGCGTGTACCTCAGCGACCACGGCCACATGAGCGCGATCGACCCGCTCGTCGGCCTGCACCGAGCGCGCGAGCAGGACCGCCTCAGCGACGGCGACGTCGTCGTGCTCCTCGCGGCGGGGACGGGCTACTCGTGGGCGGCGACCGTCATCCGCTGGGGTCGAGCGTGAGTTCGTCGTTCCCCGGGCGCGCAGACCGAGGGTCGGAATGGGGGCTGCGCCCATCCCTCGCGACGCCCGAGCGCGGCGCGTCGTCGTGGCTCCGGCACCGCGCCGACCTGAGCGGCGCAAGCGAGGCGCTGGTCGACGGATCGACGCGGCTCACCTACGCGGAGCTCTGGGACCGCGTCCGGCGCGCGGCGGGCCTGCTGCGCGCGCTCGGCGTCCGCCGCGGCGACCGCGTCGCGACGCTGACCGTCAACTGCCACGAGTTCATGGAGCTCTTCTACGCGACGGCGGAGGTCGGCGCGATCCTCGTCCCGCTGAGCTGGCGGCTCGCGCCCGCGGAGCTCGACCACCAGATCCGCGACTCGGGCGCGACGGTGCTGTTCGTCGGACTCGAGCAGCGCGGGCTCGCGGACCGGCTCTCGGCCGACCTGCCGGTGCGCGCGCGCATCGAGCTCGGCGATGAGTACGCGCGGCGGCGGGACGCGACGGCGCCGATCGACGGGGGCGAGGACTGCGCGAGCTTCGGCGACCCGCATGCGATCCTCTACACGTCCGGCACGACGGGTCACCCGAAGGGCGCGGTCCTCACGCACGCGAACTGGTTCTGGAACGTGGTGAACATGGCGACGCCGGTCGCCCTCACCGAGCTCGACACGACGGTGACCGTCCTGCCGATGTTCCACTCGGGCGGCGTCGGGCTCTACACGGTCCCCTCCCTCACGCTCGGCGGGCGCGTCGTCATCGTCCGCAGGTTCGACGCGGCAGAGCTCCTCGGGATCCTCGAGCGCGAGCGAGCGGCGCTGTGCTTCGGGGTCCCCGCGATATGGCTCGAGATGCTGAAGCTCGACGACTTCACGCAGGCGCGCCTGCGTGACCTGCGCTACGTCGTGAGCGGCGGCGCGCCGATGCCGCTCGCGGTCATGGACCGCCTCGCCGCGCGCGGCTTCACGTACCTGCAGGGGTATGGCCTGACCGAGACGGCGCCGGGCGGCACGCTCATGCCCGTCCCCGATGCCGCGCGCAAGGCGGGGAGCGTCGGGAAGGCCGCGGCGTTCGTCGAGCTGCGCGTCGTCGGCGACGACGAGCGGCCGCTGCCGGCCGGAGCGATCGGCGAGGTGCACTTCCGCGGGCCGAACGTCTTCGCCGGCTACTGGAACAGGCGCGACGCGACGGCCGAGGCGTTCACGGCCGACGGGTGGTTCCGCACCGGCGACCTCGGCTTCCTCGACGGCGAGGGGTTCCTCACGCTCGTCGACCGGAAGAAGGACATGGTCATCACCGGCGGCGAGAACGTGTACTCGGCCGAGGTCGAGGACGTCCTCTTCGCGCACCCGGCCGTCGCGGAGGCCGCCGTCATCGGCGTCCCGGATGACCGGTGGGGCGAAGCCGTCTGCGCCGTCGTCGCGCTGCGCCCGCCGGCGCACGCGACCGCCGACGAGCTGATCGGACACTGCCGCGCGCGGCTCGCCAAGTACAAGACGCCCAAGTACGTCGTCTTCGTGGACGCGCTGCCGCGCAATGCGGCGGGGAAGGTCCTGAAGCGGACGCTGCGCGAGGAGGTGGGCCAGAGGTCGACGGTGTAGGACGCGGATCGAGGACACGGTCCGGGAGCGCCGAGCGCTTCCGAAGCGAACTTGGAGGGAGCAGCACGTGAAGAGACTCGCGATCGCACTGACCGTCATCGGCCTCGTCGCAGCGGCGTGCGGCGGCACGGCCGCGCCGTCGCCGAGCGCGACGGCGACACAGGCCGCGACGACCGCGCCGACGACCGCGCCGACGAAGGCGCCGCAGGCGTTCAAGCTCGGCGCGCTCATCCCGCTCACCGGCCCGTCCGGCGCGACGGGACAGGACATGAAGGAGGGCTACGAGCTCGCCAAGGAGCAGATCAACGCGAAGGGCGACGTAAAGGTCGACGTCATCTACGAGGACGACAAGAACGACCCCGCGACCGCCGTCGCGTCCTGGGAGAAGCTCGTCAACAACGACAAGGTCGACGTCATGATCGGCGGGCTCGCGTCCACGATCAGCCTCGCACTCGTCGAGCCGGCGAAGAAGGCGCAGATCCCGATGGCCTGGACCGGGGCGGCAGCGAGCGCGTTCGAGGCCCAGATGAAGGATCAGGCGTACTTCTTCCACTACCACCCGTGGGACTACATGAACGGCCAGTCCGCGCTCGCGTTCCTGAAGAGCACGCCCTACAAGAAGTGGGCGCTCGCGTACGAGGACGGCGCGTTCGGGACGAGCGCGTACGAGAGCAAGACGCCCGACGGGCAGCCCGGCGGGTTCAAGAACACGCTCCCGGCACAGGGCCAGGAGCTCGTCGCGGCCGAGAAGTTCAAGAGCGGCTCGGCCGACTTCACCGCGATGCTCAACAAGCTGAAGGCGAGCGGCGCGGAGGCGCTCATCGTCGTCCCGTTCGCCGGCGACATGATCCCGATGCTCACGCAGATGAAGGAGGTCGGCTGGGCTCCGAAGCTCGTCTACGCCTCGCCGCCGTCCTTCCCGCCTGACTTCGCGAAGTCACCGGTGTCGGAGGGCGTCGCCGGCCTGACCCTCTGGACGCCGGACATCCCGGCCGCCGCGTCGAAGCAGTTCGTCGCGGACTTCCAGAAGAAGTACAACAAGCTGCCCGGGAGCTACTGGGCACCGCTCGCGTACACCAACCTCGTCACCGCGGTCGACGCGCTGAAGAAGGCCGGCCCGAACAACACGGCCGGTTGGATCAAGGCGATGGAGGAGACGAACTACGCGTCGCCGGTCGGTCCGACGCTGAAGTTCACCAAGAGCCTCGCGATCGCGCACCAGGGCTTCACCTCGCTCGTCACGTTCCAGTTCCAGGGCGGGAAGCAGCAGATCGTCTTCCCGGCCGAGCTCAGCACCGCGAAGCTGAAGTGATCCTGGTCCACCGCGCTATGGGGGCGCCCCGTCAGGGGCGCCCCCGGTAGCCCGGCGATGGAAGCGCTGCCGCAGACCCTGATCTTCGGGATCCTGCGCTCCGGCCTCTACGCCCTCACGGCCCTCGGCCTCTCGATCTCGCTCGGCGTCATCGGCATCGTGAATTTCGCGCACGGCGAGTTCGTCATGCTCGGCGCGTACGTCGGGTTCTGGGTGTTCCTCCTGCTCTCGGGTCCGCTGGCGCTCGGCCCGGCGGTGAGCCCGCTCGTGCTGGTGCTCGGGATCCCCCTCTCGGCGGTCGCGATGTTCGTGCTCGGGCGCGGGCTCTTCCGCTTCACGCTCCGCCCGCTCCTCCCCCGCCCCGAGCTCGACCAGATGCTGCTGACGTTCGGCCTCGGCATCCTCATCCAGAACCTCGTCGCGATCGTGCTCTCGCCGCAGGCGCAGGACGCGAACCTCGCCTGGCGGTTCGAGCTGCTCGAGCTGCCCGTCGGATCGCTCGCGGTCACGTACTCCCGCATCGCCGCGTTCGTCGTCTCGATCGTCCTCGTCGGCGCGACGTACGTCGTGCTCGCGCGCACGCCCATGGGGAAGCAGATGCGCGCGGTCGCGCAGAACCGCCTCGGTGCCATGGTCATCGGCATCGACGTCGACCGCGTGTACGGCATCGCCTTCGGCCTCTCCCTCGCGCTCGCGGCGGCGGCGGGCGTGACGCTCGTGTTCCAGACGCAGGTGAGCCCGTTCCTCGGCCTGGCGACGATCCTCAAGGCGTTCTCGATCGTGGTGCTCGCCGGCCTGGGAAACCTCTTCGCGGTGGTGTGGGCGAGCCTGCTCCTCGGGCTCTCCGAGCAGTTCGTGTCGCAGTACGTCGAGAGCGGAGGCGCGCTCCGCGACGGCCTGTTCTTCCTGATCATCTTCTTCGTGCTCCTCGCGAAGCCGAGCGGGCTCGGGAGATCGCGGTGAGGCGCGAGCTGGCGCTGTGGGCCGCGGCCAGCGGGGTGGTCGCGCTGCTGCCGATCGCGATCGGAGGCGACCGCTACCTCATGCAGCTCGCGAACGTGATGCTCGTGTTCGTCGCGCTCGCGGTGTCGTGGGACGTCGTCGCGCGCACGGGCCAGCTCTCGCTGGCGCACGGCGCGTTCTTCGGGGTCGGCGCGTACAGCGTCGCGCTCGCGCACAAGTACGCGACGCTGCCGCCGCTCCTCGGGATCGTGCTCGCGGGCGTCATCGGTCTGGCCATCGCGCTCGCGCTCGGGGCCGTGACGCTGCGTCTGCGCGGCATCTACTTCGCGATCGCGACGCTCGCGTTCGGCGAGGTGCTGCGCACGGTCGCGCTCCAGATGCAGGACGTCACCGGCGGCACGATCGGCATCTCGATGCCGCCGCTCTTCGGGGGCGACCGGGTCGCGAGCTACTACCTCATCGGCGCCATCGCGCTGCTCGCCATCGCGCTGTCGCTCGGCGTGCGCTACACGCGCTGGCACTACGCGGTGACGGCGCTGCGGACGAACGAGGCGGTCGCGGCGGCGATGGGCGTCCCCGTGGTGCGCGCGAAGGTGCTCGCGTTCACGTCCTCGGCGGTGGTCGCGACCCTCGCCGGCGCGTACTACATGCCCTTCATCACGCACACCGACCCGAACGACGCGTTCGAGGTGAGCCGTTCGGTCGCGGCGCTCGCGTTCCCGATCTTCGGCGGGATCTACACGACGGTCGGCCCGGTGGTCGGGACGCTCGTGCTGCGGTCGCTCGAGGAGTACCTGCGCGTGACGCCGCCGTGGAAAGAGGGCTATCAGGTGGTCTACGGCGCGGTGATCGTGCTGGCCGTGCTCTTCATGCCGAGAGGGCTCGTCAGTGTCGCAGACAAGGTGCTGGGGCGCGGATCGAGGATGCGGCTCGGCGCGATCAGGCGCTTCCGAAGGGCCCCCTAGTGCGCAGCTCGCCATGAGCCTGCTCGAAGCCGAGTCCCTCGTCCGCCGGTTCCGCGGCCTCGCGGCGGTCGACGGGCTGTCGTTCGCCGTCGATGAGGGCAGTGCGCTCGCGGTCATCGGCCCGAACGGAGCGGGCAAGACGACCGCGTTCAACCTCGTCTCGGGACTGCTCGCGCCGAACGCGGGGAAGATCGCCTTCCGCGGCCGGGACGTGACGCGGGTGCGGGCCCACGAGCGCTGCCTCATGGGGATCGGCCGCACGTTCCAGGTCGTGCAGCCGTTCGCCGAGCTCGACGTGATGGGGAACGTGATGGTCGGCGCGCTCTTCGGCGGCCGCGCGAAGAGCGTGGATGCGGCGCGCGCCGAGGCGCAGCGGCTCTGCGAGCTCGCCGGGCTCGCGGAGAGGGCGTCATGGCCGGTGAGCGGCCTCACGGTGCCGGACCGGAAGCGTCTCGAGCTGGCGCGAGCGCTCGCGACCCGTCCCGCCGTCCTCATGCTCGACGAGGTGATGGAGGGCCTCACACCCGTCGAGGAACGTGAGGCGGTCGCCCTCCTGCACCGGATCCGCGCCAATGGGGTGACGCTCCTCCTCATCGAGCACGTCATGTCGACGGTGCGCGACCTCTCCGAGCGGGTGATCGTCATGGACTACGGGAAGAAGATCGCCGAGGGCACGTACGCGGAGGTCTCGCGCGACCCGAAGGTCGTCGCGGCGTACCTCGGTACGGAGGACGGGGACGCGCTTTCGCGCACCGGGGCCCCTACCCCTGGGGCTCCGATCCCCGAGGACCCCCTGTCATGAGCCTGCTGGAGGTCCGCGATCTCGTCGCGGGATACGGCATCACGCGCGTGCTCTACGGCGTGTCGTTCGACATCGGCAAGCGCGAGGCGGTCGCCCTCGTCGGTGCGAATGCCGCCGGCAAGACGACGCTGCTGCGCGCGCTCATGGGGATCGTCCCGCCGCTCGGCGGGTCCGCCCGCCTCGCCGGTGTCGAGCTCGTCGGACGCCGCCCGCACGAGATCGCGGCGCTCGGCGTCGCGCAGGTCGCCGAGGGTCGCCAGCTCTTCCCCGAGATGACCGTGCGCGAGAACCTCGAGCTCGGCGCGATGGCCGCGTCCGACGCGTGGACGCACCGCGCCGGCACGCTCGAGCGCGTATGCGCGATCTTCCCGCGCGTCCGCGAACGGCTCGACCAGGCCGCGGGGACGATGAGCGGCGGCGAACAGCAGCAGGTCGCCATCGCCCGCGCCCTCATGGCGCGGCCGCGGCTCCTCCTCGTCGACGAGCCGTCGGCCGGCCTCGCGCCGGTCCTCGTGCAGGCGGTCTTCCGCGCGCTGCGCGACGTGCACGCCGACGGCGTGGCCATCCTCCTCGTCGAGCAGAACGTGCCGCTGTCGCTGCGGCTCGCCCAGCGCGGCTACGTCATCGAGCTCGGGCGCGTCACGCTCGAGGGCACCGGCGAGCGGCTCCTGGCGGATCCACACGTGAAGGAGGCATATCTCGGGAGATGAGGCTGAAGGATCGCGTGGCGATCGTGACCGGTGGCGCGCGCGGGATCGGCGCCGAGACGGCGCGCACGTTCGCCGCGGAGGGCGCGCGCGTCGTCGTATGGGACGTCGCCGGCACGGCGCCGGACGAGGACATCGCGTTCCGGCAGGTCGACGTGACGAGCGCCGCGGGCGTGCAGGAGGCGGTCGACGCGGCGGTCGCGTCGCTGGGGCGCATCGACATCCTCGTCAACAACGCGGGGATCCTCCGCGACGCGCAGCTCGTGAAGGTGAAGGCCGGCGAGGTCGTCGGGAAGATGGCCGAACAGGACTTCGACTCGGTCGTGTCGGTGAACCTGAAGGGCGTCTTCACGTGCACGCGGGCCGTTGCGCCGGTCATGATCCGGCAGGGCTACGGCCGGATCCTCAACGCGTCGTCGGTCGTGGGGCTCTACGGCAACTTCGGTCAGACGAACTACGTCGCTACCAAGGCCGCGATCATCGGCATGACGAAGGTGTGGGCGCGCGAGCTCGGTCCGCGCGGGATCACCGTGAACGCGGTCGCGCCCGGCTTCATCGGAACGGACATGGTCCGGCAGATGCCCGAGAAGGTGCTCGCGTCGATGGTCGAGCACACCCCCGTGCGCCGCCTCGGCGAACCCCGGGACATCGCGCTCGCGTACCTCTACCTCGCGTCGGACGACGCCGCTTTCGTGAACGGCGCCGTGCTGAGCGTCGACGGCGGCGTCGTCGTGGGGACGTGATGGGCCGCCTCGCCGCGAACGGCATCGACGTCCATTACCTCGAGCGCGGCAGCGGCCACCCCGTCGTGCTCCTGCACGGGAACTGGGCGACGAGCTCGTGGTGGGAGCCCGTCCTCGACCGCCTGCCGCCGGGGGTGCGGGCGATCGCGCCCGACCTCCGCGGCCGCGGACGGACCGAGGGGGGCCTCGACGACCACCGCATCGGGACGTACGCCGCGGACCTGCGCGGTCTCGCCGATGCGCTGGGCCTCACGCGCTTCGGGCTCGTCGGGCATTCGCTCGGGAGCGCCATCGCGCTCGAGTTCACGCTCGGGTGGCCCGAGCGGCTGACCTCGCTCGTCGTCGTATCCCCGGCGTGGATAGACGGGATGCCGGAGAGCTACGCGGTCGAGGCACACCAGCGCCGGCTCAAGGACGATCCCGCCTACCTCGACGCCGCCCTGCGCGCGATCGTCCCCGGCGCGCCGAAGGACGAGCGCTGGGACCGCCTCGTCCGCGAGGGCGGCGCCCAGAGCCTCGAGGCTGCGCTCGGCGTGATCCCGGCGCTCCTCGAGTGGAAGCCGGGCGACCGCGTCCGCGCGATCGACGTGCCACGGGTCGTCATTGCGGGGGCGCTCGACGCCTTCACCGGCGGCCCGAACGCGGAGCGGGTCGCCAGCGCCCTCGGCTGTGAGCTCGTCCTCATGGACGGGGTCGGCCACGGCCCCATGCTCGAGGCGCCCGACCGGTTCAGCGAGCTGCTGTGGCCAAGGGTGATGAAGCCGGGGGCTTGACGCCACTACTACTCTGTCGCAGTAACGGTAGAGTAGGTTTGGATGACGGTCAGACACGCACTCCTGGGCCTCCTCGCGCAGCGACCGCGTCACGGCTATGAGCTCCACGCCGCGTTCCTCGCGCTTGCTGGCGGCCAGGAGATCTGGGACCTGAAGCCGGCGCAGGTCTACACAACGCTCGACCGCCTCTCGGAAGCCGGCCTCGTTCGCGACATCGGCGTCGAGCAGTTGCGCGGCCCCGAGAAGCGCATCTGGGCGCTCACCCCCGACGGTGAGGCGGCGCTCGGACAGTGGTTCGCGTCGAGCGCCGTGCCCGAGCACCAGCGTGACGAGTCGTTCATCAAGCTCATGCTCGGGATCTCGCTGCAGAGGGTCGATCCCTACTCGATCGTCCGGCTCCAGCGCACCGCGCTGTATCGCGAGCTCCACGAGGTGACCGAGCGGCGCGGACGCCTCGACCCGCACGACGACCTCGGCACGATCCTCCTCCTCGACAAGGCCGCGATGCAGCTCGAGGCCGAGCTGCGCTGGCTCGACATGGTCGAGTCGCGGCTCGAGGACGTGCGCCGACAGGGCCCTCGCGAACCCGAGCCGCGACCGCAAGGCCGGCCGCGACGCGCGCTGCGCGCGCGGCGGCGGATCGAAGCGCAGACACCGGCGAGCGAAGGGAGAACGACATGACCGCGATCATCGAGACCGAGGGCCTGACGAAGGTGTACGGCGAGGGCGAGGCGGCGGTGACGGCGCTCGACCACGTGAGCGTGTCGATCGGCCAGGGCGAGTTCATCGCGGTCATGGGCCCGAGCGGCTGCGGCAAGTCGACCCTGCTGCATCTCATCGGGGGACTCGACCGCCCGAACGCCGGCACCGTGCGCATGGAAGGTCGCGACATCTCGACATTGAGCGATGACTCGCTCACCGAGCTGCGGCGCCGCCGCCTCGGCTTCGTCTTCCAGTTCTTCAACCTCATCCCCGTCCTCGACGCGACCGAGAACGCCGCCCTGCCGCTGATGCTCGACGGACACACGCCCGCGGCAGCCCGCAACGAGGCCCGCGCGTGGCTGGAACGCATGGGGATGGGCAAGCGCGCGACGCACCTCCCCGACCAGCTCTCCGCGGGGCAGCAGCAGCGCGTCGCGCTGGCGCGGGCGCTCGTGAGCGAGCCGCTCGCGATCCTCGCGGACGAGCCGACGGGCAACCTCGACACCCACGCCGCGGACGAGATCACCGGACTCCTGCGCAAGCTCGCTGACGACGGACGGACCATTCTCATGGTCACGCACGACCCGCGCCTCGCGGCCTATGCCGACCGCATCGTCTTCCTCAAGGACGGCAGGATCGTCGACGAGTCGCGCCTGGGCGGCGACCGCCCGACGGAAGCGCGCCTCGCGCGCGAGAAGGTGGCGTCGCTGTGAGCACGCTCGTCTTCGACGTCGCCCTCGCCACGCGCTACCTCGCGGGCCGCAAGCTACGCAGCGTGCTCACGACGCTCGCGATCGTGTTCGGCGTCGCGATGTTCTTCGGCCTCGGACTCGTGGGACCGACGATGCGGGCCGCGGTCCAGCGGACGCTGGCGTCCGCCGCGGGCGCGGCCGACCTCACGATCACCCACGTCACCACGGGGACCTTCGATGCCGCGGCGGTAGACACCGTGAAGGACACGCCGGGCGTCCAGGGCGCGGCAGGCCTGCTGCAGAAGAGCCTCGTGCTCCCCACGGGCCCCGCTCGCGTCGTCACGCTCGTCGGCGCGGACCCCGCAGGCCTGCGCTCGGCCGGCCTCTCCATCGCCGCGGCGCCGGTCACGGCCGGGCGCTTCCTGGCCGCGTCCGACCGCTCGGCGGCGGTCCTCAGCGAGATCCTCGCGCGCGACCTGGGGGCCGGTGTCGGTGACCGGATCACCCTGCCCTCGTACTCGGGCACGGCGACATTCGAGGTCGTCGGCCTGGTGAGCACCCCGAAGTCCGAGGTCGACCTGCCGCTCGGCGCCGCGCAGGACCTCCTGGGCCAGCCAGGGCGGATCAACACGGTCGTGGGCGCGTTCGCGGCCGGCGCGGACCGGGATGCCGTGACGAGCGCCGTGCGCTCGCGGCTGGGTGATGACTACAAGGTCGGACCCGCCCAGGCAGGCGGCGCGTTCCAGACGACCCTGCGGCTCACGGAGATACAGTTCGGCCTCCTCGGCCTGCTCGCGCTGCTCGCTGCGGCGTTGATCATCTACAACACCTTCCGCACGATCGTCTCGGAGCGGCGGCGCGACATCGCGCTGCTCCGAGCCATCGGTGCCTCGCGCCGGACCGTCGTTTCGATCACCCTCGCCGAGAGCGTCGCGCAGGCCGTCGTCGGGACGGCCGCGGGCCTCCTGCTCGGATACCTGGTCGGCGCAGCCGGCATGCAGGTGGAGGCGCGGTCGGGCGGCCAGATCGTCGGCATCGAGTTCGCCTGGCCGGTGCCCTCATTCGAGGGGATCGCGTCGTCGGTCGCGCTCGGCGTCGGCATGACGCTCGCGGGCACGCTCCCGCCGGCGTTCGCCGCGGCACGGGTGACCCCGCTCGAGGCATTGCGGCCGCTCGCGAGGCCCGTGCCCCGCTGGACCATCGGCCGGCGCGCGGTCGCCGGCATCGTCCTCGTCGTCGTCGGCGCGGCGAACGTGGCCACGGGGACGCCGGCGTTCATGACGCTCGGGACGGCCGCGTTCATCGTGGGGCTGCTGCTCGCCACACCCGCGTCGATCCGCCCCATCGCCGTCGCCTTCGGCCGGCTCGCCGCGCTCGCGTTCGCGCGGGAGGGGCGGCTCGCGTCGGGCAACGTCGCGCGTGACCCCGGCCGCGCCGCGATCACCGCCTCGACGATGATGGTGGGCCTCGCCATCGCCGTCGCCGTCACCGGCCTCATCGCCAGCATCGCCGACGGGTGGGCGGGCTACCTCGACCGGACCCTGAGCGCGGACTACGTCGTGCTGCCGCGATCGCTCCGGCTCTCGGGCGGCGACCAGGGCGCGGGACCCGAGCTGGCCCAGCGCATCGCCCGTATCTCGGGTATCGCCGCGGTCACGTCGCTGCGCATCGGAGCGAGCGAAGCTCGAGGCGGTCCGCTCCAGGTGATCGGGATCGATCCGGCGACGTATCCGGAGGTGGCCGGGCTCGACTTCACGCAGGGCGACCCCGGGCAGGCGTACGCCGCTCTCGGCCGCGGGCACGCGATCGTCCTCAACCCGCTCCTGGCACTGCAAATGAAGGCCGGCCCAGGTGACACGGTGACGCTGAAGACGCCCGAAGGCGACCGCGCGTACGCCGTCGCCGCCATCGCGGTCGACTACCTCAACGCGGGGCTCGCGACCGCCTACATCTCGCAGGCGGACCTCTCGACGGACTTCCACGAGACGAGCGACGTCCTGCTCATGGCGAACGCCGCGCCGGGGGCCGATCCCACGACCCTGCGCGCCGCCCTCGACGCGGTCGTCTCCGCCTATCCGGCGCTCACGCTCTACGGCTCCCAGGCGCTGCGGGCCGCGCAGACGGCGATCCTCGACGCGCTGGTCAAGGGCATCTACGTCCTCCTGCTCGTCTTCGCCATCCCGGGGCTCATCGCGATGGTCAATACGCTCGTGATCAACGTGCTCGAGCGCACGCGGGAGCTCGGCATGCTGCGGGCGATCGGCGCGACGCGCGGCCAGATAGGCCGGATCATCCTGGGCGAGAGCTTTCTCCTCGCGGGCGTCGGCGTCGCCTTCGGGATCCCCGCGGGGCTGTGGCTCGGCTACGTCTTGGTGCTCGGCACGAACGTCATCTACCCGGAGGCGTACTCGTTCCCGGCCGCCGCCGTGCTGGCGACCATCGCGGTCGGGCTGCTGTTCGGCGTGCTCGCGGGCCTGCTCCCGGCCCGCCAGGCGGCGCGCATGCCGATCGTCTCGGCGCTGAGGTACGAGTAGCGCGGCCATACTCCCTGGCGTGAGCGCGCCGATCGAGCTCGAGCACCTCACTCGCTCGTACGGTGCCCGCCGCGGCATCGTCGACGTCTCATTCGCCGTGCGGGAGGGCGAGGTCTTCGCGTTCCTCGGGCCGAACGGCGCCGGCAAGACGACCACGATCCGCACTCTCATGGGGCTCCTCCGCCCTACCTCGGGCTCGGCACGGATCTTCGGCCTCGACTGCTGGCGCCAGCAGGCGCGCGCGAAGGCGTACGTCGGCTTCCTGCCGGGCGAGATGCACCTCTACGAGGGCCTCACCGGTCACGCGTTCCTCGAGCACTTCGCCTCGTTCCGCCGCCACGCGGACCCGGCACGGCGCACGGAGCTCGCGCGGCGCATGGAGCTCGATCTCTCGCAGCGCATCCGCCACATGTCGAAGGGGAACCGGCAGAAGCTCGCGGTCGTGCAGGCGCTCATGCACGACGCGCCGCTCCTGATCCTCGACGAGCCGTCGAGCGGTCTCGATCCGCTGAAGCAGGTCACGTTCCTCCAGCTGCTGCGCGAGGAGCGGGAACGCGGCCGGACGGTCTTCCTCTCGTCGCACGCCATCCCCGAGGTCGAGCGCGTGGCCGATCGCGTCGGGATCGTGCGCGATGGGCGCCTGGTCGCCATCGAGGAGATCGCCGCGCTCGCGGCGAAGCGGACGCGGCGCGCGCACGTGGCGTTCGCGTCCGCGGTGGATCCCGGCGCGCTCTCGGGGCTCGACGCGGTCAGCGTGCTCTCGGCGGCGGAAGACCGGCGTCAGTACGAGCTCGCCGTGCCCGGCGACCTCAGGCCGCTCCTCCGGCGCCTCGCCGACCTCCCCCTCGCGGACCTCGGCATCGAGACCGACGACCTCGAGGCGATCTTCCTCCGCTACTACTCGGAGACCGCCTCATGAGCCTCCCGCAGCTGCGTCGGACCCTCGTCGATGCGCGATGGACGCTGCTGTGGTTCAGCGCCGGGCTCGTCGCGTATGGCGTCCTCATCGTCGCGCTGTGGCCGACGATGAAACAGAACGCGCAGCTGTACGCGCAGCTCCTGCGGGCGTTCCCCGAGGCGATGCTGAAGGTCTTCGGCATCGAAGGCATGGCGACCTTCACGGGATTCCTCGGCGCGGAGTACCTGAACTTCATGTGGCCGCTCATCGCCGCGGTGTTCCTCGTGATGACGGCGAGCGCGTTCGTCGCGGGCGAGATCGACAGCGGCACCGTCGAGCTCTGGCTCTCGGTCCCGGACGAGCGCTGGCGCTTGTTCGCGGCGAAGCTCGGCGCGTTCGTCCTGCAGGCGCTCGTGCTCTCCGCCGCGACGAGCCTGTCCCTCGCGCTCGCGGCGGCGCTGTGGGGGGAGACGCTGCGACCGGAGGTCCTCGTCGCGCTCACCGTGGTGCTCGCGTCGTTCTCCGTCGCGGTCGGCGGCTCCACGGCGCTCTTCTCGTCCGCGACGTCGTCGCGCGGCGCGGCCGCGGGGCTCGCCGCCGGCGTCACCTTCGCCTCGTACCTCGCCGGTGTGCTGTCCGGCATCGACAAGGACCTCGAGGGCCTCAAGTACCTCTCGATCGTCACGGCGTTCCACCCGCAGCGCGCGCTCGAAGGCAGCTGGTCGGCCGCCGAAGCCCTCGTCCTCGTCGCCATCGGCCTCGCGTGCGCGCTCGCCTCGCTCGTCATCTTCCAGCGCCGCGACGCGGCGCCCTAGCTTCAGCCCGTCCCGAACTGGCGATCCCCGGCGTCGCCGAGGCCGGGGACGATGTAGCCCTTCTCGTTGAGATGGTCGTCGAGCGCGGCGACGTGGATCGGGACGTCGGGGTGCGCATCCGAGAGGGTGCGCACCCCTTCCGGCGCGGCGATGATCCCGACGTACTTGATGCGCTTGGCGCCCCACTTCTTGAGCACGTCGACGGTCGCCGTCGCCGATCCGCCGGTCGCGAGCATCGGGTCGAGGACGAGGCACACCTGCGCCGTCGCCGACGAGGGGAGCTTGTTGTAGTACTCGATCGGCCGCAGCGTGCGCTCGTCGCGGAAGAGGCCGATGTGCCACACCTGCGCCTCGGGGATGAGCGCGAGCGCCGCCTGGACCATGCCGATGCCGGCGCGCAGCACGGGCACGAGCCCCACCTGCTCGCGGAGCTTCGAGCCTGTCCACGTCGCGAGCGGCGTCCGCACCTCGCGGTCCTCGAGCGTGAGATCCGCGGTCGCCTCGTAGAGCACGAGCGTCGCGATCTCCTCCACGAGACGGCGGAACTCGTGCGGCGGCGTCGTCGCATCGCGTAGGCGGGTGAGCTTCTCGCGCACGAGCGGGTGCGGCGACACGTGCAGACCAAGTGCGTCTGATCCCTTCGGTCGGGCGAAGCCCTCCCTCGGATCCCGGGGGTAGGGGCCCCCGGGCGCGGAGCGACGCTCGGCCTCGTCAAGCCTCGGCCTGCGCGCGCGGGGTACGTTGACCCTCACGCGGTGACGGGCTCGCGCACGATCCCCGGGACCGGGAACGCGCGCGTCAGCTCGAGGACCTCGTCGCCGATCCGGGCGATCTCGCTCTCGTCCCCCTCGCGCGCCGCGGTCACGCCCCGATCGATCCACGCCGCGATCGTCCGCATCTCGTCCTCGCGCATCCCGCGACTGGTGGCGGCCGGCGTACCGATGCGCATGCCCGAGGGGTCGAACGGCTTGCGGGGATCGAACGGAACGGTGTTGTAGTTCGCCGTGACGCGAGCGCGGTCGAGCGCCTTCGCCACCTTCTTGCCCGGGACGCCCTTGTTCGTGAGGTCGATGAGGATGAGGTGGTTGTCCGTGCCGCCGGACACGAGGTCGAAGCCGCGTTCGACGAGCTCCTCCGCGAGCGTCTTGGCGTTCGCGACGATCTGATGGGCGTAGTCGGCGAACTCGGGCTGCAGCGCTTCCTGAAGGCAGACGGCGATGGCCGCCGTGGTGTGGTTGTGGGGCCCGCCCTGGAGTCCGGGGAAGACGGCGCGATCGAGCGCCTGAGCGTGGCCCTCGTCGGACAGCAGGAGCGCCCCGCGCGGACCGCGGAGCGTCTTGTGCGTCGTCGTCGAGATCACGGGGGCGAGGCCGACCGGCGACGGATGCGCGCCGCCCGCGATCAGACCCGCGATGTGCGCGATGTCGGCGACGAGGATCGCGCCGGCCTCGGCGGCGACCTGCGCGAAGGCTTCGAACTCGATCGTGCGCGGGATCGCGGTGCCGCCGCAGAAGATGAGCTTGGGGCGCTCGCGGAGCGCGAGCTCGCGGACCTCGTCGACGTCGACGCGGCCGGTATCGCGCCGCACGCCGTACTGCACGGCTCGGAACCACTTCCCCGTCGCCGAGACGTTCCAGCCGTGCGTGAGATGGCCGCCCATCGGGAGGGCCATCCCCATCACCGTGTCGCCGGGCTGGCAGAAGGCGAGGTAGATCGCGAGGTTCGCGGGCGAGCCCGAGTACGGCTGCACGTTCGCGTGCTCCACGCCGAACACGCGCTTGGCGCGCTCGACCGCGAGGGGCTCGAGCCGATCGACGACCTGCTGGCCCTCGTAGTAGCGCTTGCCCGGATAGCCCTCGGAGTACTTGTTCGTGAACACGCTGCCCATCGCTTCGAGCACGGCGCGTGAGACGTGGTTCTCGGAGGGGATGAGGCAGATCGTCTCGGATTGGCGCTTCTCCTCCGCCCGGATGAGCTCGGCGACCTTGGGGTCGGTGACCTCGAGCGCCGCCAGTTCTGTGTTCATCTGACCGCCTCCCTGCCGCTCTCGATCGCGGCGATCTGCGCGCGGCGTCGTGCGTGGCGTCCGCCCTCCGGGCGGGCGCCGAGGTACGCGTCGACGATCGCCTTCGCGAGCTCGCTCCCGACGACGCGCTCGCCGAGCGTGAGCAGGTTCACGTCGACGTGGGTGACCGCGTCGCGCGCCGACCACTCGTCGGTCACGACGGCGGCGCGCACGCCGGGGATCTTGTTCGCGGCGACCGCGGGGCCGATCCCCGATCCGCAGAAGAAGAGGCCGCGATCGACCTGTCCGGTCGCGACCGCGTCCGCGAGCGGGACGACGATCTCGGGGTAGTCGTCGTCCGGACCGAGCGGCCCTCCGAAGTCACGGACCTCATGACCCTCGGCCTTGAGATGGGCGGCGATGAGATCCCGCAGCGTCGCGCCGGCGTGGTCCGCGGCCACCCCGATCCTCATCTCCGACCCTCGCTCGCGATCGACCCTCGCGAGCGGCTCCGGGGGAAGGGGCCCCCGAGCGCGGAGCGCGCTCGACCTCGTCGCTCCGCGGTCGCTTCGCGCCCAGGGGCCCCCACCCCCGGGTCTGCGCGCCGGGGGGACGTTCGGTCTCCACACGACGCACGGTCGATCTCGGTCGCCGGGATCGCGCCTTCGCGAACGATGCGTACTCCGTCGCCCGTGCAGTCGACCACGGTCGAAGGCACGCCGCCCGGAGTCCCCCCACCGTCGAGGATGAGGGCGATGCGGCCGCCGAGCTGCGCGCGCACCTCCTCGGCCGTCGTCGCGTCGGGGTGCCCCGAGAGGTTCGCGCTCGTCACCGGGAGCCCGCCGCCGCTCGCGGCGATGAGCCGCCGCGCGACGTCGTTCGCCGGCACGCGGAACCCGACCGTCCCGCGCCGCGGCGCGACGAGGACGATCGTGAGCGGGCCCGGCCAGAACCGCCCCGCGAGCGTGCGAGCGGCGGGCGTGACGATCGCGCTCGCCTCGAGGTGCGACGCGTCCGACAGCAGGACCGGGATCCGCTTGTCGGGTGGCCGCCGCTTCGCGACGAAGAGCGCCTTGATGTTCCCGTGTCCCGCGGCGATCCCGTACACGGTGTCGGTGGGGAATGCGACGACCTCGCCGCGCTCCAGCGCCGCCGCCGCTTGCTCGACCGCTCCTGGCGCATCCGCCCTCAGGACGCGGGTCTCCACGGGACGGAGCATACGTGTCGAAAAGGTGCCGCTCCCTTCGATGTCTTGGTAGAGGCCCGAGGAGGGGCCCGAACAGAAAGGGGATCTCAAGATGCGTGTGCTGGTGCTGGTGAAGGCGTCCCCGGAGAGCGAGCGCGGCGAGTTCCCGCCGGACTTCAAGGACCTCGTGAGCGACATGCAGAAGTACAACGAGGACCTGGTGAAGGCGGGCGTGATGCTCGCGGGCGACGGCCTCTACCCGAGCAGCAAGGGGAAGCGCGTGCGCTTCGAGGGCAAGCAGCGGTCGATCATCGACGGGCCGTTCGCCGAGACGAAGGAACTCGTCGCCGGGTTCTGGATCTGGCAGGTGCGGTCGATCGACGAAGCGGTCGAGTGGCTGAAGCGGGCGCCGTTCCAGGGGGGCGACGTCGAGATCCGTCCGATCCAGGAGGCCGAGGACTTCGCGAAGGACCTCGGTGACCCCGCGATCGCCGAGCGCGACGCACGCCTGAGGGAGCAGATGGCGCGGTGAGCCCCGACGCGCATGGCGCGATCGAAGCGGTCTGGAGGATCGAGTCAGCCCGGCTCATCGCCGGGCTGACCCGCGTCACCGGCGACCTCGGCGCCGCCGAGGAGCTCGCGCAGGACGCGCTCGTCGCGGCGCTCGAGCAGTGGCCCGAGGAGGGGATCCCCGAGAAGCCCGGCGCGTGGCTCATGTCGACGGCGAAGCACCGCGCGATCGACCGCGTCCGCCGCGACGGCACGCTCGCGACGAAGTACGAGCAGCTCGGGCGCGACATCCTCGCGCGCGAGAGCGGGACCGACGTCGAGCAGCGGATGGACGAAGACGTCGGGGACGACCTGCTCGGGCTCATCTTCACCGCATGCCATCCGATCCTCTCGACCGAGGGCCGCGTCGCGCTCACGCTCAAGGCCGTCGGGGGCCTCTCGACGGAGGAGATCGCCCGAGCGTTCCTCGTCCCCACACCGACGATCGCGCAGCGGATCGTCCGCGCGAAGCGGACGCTCGCCGAGGCGCAGGTGCGGTTCGAGGTCCCGCGCGGCGCCGAGCGCGCGGCGCGCCTCGGGTCGGTCCTCGAGGTCGTCTACCTGATCTTCAACGAGGGCTACGCCGCGACCGCGGGCGACGACTGGGTGCGGCCGGCGCTCTGCGAGGACGCGCTGCGCCTCGGACGCGTGCTCGCCACGCTCGCGCCGGAGGAGCCCGAGGTCCATGGCCTCGTCGCGCTCATGGAGCTGCAGGCGTCGCGGCTGCGCGCGCGCATCGGGCAAGGCGGCGAGCCGATCCTCCTGCTCGACCAGGACCGCGGCCGCTGGGACCACCTGCTCATCCGCCGCGGCCTCGCAGCGCTCGAGCGCGCCGAGCGTCTCGGCACGCTCGGCCCGTACGCGCTGCAGGCGGCGATCGCCGCGTGCCACGCGCGGGCACGGACGGCCGAGGAGACGGACTGGGCGCGCATCGTCGCGCTCTACGACGCGCTCGCGCAGCTCACGCCGTCGCCCGTCATCGACCTGAACCGCGCGGTCGCGGTCGGGATGGCGTACGGCCCGGCCGCGGGCCTCGACGCCGTCGACGCGGTCGCGAGCAGGCCCGCCCTGCGGCGCTACCACCTCCTGCCCGCGGTGCGCGGCGACCTGCTGCGGAAGCTCGGCCGGCTCGACGAGGCGCGGAGCGAGTTCGAGCGCGCCGCGGACCTCACGGCGAACGAGCGCGAACGCGCGCTCCTACGCCGGCGCGCGGCCGAATGCGCCGCGGAGGCGATCGCCGGTTAGTGCGGCGCTACGTCCGGTCGCCGTGCCGAATGGGCAGGAAGGAGCGGTCGCCGATCCACAACGAGGGCGGAACGGCCCAGTGGCGGGCGAGCGCGTTCAGCGATCCGGCGTACGTCGCGCGCTTCGCCCGGAAGACCTCCCACGACGCATCGGGGTCGCGGAGCCGGTAGCCGGCGTCGGCCAGGCGCGCGCGGGCATCGTCGAACTCCGCGCGCTCGACGCCGGCGTCGCCGTCGTGCCGCAGCCCGAAGGAGCGAGTGAGGTCCTCGACGAGGTGAAGGCCGGCGGCCCAGAGCATGTGCGCGGGGCCGATCGGAGCGTCCTCGATCGTCGTGACGCAGAGGGTCGCGGCGTCGAGCACCGCCCCCAGCGCCCCGACCCACGACTCGTTGTCGTGCGAGCTGCGGAAGTACGCGAGGATCGGATACGCGACGTGCGTGTCGAGCACCTCGCCCGCCCAGCGCTCCCACTCCGCGAAGAGGCGCGGAAGGCCGTCGCGCATGTGCTCCTCGGCCATCGTCTCGAGCAGGTGGACGCCCGAGGGCGGCGTGCCGGCGCGCTGATCGAGCGTGACGACGAGCGCCTCGCGCCGCTGGAACGACGCGAAGAGCGAGAAGATGAACGAGATCGCGAGCGCGACGACGCCGAGCCCCGACGCCGCGGCGACGATCGCGACGACCCGCGCCGCGGGCGCGACCGCGAGCACGTCGCCGAAGCCGATGGTGAGGAGGCTCGTCGCCGCGAAGTACATCGCCTCGAGCGCGTCGGCGGGCGCCGGCCGCAGCTGCGGTGCGAGCGCGTGCAGGACGAGCCCGTATCCGACGACGAGGCCGAACACCCAGAGCGCGAGGATCGCCACGAGGAGCAGCGGCGCGTATTGCCCGAGGGCGCGCTCGCGCGCGCCGGGCTCGGTGCGCGCGAGGCCCATCCGCCGCCACGCCGGCCAGGTCACCCGCGCAAGGATCGTCGACGGGCGCACGCCGGGCGTGGGGCGCGGCACGGCGACGGACTGGAACACGTCGTTGAGCACCCAGTACACGAGCACGACGCCGAGGAGCGCTTCGAGGATGCTCACGCGAGGGAGCGGGCGCGGCGCGCGGTGACGACGCCGGTGTTGAACCCGAGCCAGTGGAAGCGCCCGAGGTGGCGCGCGTGCTCGACCTTCATGCACCGGTCCATCACGACGCTGAGGCCACCTTCCTCCGCGATCCGTGCCCCCTCGGGGCTGATGACGCCGAACTGCAGCCAGAGCGCCTTCGCGCCGATCGCGACCGCGTCGCGCGCGATCTGGGGCACGGCGTCCGGCCGGCGGAAGACATCCACGGCGTCGACCGCGAACGGGATGTCGCGCAGCGACGCGTAGCTCTTCTCGCCGTAGATCTCGCTCGCGCGCGGGTTGACCGGGATCACGCGATAGCCGTGCCGCCCGAGATAGAAGCCGACGAAGTTGCTCGCGCGGAGCTCGTCGGGCGAGAGGCCGACGATGGCGACGGTCCGCGACGCGAGAAGGATGTCGCGGATCGTGCGCGGATCCTGGTAGCGCGCATCGACCGCGCTCGGCGCGGGCGACACCTCGCTCGATGGCGCGCGCACCCTCACGATCGGACCGCCGCCGCGGTGAGGCCGCACTCGAGGTCGGCGACGAGGTCCTCGAGCGACTCGAGCCCGACCGACAGGCGGATCGAGCCGGGACCGACGCCGGCGGCGGCGAGCTCCGCGTCCGAGAGCTGGCGGTGCGTCGTGCTCGCGGGATGGATGACCAGGCTCTTCGCGTCGCCGACGTTCGCGAGGTGGCTCCAGAGCGAGAGCGCGTCGATGAAGCGACGCCCCGCCTCGCGGCCGCCGGCGAGGTCGAACACGAAGATCGCGCCGGCGCCCTTCGGCAGGTAGCGCTCCACGAGCGGCCGGTAGGGGCTCGACGGGAGGCCCGGGTAGCGGACGCCCTCGACGGCGGGATGGCGCTCGAGGTACGCCGCGACGCCGAGCGCGTTGGTGACGTGACGCTCCATGCGCAGGGACAGCGTCTCGAGACCGAGGAGGAAGAGGAACGCGTTGAACGGCGACATCGCGCCGCCGAGGTCGCGCAGCGATTCGGCGCGCAGCTTCATGAGGTAGCCGTACATCCCGAAGGTCTCGTGGAACGCGAGGCCGTGGTACGCGGGGCTCGGATCGGCGACGACGGCGAACCGCCCGTTCGACCAGTCGAACGTTCCGGCCTCGACGACGACCCCGCCGATGCTGGTGCCGTGCCCGCCGATGAACTTCGTCGCCGAGTGGACGACGACGTCGGCCCCGTGCTCGATGGGGCGGCACAGGTACGGGGTGGCGAACGTCGAATCGACCATGAGCGGCGCGCCGATGCCGTGCGCGACCTCCGCGACGGCGGCGATGTCGAGGACGTTGCCGCCGGGATTCCCGATCGTCTCGCCGAAGAGGAGCTTCGTGTTCGGCCGCAGCGCGGCGCGCCACGCGTCGAGGTCGTCCGGGTCGACGAACGCGACGTCGAGCGAGAGCTTGCGCGCGAGGTGCTTCAGCTGCGTGAGCGTCCCGCCGTAGAGCGCGCTCGAGCTGACGACGTGGTCGCCGGGCGTGAGCATCGTGAAGAACGCCGCGGCCTGCGCGGCGAGGCCGCTCGCGAACGCGACCGCGCCGGCGCCGCCCTCGAGGCTCGCGACGCGCTCCTCGAACGCGGCGACGGTGGGATTCATGATCCGCGAGTACGTGTTCCCGTACTCCTGCAGGTTGAAGTACGCGGCGGCGGAGTCGGGATCCTCGAACACGTACGACGTCGTCTGGAAGATCGGCACCGCTCTCGCGCCGGTGTACGGGTCGGGCCGCTGACCGGCGTGGATCGCGCGGGTGTCGAACCCGTAGGAACGCGTGCCCTCCTCTCCTCTCTCCATCACGTGGCCTTCGGCCCGTGACCCGCTCCGCTCGTCGCTGCGCTCGGCACGGCTCGCTCGGACCGGCGAAGCCGGATCCTCGCTCGATCTGTCTGAGCCGCGCGGCGTCAGGCGACCTTCTCCGCGACGCGGTCGAGGAACGCGGCGATGTGCTCGGTCATGCGCGCCTCCTCGAGGAGGAACGAGTCATGCCCGTACTCGGCATCGATGACGACGTGCTCGACGTCCTTGCCGCCGCGCCGCAGGGCTCGCGCGATCTCCTCTGAGTCGCGCGGAGGATAGAGCCAGTCCGACGAGAAGGAGATGAGGAGCGTCGCGGCGCGCACGCCCGCGAGCGCGCGCTCGAGCGAACCGCCGCCGTAGCTGCGCGCGAGATCGAAGTACGTGAGCGCGCGCGAGATGTAGAGGTACGCGTTCGCGTCGAAGCGCTTCGCGAACTGCTCGGCCTGGTAGCGCAGGTACGACTCGATCGCGAAGTCCGCTTTCCCGAGGTCGTACGCGGGGGCGTCGCCGTCCTGGAAGTCGCGCCCGAAGCGCTCGCGGACGGCGGACTCGGAGAGGTACGTCATGTGGCCCAGCATCCGGGCGACCTCGATCCCCGCGGCCGGCGCGCGGCCCGTCCCCTCGTACGCGCCGCCCTGCCAGTCGGGATCGGCCGCGATCGCGCTCCGCGCGATCGCGTTCCACGCGACGCCCTGCGTGCCGAGCGCGGCCGTCGACGCGATCGGCACGATCGCGCCGATGCGGCCGGGGAACTGGACGGCCCACTCGAGCGCCTGCATCCCGCCGAGCGATCCACCGCTCGCGGCGAGGAGACGCTCGATGCCGAGCTCGTCGAGGAAGGCGGCTTGCGCGCGGACCATGTCCCCGACGGTCACGACGGGGAACGTCGCGCCGTAGGGCCGGCCCGTCGCCGGATCGATCGAGCCGGGGCCGGTCGATCCGCGGCACGAGCCGATGAGGTTCGTGCAGATGACGAAGTAGCGGTCGGTGTCGAACGCCTTGCCCGGCCCGACCATGCCGTCCCACCAGCCCAAGCCGCCCCGGCCGCGCGCGCCGGCGCCCGCACCGTCGACCGTGGTCGGGGCCGAGGGGTCGTCGCTCCATCCGGCGGCGTGGGCGTCGCCCGAGAGCGCGTGACAGACGAGCACGGCGTTGTCGCGCGCGGGCGCGAGCGTGCCGTACGTCTCGTACGCGATCCGGACCGGCGCGAGCGTGCGGCCCGACTCGAGCCGCAGCGGCCGCGGGAGGTCGAGCGTGCGCGTATGCGCGACGCCGACGTTGCCCGCGCGTCCGTCGCGGCGCTCGCTCCGCCTAGACACCGACGGCGCTCCGTTCGAGGTGCAGCGCCTCGAGCAGCGCGACGCGCAGCCCGAGCAGCGCCGGATCGCGCCTGTCGCGCGGCCGTCCGGGCGCGACGCGCAGCACGTCCTGGACCCGGCTCGGGCGATCGCCGACGATGACGACGCGATCCGCGAGGTACACCGCCTCGTCGAGGTCGTGCGTGACGAGCACGAGCGTCGGCCGGTACCGCGCCCACGCCGCGAGCAGGTGGTCCTGCAGGCGCATGCGCGTGAACGCGTCGAGCGCGCTGAAGGGCTCGTCGAGCAGCAGCACCTGCGGCTCGGTCACGAGCGCTCGCGCGAGCGCCACGCGCTGCGCCATGCCGCCGGACAGGCGCTTCGGCAGCGCGCCCGCGAACCCGGCGAGGCCGACGACCGCGAGCGTCTCGCGCACGAGGGCGTCGGCGCGATCCGCGTGCCGATCGCGCAGCCCGAACGCGACGTTCTCCGCGACCGTGAGCCAGGGGAAGAGGCGCGGCTCCTGGAACACGAGCCCGACGCGCGGATCCGGCCCGCACACGACCGCGTCGTCGACGCGGATCTCGCCGGCGTAGCGCGTGTCGAGGCCCGCGACGAGGCGCAGGAGCGTGCTCTTGCCGCATCCCGAGGGGCCGACGATCGCGACGATCTCGCTCGCGGCGACGTCGAGGTCGATCCCACCGAGGACCGGCACGTCGCCGTACCGCTTGCGCAGGGCCGCGACGGTGAGCGGCCGGCTCACTGGCGCGCCGCCTCGCGCAGCGTGTCGCGCCAGCGGAGGAAGCGCGCCTCGACCGTCCGGAGCGTCATGTCGGTCGCCTTCCCCAGGAGGGCGAGCGAGACGATCGCGACGAACATGAGGTCGACGCGCGTCGACTGCTGGCTGTCCGTGAGACGGAACCCGAGCCCGCGCGACGCGCCGAAGAACTCGGCGACGACGACGAAGAGCCACGCCTGCGTCGCGCCGAGCCGCAGTCCCGTGAGCAGGTCGGGGAGCGCCGCGGGGAGGATGACGCGCCGCGCGATCTCGAGGCGGCTCAGCCCGTAGACGCGGCCGACCTCGATGAGCTTGCGGTCCACGCCCGTGATCCCCGCCACCAGGCTCACGTAGACCGGGAAGAAGGCGCCGATCGCGACGAGCGCGATCTTCGGCGACTCATCGATGCCGAGCCAGAGGAGCAGGAGCGGGGCCCACGCGAGCGTCGGGACGCTGCGCAGCGCCTGGAGGGTCGGTTCGACGGCCTCCTCGGCGCGACGCCACAGTCCGGTGACGGTGCCGAGGACGATCGCGAGGAGCGATCCGATGGCGAAGCCGGTCGCGACGCGCGCGATCGTCGAGACGAGGTCCTGCTGGAGGAGGCCGCGCTTCCACATGCCGACCGCGGCGTCGAGCACGACGGGCGGCGGCGGGAGCTGGTACACGGCGAACACGCCGAGCGCGACCGACCCCCACCACGCGCCGACGATGAGCGCGGGCAGCACCCACGGGAGCAGGAGCGGCCCCAGTCCGGGACCGACCGTCCCCCGGGCGCCCAGACCGAGGCCTTGGACGAGGTCGAGCCTCGCTCCGCGCGCGGGGGCCCCTGCCCCCGTGTCCCGAGAGAGGGCTTCGCCCGACCGAGGGTCGGAGAGGGCCGCTACTTCGTCACCGCCTTCGCGTACGCGGGCTCGATGAGCTCGGTGACGGCCCTGTCGACGTCGGCGCCGGGATCCGCGAGCTGCTCCGCTTTGATGATCGGGACGACCGCCCTGAGGACGGCGATATGCGCGTCGCCGGGGACGCCGCTCGTCCTCAAGTTCATGCGCTCGAACAGCTCGCGCTTCGCGACGTCGAGCGGCAGCTTCGCCTCGTCCGCGAGGATCTCCGCGGCCTTGTCGGGGTTGTCGATCGTCCACTGCTTCGCGCGCTCGTACAGGCCGATGAGGTCGGTCGTGAGCCGCGGGTATCTGCGGAGGAACTCCTCGCGCGCGTTCAGGAAGCCGTACGTGTTGAAGTCCTTGTTCCGGTAGATGATCCTGCAGCTGTTCGCGAGCTCGCACGCCGCCATGTGCGGGTCGAGGCCGGCCCACGCGTCGACCTGGCCGCGCTCGACCGCGGTGCGCCCGTCGGCGTGCGGGAGATTCACGTACTGGATGTCGGCCTGGGTCATCCCGGCGGCGTGGAGGGTGTTCAGGAGGAAGAAGTACGGGTCGGTCCCCTTCTGCGCGGCGATCTTCTTCCCGCGGAGGTCCGTGATGCTCTTCGCCGCCGAGTCCTTCCCGACGACGAGCGCCGTCCACTCCGGCTGCTCGTAGATGTAGACGGCCTTGATCGGATTGCCGTTCGCGCGCGACAGGAGCGCCGCGGATCCCGCCGTGGACCCGAAGTCGACCGCGTTGCCCTGGAGGAAGTTGAGCGCGTTGCTCGACCCCGCGGAGTAGACCCACTTCACGCTCGTGCGCGGGAGCGCCTGCTCGACCCAGCCCATCTTCTTGAGGACGAGCGACGGCGGCGAGTACGTCGCGTAGTCGAGGCGCAGCTCCGCCGGCGCTTCCGTGGGCGCGCTCGTCGATGCGCCCGACGCCGGCGCGCCGGAGGGCGGACCCACACCGCTACAGGCGGTGACGGTGAGAACGAGAGCGGCGAATGGAGCGATGCCCTTCATCGGATCTGACCTCTTCCTTCGTGCTGTCCTGTCGGTGGCTACGCGGGGTGCGCAGCGGGCTCGCGCTAGGAGGTCTCTCCCGCGCGAGAAGGACAGGCGCACATGGGCATGGACATGGAGCTGGCTCCGCGGGCGCGGAGCGCGCGCGAGGTCGCGTCTGCGCGGATATCCGACGTGATGGGTCGGTATTCCAGCGGCATGGCGCGCGCGGGTCAAGGGGCGGCGCGGGAACGACGGGCAGCCTGCACAGCGCTCAGGGCGTGCGGGCCGCGGCGACGCGCGCGCCGCCGGTGAGGTCGGGGATGACGCGCGCGCTCGCGCCGAGCGCCTCCTCGAGCATCCGCGCGACGGCCTCGGCCTGTGGCGGGTCGCACTCGAAGAACGCCGCGCCGCCCGGCGCGAGGACCCGCGGCAGCTGCGCGACGCACCGCCGGACGATGGCGAGGCCGTCCGGACCCGCCACGACCGCGCCGCGCGGCTCGAACGCGAGCGAGGTCCGCTCCCCCGTGAGGTGCTCGACGGCGTCGGCGCGCAGGTACGGCAGGTTCGCGGCGACCGCGTCGACGGGCGCGTCGAGCGGGTCGAGGAGGTCGCCCTGGCGCGTCTCGACGCGGCCGGCCACGCCGTGCGCGAACGCGTTCGCGCGCGCGACCTCGAGGGCGCCGGCGGACACGTCCGTCGCGACGACGCGCGCGGCCGGCGCGTGCACAGCGACCGCGACGGCGATCGCGCCCGAGCCCGTCCCGACGTCGGCGACGCGCGTCCGTCCGCTCTCGTGCAGATAGAGAAGGAGCGCCTCCACAAGGACCTCCGTCTCCGGGCGCGGGATGAGGACGCGCGCGTCGACGGCGAAGCGCAGGCCGAAGAACTCCTTGTATCCGCGCAGGTACGCGACGGGCTCCCCCGCCGCGCGGCGGGCGACGAGGCCCGCGAACGCGGCCTCCTCGGACGGCGCGAGCGGCTCGTCGAGGTGCGCGTACAGCGCCTCCTTCGCGAGGGCGCACGCGTGGGCGAGGAGGAGGTCGGCGTCGAGGCCGGCCGTCGCGTCGCCGGCCGCGCGCAGGCGCGCGGTCGCGGCGGTGCGCGCGGCGGCGCGCGTCGTCACGCGCGAAGTATCGTCGCGCGGTCGTGACGGTCGCCCACGAGCGGATCGACGTGCGCACGCGCGCGGCGCTCGACACGGTCGAGATCACCGACCGGGTGGCCGCGGCCGTGCGCCGCGCCGGCGTGCGCGACGGCCTGTGCACGGTCGCGGTCCTCCACACGACGGCGGGTGTCTTCGTGAACGAGAACGCCGATCCGGACGTGCAGCGCGACCTGCTGCGGTCGCTCGCGCGGATCGTGCCCGACGACGCCTCGTACGCTCACGCCGAGGGGAACTCGCCCGGGCACATCAAGTCGGTGCTCGTCGGCGCGTCGGTATCGATCCCGGTGCGGTCCGGATCGCTCGATCTGGGCCGCTGGCAGGGCATCTATGTCGCGGAGTTCGACGGACCGCGCGATCGCGCCGCGACCATCACTGTTATCGGCGACGCCGGCTCTTAACATCCCAGCCCGTCCCCCCGGCGCGCAGACCGAGACGCTGAGGCGGATGCCGAAGGGGCGAGGTCGAGCACCGGGGCCTGAGCGAGGGGTCTCCCCGAGCGAAGGTCGGGAAGGTCGGAAAGGTCGGACGGGGAGGGCCATCCATTCCGAGCTCGTGGCGGGCGTTGCTCCGGGGCGATCCGTTGCCCTGGCTGCTCGAGAAGCGCGATCCCGCGGTCCGCGCGATGGCGCTGCGGAACGTGCTCGACCGGTCCGCACGCGACACCGAGCTGCGCGACGCGCAGTCGCGCGCGATGTCGTCGCCACCGATCTCGACGATCCTCCGGCGCCAGAACGCCGCGGGCGGATGGAACGGCGCGCACTACTCGCCGAAGTACACGGCCTCGCACTGGTCGATGCTGCTGCTCACGGAGTACGGCGTCGATGGGTCGGATCCGCGGGTCCGGCTCGGCGCGCGACGCATCCTCGAGGACCTCGCGGCAGGGACCGGCGGGCTCGTGTGGATGTACAGCCACGACCACGGCGCCTCGTGCCTCCCGGCGAACGTCATCCGCTACTGCAGCGCGGCGGGCTACGGCGGCGATCCGCGCCTCGAACCACTCGTGCAACGGCTGATCCGCGACGCGAAAAAGTTCGACGCCGCCTGCTGGATCAACGACGAGCAGCCGTGCGCGTGGGGCTACGCGCGCCTGGTGTGGGGGCTCGCGGCGCTGCCCGAGGCGGCCCGGGGGCGGGAGGTGGAGCGCGCCATCGGGCGCGGGGTGGAGTTCCTCCTCTCCTATCGCACCGACCGCGGCGACTATCCGGCGCCGTACGGCACGAGCTACCTCTGGCGGCAGACGAGCTTCCCGCTCTTCTATCAGGCGGACGTCCTCTTCGTCCTGCGCGCGCTCGACGCCGCCGACGCGCTCGACGATCCGCGCGCGCAGTCGTCGATCGCCTGGCTCCTCGCGCGGCAGGACGAGCGCGGCCGCTGGGGCGGCCGCGCGCCGTACGCGGCGCGCATGCCCTCGCGCATCGACCCGAGCAAGTGGGTGACGCTCCACGCGGTGACGCTGCTGAAGCACGCGTTCCCCGGACCGACCGACTGAAGCGCACGCTCGCGGTCCCGCGCCTGCGGCCCGGCGAGGGCCGCGAGTGCACGCTCCTCGCCTGCCTCTCGATCGCGACCGCGGTCGACTACGACACGCTCATGGGCGCGAGCGGCGCGGCCTTCACCACGACGATCGACGCGCAGCGGTGGGACCCGCTCGCGGCTTCGCCCCTCGACGACGCCACGCTCGACCGCGCCGCGGCGGCCGCGGGCACGCGTCCCGACCGCGCCGACCCGCCGTTCGACGACGACCTCCGCGCCCTCGTCGCCGACCGCATCGCCGACGCGCTCGCGGCGAAGGTGCCGCCGCTCGTGCGCGGGGTCGTCGGGCCGCCCGAGTACGGCCTCGTCGTCGGGTACGACGACGGCCCGCAGAAGCTGTACGTGCGGACGTACTTCGATCCGACGGACCAGACGCCGACCGTGGGGTGGGACGCGTTCACGGACGCCGAGCACGGCGGGCTCGTCTTCCTCGACCCGGGCGAGGCGCCCGATCGCGCGGCGCTCGTGCGCGCGGCGCTGCGGCTCGCGGCCGGCGCGGCGGACGCGAGCGACGCCGCGCTCGGCGCGTGGCTCGCCCGGCTCCGCGACGAGCGGCGCTGGCGCGACGTGCAGCAGGGCGGCGCCTTCGCCTTCGCCGACCACGCGATGCGCACGATCCTCCATGACAAGCGGCGCGCCGCCGCGCGCTTCCTGCGGGCGACCCGCGAGGCGGTCACCTCCCGCGCCGGCGCGGACATGCTCCGCGCCGCGGAGGCCTACGGCCGCGTCGCCGACGCCGCGGAGAAGGTCGGCGTCGGCGCGTTCGACCCCGGCGTCGCCATGCGCTTCGTCGAGGGCGGCCAGCGGCGCGCGTGGGCGAACGCGCTCGAGGGCATCCTCGCGCGGGAGGCCGCGGCGCACGAGGCGCTCTCTTCCGCGAGCATGAGCGCGTGAGCGACGTCGCCGCCGCGGCGATCCTCGGTCTCGTGCAGGGTCTCACGGAGTTCCTGCCCGTGAGCTCGACGGCGCACCTCGTCATCGGCGAGAAGCTGTTCCGCCTCGATCCCGGCCGGTTCGGCCTCTCGTTCGACGTCGCCGTCCATCTCGGGACGGCCCTCGCGGTGCTCATCTACTTCGCGACGACGTGGATCGCGCTCCTGCGCGACGTGCTCCGCGGGCGGTGGCGGACGTTCGCGCTCATCGTCGTGGGGACGGTCCCCGCGGCCGTCACCGGCTATCTGTTCGAGTCCGCGGTCGAGAGCACGGTCCGCGACATCCGCGTCATCGTCGTGACGCTCGTCGCGGGGTCGATCCTCTTCGCGGTCGCCGAGGCGCTCGCCGGGCAGCGCCGGCGGATCGCCGAGCTCGGCTGGGGCACGGCGTTCCTCGTCGGCGCGGCGCAGGCGCTCGCGCTCCTGCCGGGGATGTCGCGCTCGGGCTCGACGATCTCGGCGGGGCTCCTGGCCTCGCTCACGCGGATCGAGGCGACGCGGCTCAGCTTCCTGCTCGCGACGCCGATCATCCTCGGCGCCGCCGCGAAGACGGTCCTCGACGCGCGGCGCACGACCGGCCTCTTCGCCGAGCCCGCGATCCCGATCGTCGGCTTCGTCGTCGCGTTCGTCTCGGGTCTGGCGGCGGTCGCGTTCATGCTCCGGTTCCTGCGCTCGAACTCCCTCAACTGGTTCACGCCGTACCGCCTCGCGCTTGCGGTCTGGCTCGCGATCGCCGCCCTGACGGGGATCGCGTAGCGTCGCGCCGACCCCCTACGGGACCGTCTCGAAACCGGCGGCGACGAAGTCGGGGTCGAACGCGAACGCGCGCCGGATCCCGCGCTCGCGCATGACCTCGAAGCTCACGTGGTCGACGAGCGAGGTCTTCGTGGGGAGCGCCGCCAGGAGCGCCGCGACCGCGGCGTCATGGGTCGCCCGATCGACCACGACGAGCTCGAAGACGGGCGCGAGCTCTTGGTAGAACGCGCGCAGCGCGACCGCGCCATAGCGACGCTGGATGAGCGCGGACGCCTCCGCGGCGGCATACGAGTGCATGACGAGCGGCTCGCGCTGAGCGCGCGCTCGGCCGAGCCAGGCGGTCGCTCGATCGTGGTCCGGATCGTCCTCGCTGATGATCGCGAGGACGGCGGAGCTATCGACCAGGGATGCCACGCGTCCGCCTCCACTCCCGGCGCTTCTCCATCATGTCGTTCCACAGGTCCTCGGCGAGGTACTCGTCGTGCTCGGTCGCCAGGTCCGGCAAGCTCGAGCTCGCGATGCCGGCGACCGCCATGGCGCGATCCCATTGCTCGTCCGTGGGGGCTGCGGGTGCCCCGAGACCGCGGTCCAGGGCCTCGCGGATCACGGCCGACTCCGAGACGCCACGGCGTGCGGCCTCGCGTTTGATGCGCGCCGCCTGGCGCTCCGTGAACTGGACCTGCTTCCGGATCATGCCATCATGCTGGTATCCCCCGCACATAGCGTCAACATCGGTGAATGCTTGCGGTCCGGAACGCGCAGGGAGGCGGCGATGGAGCTCGGACTGAAAGGCAAGGTCCTATTCGTCGCGGCGGCGAGCAAGGGGCTCGGGCGCGCGATCGCGGAGGAGCTCGCGCGCGAGGGCGCCAGGGTCGTGATGTGCAGCCGCGAGGAGGCCGCGATCGCGCAGGCGGCGCGCGAGATCGCGAAGGCGACGGGCGGCGAGACGTACGGCGTCCCCGCGGACCTCTCGAGCCTCGCGGGCTGCCAGACGTTCGTGCAGGCGGGTCTCGACAGGTACGGCCGCATGGACGGGATCGTCGTGAACGCGGGCGGTCCGCCGCCGGGCCGGTTCGAGGAGCTCGACGAGGCGGCGTGGGACAGGGCGTACCAGGTGACGCTCATGTCCGCGGTGAGGCTCGCGAAGCTCGCGATCCCGGAGCTGCGCGAGACGAAGGGATCGATCCTCTTCTCGACCTCGACGAGCCTGCGCATGCCGACGGCGTACGTGCCGCTCATCCTCTCGAACGCGTTCCGTTCCGCGGTGCAGGGGATGCTGAAGACGCTCTCGAAGGACCTCGCGAGGGACGGCATCCGCGTGAACGCGCTGCAGCCGGGACGCATCCACACCGAGCGCATCGACCAGCTCGACGCCGACACCGCGAGGCGGACGGGCCGGTCGATCGAGGACGTGCGCAGGGACTGGTGGGCGCAGATCCCGCTCGGCCGCTACGGCGACCCGAAGGAGTACGCGGCCGCGGCCGCGTTCCTCCTCTCGGAGCGCGCGTCGTACATCACCGGCGCGTCGCTGCAGGTGGACGGCGGCCAGCTGCCCTCGATGTGGTGAGCGTCTCCGTTCCTCCCGGGCGGGACCGATGATCGTCACGCAGCGTTTGCGGCCGCACGTGTTCCGTCTCCCGATCGAGAAGATCCGCGCGGGCTACAAGAGCGACATCTACTTCGGCCGCACGAAGTACATCCTCGAGCAGGACCAGCGTCGCGAGCGCGTCACGATGCAGGTCTTCCAGAAGCATCCCGGCGCCGTGATCGTCGGCACCGATCAGGCGCTCGCGATCCTCCACGTCGGCGCGGGGCGCTACCGCGACCGCGTGCGCGCGCACGGCCTCTTCGCGCGATACCTCGACGCCGAGCGCCGGCTGTACGACGCGTGGCTCGCGCTCCCCGCGCTCGACTGGGCCGCGTACGAGCCGATCGCTCGCGGCGTGTTCGAGATCTCGCGCGAGCTCGCGCAGCTGTGGGAGCCGGCGTGGCAGGACCTCGCCGTCGAGTCGCTCTACGACGGCGAGACCGCGGCGTCGCGCGAGCCCGTCATGCGCATCGAGGGCGAGTACGCCTCGTTCGCGCACCTCGAGACGCTCTACCTCGGCGCGCTCTCGGACGGGACGAAGGTCGCGACGAACACCCGCGACGTCGTCGCGGCCGCGCGCGGCAAGCCGGTGATCCTGTACGGCGCGCGCCACGAGGCGCACGAGGTGCAGGCCGGCTCGGGCTACGCGGCGTACGTCGGCGGCGCCGTCGGCGTGTCGACCGACGAGCAGGCCGAGTGGTGGGGCAGTACGGGGCTCGGCACCATCCCCCACGCGCTCATCGCGGTCTACGGCGGCGACACGACCGTCGCCACGCTGAAGTTCGACGAGCACATCAATCGTTCGCCACAGGTGCTGGACCACCTCACCGCGCCGGGGACGCCGGAGGGGCACGTGAACGTCACCGCGCTCGTCGACTTCCAGAACGACGTCGTGAACACGTCGCTCGGCGTCGCGCACGCGCTGGGTGCGCGCCTGTGGGGCGTCCGCGTCGACACGAGCGAGTCGATGATCGACCTCGCGATCGTGCGCGAGCTCGCCGACCGCGCGGGCCGGACGGGCGGCGACGTCCGCGGCGTCAATCCGCGCCTCGTCGAGCTCCTGCGCGAGGCGCTCGACGCGAGCGGATACAAGCACGTGCGCATCGTCGCGAGCGGCGGGTTCGACGCCGCCAAGATCCGCCGCTTCGAGGAGCAGGGCGTTCCCGTCGACGTGTACGGCGTCGGGTCCGCGCTCGTCCACGGACCGAGCTTCGACCACACCGCCGACATCGTCCGCGTCGGGGGACGCGACCTCGCGAAGGTCGGGCGCGCCTACGTCCCGAGCGGCCGGCTGCATCGTGTCGACTGGTCCGAGCTCGTCGGCGAGCCCGCGCGGAACGGCGCATCGGCCCGCTCGACCTAGCGTTCGTCGCCGCCGGCGTCGCGGCCGCGGGGTTCGCGAAGGGCCTCGCGGGCACCGGGCTGCCGCTCATCGCGACGCCCGTGCTCGCGGGCGTGTTCGGGCCGCGTCCCGCGATCGTCATCGTCAGCATCCCGATCCTCGTGTCGAACACGCTCCTGCTCGTCACCGGGTGGCGCCGCATCCCGCGCGTGTTCGGCGGGATCTGGCCGATGCTCGTGCTCGGCGCGCTCGGTACGCTCGTCGGCGTCGAGCTCCTCGCGAGCCTCGACGAGCGGATCTTCGCCATCCTCATCGCGGTCCTCGTCGGCGTCTTCCTCTTCGGCGGCGAGCGCGTCCTCGGCGACGATCCCGGCGGGCGCCGCGTCCGCGTCGCGGGACCGGTCGTCGGGTTCGTGGGCGGCGTGCTCCAGGGCTCGACCTCGATCGCGGGCCCGCTCGTGGGGTCGTACTTCCACGCGCGGAAGGTCTCGCCCGCGGACTTCGTCGTCATCCTCGCGTGGCTGTTCCAGCTGAACTCGATCGTCCAGATCGCCAGCTTCGGCCGGCTCGGCCTCCTCGAGCCGCGGCTCGTCACCCTGGGGGTCCTGTCGCTCGTGCCGAACCTCGTCGGTCTCATCGCCGGGATCGAGCTGCGCGGGCGGATCAGCCCGGTGACGTTCCGGCGGATCATCGTCGCGCTGCTCACGCTGAGCGTCGCGAACCTGCTGTGGCGAACGTTCCTTTAGAGGTCCCGTTCGCAAGGACCCGCGTTAGGATCCTCGCGCGAAGAGGCCGAGATGCTATGACGACTTCCGACCCGCGCCTCGTCCTGCCCGGCCTCAGGTCCGTGCGGCTGCTCGGATCGAGGGCGTTCCTGGTGGTCGAGGACGAGATCACGCTCATCGACGCGGGACTGCGCGGGTCGGGCCCGATCCTGCGCCGGTATCTCGGAACGATCGGGCGTTCCCCGCGCGACGTCACGCGGATCGTCTGCACGCACGGGCATCCCGACCACATCGGCGGGGTCCGGGAGATCGCGGCGATGACCGGCGCGGATGTCCACATGCACCGCGCCGACGTCGAGCGCCTGCGGATCGGGATGCGTGAGGCGCTGCGCGAGCTGCGCCCGTGGGCGTTCGTCGCCGCCGTGACGCGCGGACCCGAGGACGCGAAGCCGCTCGAGGACGGCGACGTGCTCCCGCCGCTCGGCGGGCTCGAGGTCGTCCACACCCCGGGCCACACGCCCGGGAGCATCTGCCTGTACGCGCGCGCCCATCGGCTCCTCATCGCCGGGGACGTGCTGCAGGTGACGCGCGGGCGCGTCTCGCTTCCGAGCCTCGTGTTCAGCGAGGACATGGCGCTGGCGCGCCGGTCGATCGCTCGGCTCGCCGGGCTCGACGTCGAGACGATCTGCTTCGCGCACTACCCCGTGCTGCGCGAGGGCGCCGGCGAGGCGCTGCGCGAGCTCGCGGCGCGCGAGGGGGCGCGGGCGTGAGGACCCTGAACGACATCGTTCCGGCGTCGGCGGCACGCTTCGCCGACAAGGCCGCGTTCGTCATCAAGCCCGGGTTCCGCACCCGGACGTGGACCTATCGCGACCTCGCCGACGTCGTGCCGCGCGTCGCGCGCGTCCTCGCCGACAGCGGGATCGCGAGGGGCGACCGCGTGCTCATCTGGGGCGTCAACCGACCCGAGTACGGCATCGCCTTCCTCGCCGCGCTCCACGCGGGGGCCGTGCTCGTCCCCGTCGACGTGAGCTCGCTGCCCGACTTCGCGCGGCGGATCGCGGAGCGCACGCGCGCCGTGGCGGCGATCGTGTCGTCGCAGACGCGCGAGCGCGCGCGGTCGCTCGGGCTGCCCCTCCACGAGATGGAGCTCTTCCC
>CAZSRI010000008.1:0-51801 GCA_964609145.1 uncultured Chloroflexota bacterium
CGATGACCGTCGCCGCGCCGGTCACGATGTCGCCGCCGGCGAACACGCCGTCGATCGACGTCGCGAGATCGCCGTCCACGGCGATGTAGCCGCGCGCATCGAGCGCGAGGCCCGACGTCTGCCCGAGGATCGGGTTCGCGTTCGTGCCGATCGCGAAGACGACGCTGTCGCACTCGATCTCCGCTTCGCTCCCGGGAACGGGCACGGGGCGCCGGCGCCCGGAGGCCTCGGGCTCGCCGAGCTCCATGCGGCGGCAGCGCAGCGCGCGCACGTTCCCGTCGGCGCTCCCGAGGATCTCGACGGGATCGGTGAGCCACTCGAACGCGATCCCCTCCTCCTCGGCGTGGTGCAGCTCCTCCGCGCGCGCCGGCGCCTCGGCCCGGCTGCGGCGATACACGCACGTCACGCGCTCGGCGCCGAGTCGCATCGAGACCCGGAGCGCGTCCATGGCGGTGTTGCCCGAGCCGACGACGACCACGCGGCGACCGACGCGGATCGGCGTGTCGTACTCGGGGAACGCGCGCGCGCGCATGAGGTTCACGCGCGCGAGGAGCTCGTTCGCGGAGAGGACGCCGTTCAGCCCTTCGCCCGGGATGCCCGGGAACACGGGGGTACCCGCGCCGACGCCGATGAAGGCGGCGTGGAAGCCCCCCTCGGTGATGAGCTGTTCGATCGTGAAGAGCCGCCCGACGATCGTGTTCACGCGGAAGCGGACGCCGAGCCGCGCGAGCTTCGCGATCTCCGCGTCGACGACGTCGTTCGGCAAGCGGAACTCGGGGATGCCGTATCGCAGGACGCCGCCCGGCTCCTGGAGCGCCTCGAACACCGTGACGGCGCAGCCCGCCCTCGCGAGGTCCGCCGCGCATGCCATACCGGCCGGGCCCGAGCCGACGACCGCGACGCGGTACCCGGTCGGTCCGACCTCAGGTGCCGCCGCCCAGCCCTCGGCGATCGCGGTGTCCCCGATGAAGCGCTCCAGGCGCCCGATCGCGACGGGCGCGTACGTGTTGCCGACCGTGCACACGCCCTCGCACTGCGTCTCCTGCGGGCAGACGCGGCCGCACACCGCGGGGAGCAGGCTCGATCCCGCGATGACGTCGTACGCGCCGCGCAGGTCCTTCTCCCCGAGGCGCTCGATGAAGCCGGGGATGTCGATGTTCACCGGACAGCCGCGCACGCACGGCTGGTCGGGGCAGAAGAGGCAGCGCTCCGACTCGTGCAGCGCGTCCTCGAGCGAGTAGCCGCGGGCGACCTCGTCGAACGTCCGCGCGCGCTCGGCGGCGGGCCGCTGGGGCATCGGCGTGCGCTCCTTCGGGATGGTGCGGATGGTGCGCTTCGGCGCCATCGCCTAAGAGGCCGCCGCTGTGGGCGTGGGCTCGTGCTGCCAGCGCTCGAGGGCCGCCTGCTCCTCGGTACGGAATCGCCGCAGGCGCGAGATGAGGTCGTCGAAGTCCACCTGGTGCGCATCGAATTCGGGACCGTCGATGCACGCGAACTTCGTCTTCCCGCCGACCTGCACGCGGCACCCGCCGCACATGCCGCTGCCGTCGATCATGATCGGGTTGAGGCTCACGACGGTGTGGATCGCCTTCGGCCGCGTGACCTCGGCGCAGGCGCGCATCATCACCGGCGGCCCGATCGCGACGACCTCGTCGACGTCGGCATGTGCGGTGAGGGCCTGCTCGAGCCCGAGCGTCACGAGGCCCTTGATCCCGACCGAGCCGTCGTCGCTGCAGATGATCAGCTCGTCGCAGACGGCGCGGAAGCGGTCCTCCCAGAACACGAGGTCCTTCGTACGGAAGCCGACGACGCCGATGACGTAGGCGCGCGCCTGCTTGAAAGCGCGCGCCTGCGGGTACACCGGCGCGACGCCGAGCCCGCCGCCCACGCACACGACCTTCGAGATGCCCCCGATCCGGCTCGGATCGCCGAGCGGGCCGACGAGCGCGTGGAGCTTCGACCCCTCGGCCAGGTCCCGCTGCATCTGCCTCGTCGTCTTCCCGACGGCCTGCACGACGAGCGTCACGGTGCCGCGCTCGGCGTCGAAGTCGGCGATGGTCAGTGGGATCCGCTCGCCCTCCGGGCGCGACATGACGATGACGAACTGGCCCGGCCGCGCCGCCCGCGCGACGTCCGGATGCGCGATCTCGAGGAGATACGTCACCGGCCCGAGGTCCGCGCGGCGGACGACCTCGAGCTCGGCGCCGACCGGCATGGACCCGATGCTTCCGCGAGGGCGCGGCGGAGGGCTGGGGCCGGACGGCCCCACATCGGCGGTCCGTTCGTCAGGAGTCGGATGACGCGCGCATGGTGGAAGCGGCTTTCCGCGGTCGGCCGCGAGGCCGCAGCTGGGTCGCGGCGGTCGCGAGGAAGAGCGCGACCGCCACGCCGATGACGAGACTCGCGACGCGGACGGCGTCGGCCGCGCCGGCCACGTCACCCAGCACACGCGCGACGACCGCGACGTCCAGGAGCGCGAGCGCGCCGTAGGACGCGCCGTTCGGACGGATCGTCAGCCCGAGCACGCCGGGCACGTACGTCGCGAAATGCCCGAACACGGCCGAGAGCACCGCTCCCGCGAACACGGCGTGCACGATGGCGTCGTAGCGCGCGCTCCCCGGAGGACCGGCGAACGCGATGGCGAGGACGCCTCCGAGCGCGAGGAGCGCGTACGCCGAGAGCATCGCGCTCGCGGCGAAGCGGGCGAACGCGACGCGCGCCGCCCGCACCTTCGGGATCGCGTCGCTCGCGACGCCCCACCCCGCGAGGACGACGAAGCCCGCGCCCGCGGAAGCCATGGCGCCATCGAGCGCGGCGGCGCTCGCGGCCGCGCCGGCGACCATGAGCGCCGCGGCGACCCGGAGCGCCCAGCGCGTCGCGGCCCGGCCGAGGAGGCGCGGATCCACGTCGAGCCGCTGGCCGGCGATGGCGAACAGCGCGAAGGACGCCCACCACAGGATCGAGGGACGGTCGGTGAGCATCCAGAGCGCGTCGCCGACGGCGAGGCACGCCGCGGCCACGACGGGCAGGAGGGCCGTCGGCGCTCCCGGCGGCGGCGCGAGGATGCCCATCGCGAGCAGGCCGAGCGCGCCCGCGAGCGCGAGCGCGGCGGCCGGCGGCGCGGGCGCGTCCGCGGCGAGCAGCACCGCCGCGGCCAGCGAAAGGCCGGGCACGACGAGCCAGCGCGGGCGCAGCGAGGTGACCGCGCGGATCGTCGCGACGAGCGTCGCGACGAAGCCCGTGACCACGATCGCGCCGTGGTCCGCGACCGACGCCGAGCCCGGTACCGGCCACTCCCACCCGATCCGTACGAGGCCGCCCCACCCCGCGAGACCGAGGAGCGCGATCGCGCCGGCGAGGAGCGCGGCGCGTGGCGGTCGCGGCCCGAGCCCGCGGAAGGTCACGCCGCGACGCTATAGGAGCGAAGGCCCTACATGCGCTGGCCGCCGTCGACGCGGAGCACGGTCCCCGTGACGTGCGCCGCGCCCGGGCCGACGAGGTACGCGACCGCGGCGGCGACGTCGCCGGGAGCGCCGAGGTGGCCGACGACGGTCTCCGCGAGCGAGCGCTGACGCACCTCGTCGGGCATCGCGCTCGCCATCTCGGTCTCGATGAGGCCCGGCGCGACGACGTTCGCGGTGATCCCGAACGCGCCGACCTCGCGCGCGACGGACTTCGTCAGGCCGATGAGGCCCGCCTTCGCGGCGGCGTAGTTCGACTGCCCGAACTTGCCGCGCAGCCCGTTGATCGAGCCGATGCTCACGATCCGGCCATGACCCGCGGCGCGCATGAGCGGGATGACGGCGCGCATGAAACGGAACGCCGCGGTGAGGTCGGTCTCGATCACGTCCGCCCACGCCTCGTCGGTCATCTTCCAAACGACGGCGTCGCGCGCGACGCCGGCGTTGTTCACGAGGACGTCGACGCGGCCGAAGACCTCGGCGCACGCGTGGGCGACGTCCTTCGCCGCGAGCGGGTCGCGCGCGTCGATCCGGCGCGCGACCGCGCGCCGCCCGACGCCGTCGACGTCGGCGATGGCCGCGCGCGCCCCCGCGTCGTCCGCGCGGTACGTGAACACGACGTCCGCGCCGCGGCGCGCGAGCTCGGCGACGATGGCGCGGCCGATCCCGCGCGAGCCGCCGGTGACGATCGCGGCCTGCCCGGTGAGCTCGCCCGCGGCCGGCGACGCCGCCGGCGCGGGCGATCCGATCATCGCCCCGTCGCCGCCAGCGGCGCGCCGCACCGCCCGCAGAACGGGAACGCCGCCGGAAGGCCCTCGGTCCCGCACGCCGCGCACCTGCGCGTGTGCGGTCCCCACACGAACTCGCTCGATCCGCCGGACGCGGCGCGCTCGCGCACGCCCACGCGGTCGGCCTTGCGCTTCTTCGCGAACGCCGTCATCCCCTCGAACGGCTCGAGCGCGGCGAAGTGGAGCGAGAGCCAGTCGCGCGCGTGCGACGCGGTCATCGACCAGGCGAAGTCCTTCCAGACGTTCGCCTGGGCCTTCGTGTAGCGCATGCACTCCGGGAACGTGTCGACGAGCTTCGCCGCCATCCGGGCGACGGCCGCGTCGAGCTCCGCCGCCGGCGCGACCTCGTTCACGAGGCCCCACTCGAGCGCCTTCTTCGCGTCGACCCACTCGCAGAGCATGAGCATCTCGCGCGCGCGCCGGTCGCCGATGACGATCGGGAGCCACTGCGTCGCGCCGCCCGCGGCGACGCTCCCGACCTGCACGCCGACCTGCCGGAAGCGCGCGTGCTCCGCGGCGATCGCGAGGTCGCACGCGACGTTGAGCTCGTTCCCGCCGCCGACGGCCATGCCGTTCACGCGCGCGATCGTCGGCTTGCCGCAGTTGCGGACGGCGTCGATCGCGTCGATGAAGAAGCCCATGTACTTCCAGTAGTCGCGCGGGCGCATCGTGTACTCGCTCGCGTACTCCTTCACGTCGCCGCCGGTGCAGAACGCGACGTCGCCGGCGCCGGTGAGCACGACGACCGCGATGTGGTCGTCGCGCGAGGCGTCGCGGAAGGCCGCGGCGATCTCGGAGAGCGTGTGGGCGGTGTACGCGTTGTACGCATCCGGCCGCTGGATCGTGACCGTCGCGACCCAGCCCTCCTTGCGGTAGCCGATGTCGGTGAAGCCGAGGTCCGCGGGCGAGCGCGCCGCGAGGACGCTCATGCCGCCGCCCTCCCTTCGGGACGCGCGGAGGCCGAGCGCTGCCGGCCGAGGAGCGCGGCGCCGAGGGCCGCGACCATGTCGCTGCGCTCCGGCACGTTCGCGGGCATTCCGATGGCCGCCTCGAGCGCCGCGCGCATCCCGCGCTGCAGCGCCATGCCGCCGACGAACGTCACCTCCGGCTCGAGGCGGACGCGCTTGAGGAGCTGGAAGCCGCGCTGCGCGAGCGAGTCGTGGATGCCGCGCACGATGTCCTCGACCGAGTGGCCGGCCGTCACGAGGTTGATGATCTCGGACTCGGCGAACACGGCGCACACCGACGAGATCTGCTGCGCGCTCGTCGAACGGAGCGAGAGGTCGCCGAGGTCCTCGAGCTTGATCTCGAGGTAGCGCGCGGCGCGCTCGGCGAACCCCCCGGCGCCCGCGGCGCACTTGTCGTTGGAGCGGAACTCCTTCACGCGCCCGCCCGGCAGGAGCTTGATGGCGCGCGTGCTCTGCGCGCCGATGTCGATCACGGTGTGCGTCCCCGGGAAGAGATGCGCGGCGCCGCGCGCGACCGCGGTGATGTCCGTGATCTGGATGTCGCGGAAGGGCACGTTGTAGCGGCCGAGGCCCGTCGTCGCGACGTACGCGACGTCGCTCACCATCGCGTGAGCCTCGTCGACCGCCTTGCCGAGGACCTCGCGTGCGAGGCCCTCGAAGTCCGGGCGCATCCGGCCTACCGCGGAGCCCCGGAGCTCGCCCGCCTCGTCGATGACGACGGCCTTCGCGCTGCGCGCGCCCATGTCGACGCCGGCGACGAGCGCACCCATCACGCCACCGCCGCGGGCGCGCTCTTCATCCGCTCGAGCGCGTACATCGCCGCGCCGATCGCGCCCGTGTAGTGGGAGTCGCCGCTCGCGTTCAGGGGAACGCCGAGCTTCTCCTCGATCGCGCGCCGCATTCCGACGTTCCGCGAGACGCCGCCGGTCATGGTCACCTCCAAGTTCGCGCCGACGCGGCGGACGAGCGCGACCGTGCGCGCAGCGATCGCGGCGTGTACGCCCGCGAGGATGTCGGGTACCTTCTTGCCCTGCGCGAGGTACGACAGGATGTCGGACTCGACGAAGACGGTGCACACCGTCGAGAGGCGCACGGGCCGCTCGGCCTGGAGCGAGCGGTCGCCGATCTCCGAGACGTCGAGGCCGACGGCCTCGGCGGAGTTCGTGAGGAAGCGGCCGCTCCCGGCGGCGCACTTGTCGTTCATCGCGAAGTCGAGGACCTCGCCGCGGTCGGAGACGGCGATCGCCTTCGTGTCCTGCCCGCCGATATCGATGACCGTTCGCGTGTTCGGGAAGATCGCCCACGCGCCCTTCGCGTGGCACGAGATCTCCGTCACCTGCGCGTCGCCGAAGCTCACGTTGAACCGGCCGTAGCCGGTCCCGATGACGTAGCCGACCTGCGCGCGCTCGATGCCGGCCGCCGCGACCGCCTGCTCGAAGGCCCTGTCCGCGGCGCGCACGAGGTACGCGCCCGTGTCGGTGAGCGAGCGCGCGACGATGCGGCCCTCCTCGTCGAGGATGACGGCCTTCGTCTGCGTCGAGCCGACGTCGACGCCCGCGGAGTAGCGAGCCTCGCTCATACGGCCACCCCCTGTCCTGCCGTGAGTCGGCGCTGCTCGAGCGCCTCGAAGAACGCGTCGATGCGGTTGCGCAGCTGCGCCTGCGAGAAGTAGCGCGGGTCCTCGAGGTCGGACTCGATGAGGAGCGTCGGGAGCTCGAGGTCGTGCACGAAGTGCTCGCGCATGTCGCCCTGACCCGCGGAGAAGAGCCGGCAGCTCTTCACGGAGTGGATGACGAGGGCGTCGGCGCTCCACTCGCGCGCGTAGCGCTCGATCTGCTCGTAGCGCTGCAGCATGGAGCGGTTGCAGAGGTTCGCCTCGATCATGTGCCGCGCGACGCTCTCGAGCGGGTGCGCGGGATCGTGGCGGAAGCCGAACTCCCAGAGCCCGCCGACGGTCGAGTACGTCGACGCGACGGCGACCGCGCCCCAGCGGCTGAACATGTCGCGGAAGACGCGCAGGAACGGCCACGGCGGCGGGCCCTCGATGACGACGCGGAACTTCTCCTGCGGGAGCGGACCCTCGCCGCGGTCCGCCTTCGCCGACATCTCCTCGTACACGCGCTCGAAGAAGTCGACGCACTCGGGCGTGCCGCGCAGCGTGTAGAGCGGCGCCATGAACGTCACCGAGTCGAAGTAGCCGTCGTAGGGCGCCGGCCGCCGCTTCGCGAGGTCCTTGATCGCCGACCAGAGCTCGCCGACGCGGGAGGAGCGTTCGACGATCTTGACGAACTTGTCCTGGTCGAACGGCATCCCCGTGATCTTCTCGAGGAGCGCGATGAGCTGTTCGAGCTGCGCGACGACGTACGCGACGTCGCCCTCGGAGGGGCCGCCGTCGGCGCTGCGCAGGAACGGGATGTCGACGTTCATCGCGGGCGACCCCACGATCTCGGCGAGGTGCTCGAACCAGTTGAGGTACACGTTGCAGCCGACGTAGTTGCAGACGAGGACGTCGGGCTTCGGGACGATCCCGAACGGCGCGACGCCGCCGCCGGCCCACAGCCCGATGTCGGCCTTCACGTAGGCGCAGTTGTCGGTCGCGTAGCCGAGCTCCTCGGCCTTCTGGATGAGCGGCAGGCTCGTCTTGCGGACGGCGAGCTGGAGCGCGTTCACCTCGGGATAGACGGGGATGAGGTCGAACGTGCGCAGGATCTCGACCGGGTTGCCGGCGATGAGGAGCTGCGCCGTCCGGCCGGGCCCGCCCTTCGCGATCGAGGTGAGCTCGTCGTAGTAGCGGGTCATGAGCTGCTTCTGGTACTCGTGGACGCTGCCCTGGTACTTGATGCCTTCCGCGACCGTCATGCCGTCGCCTCCGAGAAGAGCATCGATTCGACGAAGGTCTCGACCTCGCCCTGGATGCGGTCGTAGAGCCACATCTTCTCCTCGAACTCGAGGAACAGGTGCGGGATCCCGTTCGCCTCCAGCGCCTTGCGGTAGAGGGCGTAGTCGAAGAGACCCGGCTCGCAGAACTTCGCGCCGAGGAAGATGACCGCGTCCGCGCGGTGCGCCTTCGCCTGCTCGATGAGCGACGCCGCGCGCGGGCGGCGGAGGTCGTGCTTCGTCGAGAGGTGGACGCTCCCGTCGAGGTATGCGCGAGCGAGCGAGAGGTACGGGTCGCCTTCGACCGCGACGGCGGTCCGCGCCCAGCGCCAGCCCTGCAGGAGGTCGTCGTTCACGATGTAGCAGCCCGCGGCCTCGAGGCTCTCGATGAGCTCGAGCGGCGGCTGCTCGCAGAAGGACCCGACGAGCACGACGCGGATGCGGTCCTTCGCGCGCGCGGTCTGCGCGCGGGCCGCCTCGAGGATCTGCGCGAGGAGCGCGGCCGCATCGACGGGGTCGGTGAGCGTCGCGAGCCGCGCCGCGATGTAGAGCTCGCCGGTCGAGATCCGCTCCGGCGCCTCCGAGCGCAGCGCGTAGAGCTCGCGCAGCAGGCCCCGCACGCGCTCGTACGCGCCGATGGCCCGGGCCATGTCGTCGTCGCTGGCCGTGCGCCCCGCGATCGGCGCGAGCGCGGCCGCGACGCGGCGCAGCTCCGTCGCCATGTACGTCGCGGCCTGCGGGCTCGTCATGTTCTGTGGGAGGTGCACGTACACGGCGGGACGCTGCGGGAAGTTGCGCTCCATGACGCTCGCGAGGTTGCGGGCGGGGTCGCAGATCGAGTGGAAGAGGAGGCCGTCGACGACGTCGAGCTTCCCCACGAAGGCGAGCTCGAGCGTGCTCTTCACGATCGAGCAGATGAACGACTGGAACCGCGAGTCGGCGTTCGCGATCTCCACGCGGTTGCCGCCGCCGAAGAGGCCGACCGGGAGCATCCCGAGCGCGTACGGCACCTCGACGGGCGCGTACACCGGGAAGCACCCGATGACCTTGCCCCCCGTCCGCGCGCGCCAGTCGCGCACGGTCGGGTACTCGCGGTCCTCGATCGCGTCGCGATAGCGGGCGAGGTCGATCGTCATAGCGCACACCCCAAACACGAGAGCGCTTCATCGCGGAAGCCGAGCTGGCGGAAGAACGGCGCGAGCACTCGGTCGTGCGGCGGGACGAGCGTGTACGCGCGCGTCGCGCCGGCCGCGGCGAACCGCCGCAGGAGCTCGGCGAGCAGCGCGCGGCCGACGCCGGCGCCGCGCTGGTCGAGGTCGATGCCGAAGGCCTCGACCCATCCCGCGCGTCCCGACATCCCGAACCCGCCGCGGACCTCGCCGGCGGCGTATCCCGCGAGGCGGCCGGCGACGAGCGCGCCGACCGCGACGGCCGTCGCGCGCGCGAGGAGCGCGCTCCAATCCGCCGCGGTCTCCACCCCGCCGATGCGTGCGGAGAGCGCGGCGAGCGCCTCGACGTCGGTGGGTCCCAGGACGCGGGTCCGGATCGCCGCCTGCGTCGGCATACGGGCAACGTACGGACGAAGATCGTCCGTCTGGTGTCAGCCCTGGCGGCGGATCTCGATGGCGACGAGGCGCGAGCCGCCCGCCTCGACGGCGGTGTGGCAGAGGTCGACGTGCGCCTGCACGCCGTCGCCGACGACCGCCTCGATGCGCGGCACCGCGCCGCCCCCGGCCAGCGCGGCGCGCCCGAGGCAGAGCGGCCCGTCGATCGAGCGCCCGTCGGCCGTGCGGCAGCGGAACACCTCGGCGCACGGGCGGCCGACGACGTCCTCGCGATCGAGGAGGCGCCGCGCGGCGCGGTTCGCCGCGCTGATCCGCAGCGTCGCGTCGACGACGACGATCGGGTCCTCGAGGGCGTCGATCACGGCCGCCGCCGCCTCGGCGGGGATCGGCGGCGCGGGCGTCGCGCGGAGGCGGTAGCCGATGCCGTACACGGACTCGATGAGCGCGCCGGCCTTCGGGCCGAGACGGCGCCGCAGTCGCGAGACATGCAGGTCGATCGCGCGGTCGGACGCGGGCTCGTCGTCCACGGGCGCGATCCGCGCGAGGAGCTGGGAGCGCTCGAGGGTCGCGCCGCGCGCCTCGCAGAGCGCGCGCAGGATGCCGAACTGCTGCGCCGTGAGCGCGATGGGAGCGCCGTCGACGCGGGTCTCGTGCGCGGCGACGTCGACGACGAGATCGCCGTACCGGAACGTCGCGCTGGCCCGCTCCTCGATGCGCTGGCGCCGCGCGAGGCGCACGACGCGCGCCGTGACCTCGTCCGGGTCGATCGGCGGACCGACGACGTCGTCGGCGCCGGCGGCGAGCGCGCCGCGCCTCGCGAGAGGGTCGCCCCGGGGGTCGAGGGCGAGGACCGACAGCCCCGCGCGCTCGGCGACCGCGTACAGCAGCTCCCAGCCGCGGCCCTCCTGCATGCCGACGTCGATGACGGCGACGCTCGGCCGGTGGAAGTCGATCGCCTCGAACGCCTTCTCCGCCGTCCGGGCGGCGATCGGCAGGACCTCGGTCCCGAGGAGGGGCTCGCGCAGCGACGCGAGGATGGTGCTGTCCTCGATCGCGAGGACGACCGGGCCGCCGTCGTGCTGCGCGCCCATCGTGTCCAGGCAGTGTCTGCCGTGGCCGCCCGCGTCCAAGGGCCGTTCGGCTCAGGAAGCGGGGACGTTCGACTGGAGCCCGAGACCGTCCTGGGCGGCGCGGAACGCTAGGCGGTCTGGACCCCTCGGCGCGCCGCGAAGGCGGCCGCCTCGGCCCGGCGGTGGAGGCCGAGCTTCTCGAGGATCCGGCTCACGTAGTTCTTGACGGTCTTCTCGGAGAGGTAGAGCGCCTCGCCGATCTCGCGGTTCGTCTTTCCCGTCGCGAGCTGCTCGAGGACCCGCCGTTCCTGGTCCGTGAGGGCCGCCAGGACCGGGTCGTCGTCGGGGCGGCCGCGCCGGACGCGCTCGAGCACGCGCGCCGTGACGTCCGGGTCGAGCAGTGCGCGGCCCTTCGACACCGTGTCGATGGCCTCCACGAGCGCCCGCGCCCTCGTCTGCTTCAAGAGGTACCCCGACGCACCCGCGACGATGGAGGCGTAGAGCGCCTCGTCGTCCGGGTACGAGGTCAGCATGATGACCCGCGTCGCCGGCAGCGTCTCGCGGATCTGCCGGCACGCCTCGACGCCGCTCCCGTCGGGCAGGCGCACGTCCATGATCACGACGTCCGGCGTCTCGCGCGTGGCGGCCTCGACGGCCTCGGCGACGGTCCCGGCCTCGGCCACGACGCGCATGTCGGGCCGGCCGGCGAGCAGGGTGCGCAGGCCCTCCCGGACGATCTCGTGGTCGTCGCAGATGAGGATGCGGACAGGCGCGCGGTCCTGGACGGGCGTCGACGGCCCCGTGGCGTAGGTGTCCATCGACGCCGAGCGTGCCGTCGCGGGAAGGTCGCCGACAGTACCGCACGGCCCCGATCGGAAGGGACCAAAGGCCGCGAGCGCGGCCATCCGGCCTCCTCGTCAGGCCGCTGTCAGTACTTGGGGCGGCGCTTGGCCATGTAGGCGGCGGCCTCGGCGCGCCGCGCCAGGCCGAGCTTGTCGAGGAGGCGGCTGACGTAGTTCTTCACCGTCTTCTCGGAGAGGAACATGATCTCGCCGATCTCCCTGTTCGTCTTGCCCTCCGCGACGTGGGCGAGCACCTTCCGCTCCTGCTCGGTGAGCGACGCCAGCCCGGGGTCCTCCTCGGGGCCCTTGCGGACGCGCTCGAGGACCTTCCCGGTGACGCTCGGGTCGAGGAGCGAGCGGCCCTGGGCCACCGCCGCCACGGCCTCGAGCACGGTCTGGCCCTTCGCGTCCTTCAGGAGGTAGCCCGAGGCCCCGGCGACGATCGACGCGAACAGCGCTTCGTCGTCGGCGTAGGACGTGAGCATGATCACGCCGGTCGCGGGGCGCGCGTCGCGGATCGACCGGCACGCCTCGATCCCGCTCGCGTCCGGCAGGCGAACGTCCATGATCACGACGTCGGGGCGCGCGCGCGCCGCCGTCTCGATCGCCTCCTTCGCCGTCGCCGCCTCGCCGACCACGCTCATCGTCTTCTGCTTGCCGATGAGCGTCCGCAGGCCCTCCCGGACGACCTCGTGGTCGTCGACGATCAGCACGCGGATCGGCTGTGTCTCCGTCATGAGCCCACTCCCTCCGCGCTCCGCTCGAGCGGGAGCTCCAACCGGACGGTCGTGCCCCGGCCGGGAGCGGATCGCACGTGCAGTCTGCCGCCAGCGACGAACGCGCGCTCGCGCATGTTCCGCAGCCCGAGCCCGACGCGCGGCGTCTCCGCCTCGAACCCGACCCCGTCGTCGGTGACCTCGAGCGTCGCCGCGTCGCCGTCGCGCGCGAGCGTCACGCGCGCGATCGTCGCGCGGGCGTGCCGCGCGACGTTCGTGAGCGCGTCCGCGGCGACGTAGAAGGTGGCCTCGCGCTGCTCGGGGTCGAGGTCGCGCTCCGCCTCGGGATCGACGTCGACCGTCACGGCGAGGCGCGCCTGGTCCCCGAGCTGCGAAGCGAGCGTCGGGAGCGACTCGGACAGCGGCCGCTCCGCGCCGCGGATCGGGCGCAGCCCCATCACGTAGCGGCGCATCTCCGCGATCGTTCCGTTCAGCAGGTCCACGGCGCGATCGATCGTGCCGCGCGACTCGCTCGCGTCCATGGGGAGCCTCTCGCTCGCGTCCTCGAGGAGGAGCCCGACGCCGTAGAGCGACTGCATCGCGCCGTCGTGCAGGTCCATGCCGATGCGCTGGCGCTCCTCGAGCACGGAGATGCGTCCGACCTGCTCGTAGAGGCGCGCGTTCTCGATCGCGATCGCGGCCTGCGCGGCGAGCGTGACGATCGCCTCCTCGTCCTCGGCGGCGAACTCGTCGGCGCCGATCTTCTCCGTCATGTAGAGGTTCCCGACGGAGCGGCCGCGCCACATGATCGGGACGCCGAGAAAGTTGGTCATCCGCGGATGGTTCGGCGGGAACCCGACCGACGCCGGATGGTCCCCGATCGAGCGGAGCCGGATGGTGCGCTGCTCGTCCTGCAGCAGGCCGAGGAGCCCACGCCCGCGCGGGACCGGACCGATCCTCGCGCGCTCCTCGGGCGTGATGCCCGCCGTGAGGAACTGCACGACCTCGCCGTTCTCGTTGAAGATGCCGAGCGCGGCGTAGCGCGCGCCGGCGACGTCGCGCGCGAGCTCGACGATCTTCTGGAGCACCGCCGCGCTGTCGAGCTCGGCGGCGAGCGAGAGGCCCGCCTGGTTCAGCGCCTGGAGCTGGCGCCCGCGCCGGTCGAGCACCTCGGCCTGTTGCCGTTCGCGCACCTGCAGCCGCGACAGCTGGTCGAAGATCGCGAACGAGAAGGCGAGGACGCCCACGACGCCCATCCCGAAGAACACGAGGTGCCCGATCCCGCTCGGGAGCGATGGCTCGAGGACGAGATAGTCGAAGAGGAACAGCGCCGAGAGGAGGACCGGCGGGAGGCCGAACGCGGCGAGCTGGATGCGTCGCGGGAAGGCACGAACGGGCGACGCCTGCTTCACGGCGGTCATAGTCGCAGGTCGCGCCGATCCCCCCGGCCTGGCGGTCCGGCACCGGGCCGGTATCCGCCCCTCCGTCAGGCTGCGGTCCACCCCCCGTCGACGTACACCTCGGAACCGGTCATGTACGACGCGCGCGGCCCGCAGAGGAACGCGATGACGTCGCCGATCTCCTCGGGTCGTCCGATCCGTCCGAGCGGCGTCGCGGCGAGGATCGCCTGCTCGGAGGGCGTGCCCTTCACCGGAGCGATCATCGGCGTCTCGATGAACCCCGGATGTATCGAGTTCACGCGGATGCCGTCCTTCGCATAGCGGATCGCCGCGTTCTTCGTGAGCGTGCGGATCGCGCCCTTGGCGGCGTGATACGCGGCGGATCCGCCGAACCCGCCGACCGTGCCGAAGATCGACGACACGTTCACGATCGCGCCGCCGCCCGCGCCGCGCAGGTGCGGCGCCGCGGCGCGCATGCCCAGCCACACCCCGGACTGATCGATCGCGATCGTCCGCGCCCAGCCCTCGGGCGTCTCCTCCTCGACGTCCGCCATGCTGGCGATCCCCGCGTTGTTCACCAGGATGTCGAGCCGGCCGAGATCGCGCACCGTCTCGGCGACGAGGCGCTCCCACCCCGCGGGATCGGAGACGTCGAGGTGTGCGTACCGCGCGCGGCGTCCCGCCGCCGCGAGCTTCTCGGCGAACGCGCGGCCGGCGTCGTCGAGGACGTCGGTCACGACGACGGAGGCTCCCTCGCGGCAGAGCGCTTCGGCCGTCGCCGCGCCGATCCCGCGCGCGCCGCCCGTCACGATCGCGACCTTTCCCTCGAGCTCGCCCACGCGCTCACCGTATCGGCCTCGCGCCGCATCCGAAGGGGTCCTTCGACCCTTTGAGCGACTCGGAGCGGCCCTGACCCTGCGCATCATGACGGTCATGAGCGGTCCGGCCGACACGTACGCGGTGGTCCTTCGCGACGGCTCGACCGTGCGCGTGCGCCCCGTGCGAGCCGACGACGAGACGGCGATCCGCGAGATGCTCCGCTCGCTCTCGACCGCGTCGCGCGAGCTGCGCTTCTTCTCGCCCGCGGTCGACCTCGACAGCGAAGCGAAGCGCGCCGCGGGCGTCGCCGGCGGGAACGGCTTCGGCCTCGTCGTGCTCGCCGGCCTCGAGGGCCGCCTGGTCGCGCACGCGTGCTTCTGGGGCACCCCGGGCGAGCCGGGCGAGGTCGCCTTCGCCGTCGCCGACGAGTACCAGGGCAAAGGCATCGGCACGCTCCTGCTGGGTCAGCTCGCTGAGGTCGCGGAGCGCCGGGGGGTCGGCCCGTTCCAGGCCTACGTGCTCGTCGAGAACCAGAAGATGATCGAGGTCCTGCGCGAGAGCGGGATCCCGATGCGCGTGCGGCGTGCGCCGGGATACAGCGTGTTCGAGTTCCCGACGTCGCTCTCGGCCGATGCCGAGGAGCGCTTCGACCGCCGCGAGGCGGCCGCGGCGGCGACGGCGTTGCGCACGTTCCTGTCGCCGAACGCCGTCGCCGTCGTCGGCGCCTCGCGCGAGCGCGGCACGATCGGGGCCGAGATCCTCCACGACCTCGTGTCGACGGGGTTCACCGGTCCCGTGTATCCCGTGAATCCACGCGCGCGGTCGGTCGGGTCGATCCCGTCCTATCCGAGCATCGCCGACGTCCCCGGCCCGGTCGACCTCGCGATCGTCGTCGTGCCCGCCGTCGCCGTCGTCCAGGTCGCGCGCGAGTGCGCCGCGAAGGGCGTGCGCGCGCTCGTCGTCATCTCGGCGGGCTTCGCCGAGGTCGGACCGGACGGCGCGGCGCGGCAGCGCGAGCTCGTCGAGGTGTGCCGGTCCGCCGGGATGCGGCTCATCGGCCCGAACTGCATGGGGATCGTCAACACCGATCCGGCCGTGCGGCTCAACGCGACGTTCGCGCCGCGCTTCCCGCCCCAGGGGCGCATCGGGTTCATGTCACAGAGCGGCGCGCTCGGCCTCGCCGTGATCGATCACGCGTGCGAGCGCGACCTCGGCCTGTCGTCGTTCCTCTCCGTCGGGAACAAGGCCGACATCTCCGGCAACGACGCCCTGCGCTACTGGGAGGCGGACCCGCGGACCGACGTGATCCTCCTCTACCTCGAGTCGTTCGGGAACCCGCGCAAGTTCGCGAGCATCACGCGACGCATCACGCGCACGAAGCCGATCGTCGCGGTGAAGAGCGGGCGCTCCGCGGCGGGCTCGCGCGCGACCTCGTCGCACACCGGCGCGCTCGTCGCGACGAGCGACGTCGCCGTCGACGCGCTCTTCCGCCATGCCGGCGTCATCCGCACCGACACGCTCGCCGAGCTCTTCGACGTCGCCGCGCTCCTCGCGGACCAGCCGCTGCCGGGGGGCGGCCGCGTGGGGATCCTCACGAACGCGGGCGGACCCGCGATCCTGTGCGCCGACGCGTGCGAGGCGCGCGGGCTCGAGGTGCCGCCCCTCGCGCCGACGACGCAGGCACGCCTGCGCGCGTTCCTGCCGGCGGAGGCGGCCGTCGCGAACCCGGTCGACATGATCGCCTCCGCGTCGGCCGCGGCGTACGGCCGCGCGATCGAGGCGATCGCCGCCGACGCGAGCGTCGACGCGCTCATCGTCCTCTTCACGCCGCCGCTCGTGACGCAGGCGGCGGAGGTCGCGGCGGCGATGCGCGACGCCGTGCGCGCGCTCCCGCGACGGATCCCTGTGCTGAGCGTGTTCCTCTCGGCGGCCGGCGTGCCGCCCGAGCTGCGCGCCGACGGCGTGCGCATCCCGTCGTACGCGTATCCCGAGGACGCGGCGCGCGCGCTCGCGCACGTCGTCCAGTACGCGCGCTACCGCGCGCGGCCGGAAGGGACGATGCCCACGCCGCCGGCCGTGCACCTGGAAGCGGACCGGATCCTCGCGAGCGCGCTCGAGCGCGGGTCCTCGTGGCTGGCGCCCGCGGAGGTCCGCGCGCTCTTCGCGTGCTGGGACCTGCCGCTCGTCCGGACCGAGGTCGTCGCGACGCCCGAGGAGGCGGCGCGCGCCGCGGCCGAGATCGGCGGGCGTGTGGCGCTCAAGGCCTGGGCACCCGCGATCGTCCACAAGACGGAGGCGGGCGGGGTCCGTCTCGACCTCGATCCCGCGGAGGTCGCGGAGGCCGGGCGCGAGATGCGCGCGCGCCTCGGCTCCCTCGACGGGCTCATCGTGCAGCACATGGTCGCGGCCGGCGTGGAGATGCTCGTCGGCGTCGTGAGCGATCCGCTCTTCGGTCCGATCGTCGCGTGCGGCGCCGGCGGCACGGCGGTCGAGCTCCTCAAGGACGTCGAGGTGCGGCTCGCGCCGCTCACCGACCGCGACGCGAGGGAGATGATCCGCTCCCTGCGGACGTTCCCGCTCCTCGACGGCTACCGCGGCGCGCCGAAGACGGACGTCGCCGCGCTCGAGCGGATCGTGCTCCGGATCGGCGCGATGGCGGCGATGCACCCGCAGATCGCGGAGCTCGACGCGAACCCCGTGATCGTGTCGCCGTCCGGCGCCGTCATCGTCGACGCGCGCGTGCGCGTCGCGCCGCCTACGCCACCGCGGCCGCTGTCATCGCGCTAGCGGTCACGCCCGCGCCATGAGCTGGCGCAGGACCATCGGGAGCACGCCGCCGTGGCGCATGTAGTCGAGGTCGACGGGGTCGTCGATCCGCGCGCCGCACGTGAAGCGCATGACCTCGCCGCTCGCGCGCCGCGCCTCGACGTCCACCGTCGCGCGCGGCGCGAGCCGGCCGAGGCCGCGGATGGTGAACGTCTCCTCGCCGGTGAGGCCGAGCGACGCGGCGGTCTGGCCGGGAGAGAGCTGGAGCGGCAAGATCCCCATCCCGACGAGGTTCGAGCGATGGATGCGCTCGAACGTCTCCGCGATGACCGCCCTCACCCCCAGCAGGAGCGGCCCCTTCGCCGCCCAGTCGCGCGAGCTGCCGGAGCCGTACTCCTTGCCCGCGAGCACGACGAGCGGCGTCCCCTCCTTCTGATAGCGCATCGACGCGTCGTAGATGGACATCTCCTCGCCCGACGGAAGGTGCCGCGTCCACCAGCCCTCGCGCTGCACGAGCTGGTCGCTCTGAACGAGCTGGTTGCGCAGGCGGATGTTCGCGAACGTCCCGCGCACGAGGACCTCGTGGTCCCCGCGCCGAGTGCCGTACTGGTTGAAGTCGACGGGCCGGACGCCGAGCGAGACGAGGTACTGCCCGGCGGGGCTCGCCGCCGGGATCGACCCGGCGGGCGAGATGTGGTCGGTCGTGACGGAGTCGCCGAGCATGACGAGCACGCGCGCGTTCACGACGTCCGCGAGGTCGCGCGCGTCGCCCATGTCCTGGAAGAACGGCGGCTCCTGCACGTACGTCGAGCGATCGTCCCATTCGAACATCGGCCCCGTCGGCGAGGGCATCGTCTTCCAGAAGCGGTCGCCCTCGAAGATCTTCCCGTACTCCTCGCGGTACATGTCCTCGGTGATCGCGCGCTCCATGACCGCGTTCACCTCGTCCTGCGTCGGCCAGATGTCCTTGAGGAAGACGGCCGTCCCGTCCTTGCCCGTGCCGATCGGCGCATCGGACATGTCGATCTGGACCGTGCCGGCGAGCGCGAACGCGACGACGAGCGGCGGCGACGCGAGGTAGCTCGATCGCACGAGCGGGTGGATGCGGCCCTCGAAGTTGCGGTTCCCGGAGAGGATCGAGGCGACGTTGAGGTCGTGGTCCTTGATCTCCTGCTCGATCTCCGGCGTCGCGAGCGGACCGCTGTTGCCGATGCACGTGAAGCACCCCACGCCGACGAAGTAGAAACCCAGCTTCTCGAGGTACGGCCTGAGACCCGCTGCATCGAGATAGCGCATGACCACACGCGAACCCGGAGAAAGCGTCGTCTTCACGTAGGGCCTGACTGAGAGGCCGCATTCCACGGCCTTCTTCGCAAGCAGACCCGCGGCGACCATGACGGACGGATTGGAGGTGTTGGTGCAGGACGTGATGGCGGCGATCACGACGGAGCCGTCCGTGACGCCGCCGAGCGTCGGCGCGCGCTTCGCGACCTCGGCCGTCGCCGTCGTCGCCGCCGCGACCTGCGTCTGGAAGGCGTCGTTCACCGGCTTGGGGCCCTCGGTGTGACCGGGGAGCGTGATGCCCTTCGTCGGTTTCGGCCCGACGAACGAGTCCCACACCGCCGCCAGCTCGTGCCGGTCCTGCGGACGCTTCGGCCCGGCGACGCTCGGGCGGACGGCCGAAAGGTCGACCTCCAGGAGCTCGTCGAAGACGGGCGTCGGCATGCCGTCGACGCGGAACAGGCCCTGCGTCTTGGCGTACCGCTCGACCAGTTCGACGAGGTCGCCGCGCGCGGTCCCGCGGAGGTACCGGAGCGTCTGCGCGTCGATCGGGAAGTACGCCGCGGTCGCGCCGTACTCCGGGCACATGTTCGAGACGGTCGCGCGGTCCTGGACCGTGAGCGAGGAGAGCCCGTCGCCCGCGAACTCGACGAACTTGTTCACGACGCCGTGCTTGCGCATCGTCTCGGTGAGCGTCAGCACGAGGTCGGTCGCGGTCGTGCCGGGCGGCAACGAGCCGGCGAGCTTCACGCCGACCACGACCGGCCACGGCAGGTACGTCGGCTGCCCGAGCATCGCGGCCTCGGCCTCGATACCGCCGACCCCCCACCCGAGGACGCCGAGCCCGTTCACCATCGTCGTGTGCGAGTCGGCGCCGAACAGGGTGTCCGGCATCGCGACGCCGTCGCGCATCTGCACCACCCGCGAGAGGCGCTCGAGGTTCACCTGGTGGCAGATGCCGGCGCCCGGCGGCACGACGCGGAACGTCTTGAACGCCTGGCCGGCCCAGCGCAGGAGCGCGTACCGCTCGCGGTTGCGCTCGTAGTCGCGCTCGAGGTTGCGCTCGGCGACGTCCTTCGCGCCGAAGAAGTCCGCCTGCACCGAGTGGTCGATGACGAGGTCCACCGGGATGAGCGGCTCGATCCGGGCGGGGTCTTTCCCCGCGCGCCGCATCGCGGACCGCATCGCCGCGAGGTCGACCGCCGCGGGGACGCCGGTGTAGTCCTGCAGCAGGATCCGCGTCGGCCGGAACGGGATCGACGTCGGGCCGTCCTTCGGCGCGGGGTATGCCGCGAGCGCGGCGATCTCACGCTCGGTGGCGCCGCCCGTCTCGGCGGCGCGGATCGCCTGTTCGAGGAGGATCTTCACGGTCATCGGGGCACGGCCGGCATCACCGGCCTGCGCGAGGGGGTAGTAGCGCGCGCCGACGCCGGCGAGCGTCTCGGTCCGAACGGAGGCCATCGCGAAGATGGTCGCACTATTCCGTTCGATGCGCGCGATGGTGCTCGAGCGATCCGGCGAGCCGCTCGTCGCGCGCGACGTCGCGGATCCGCGACCCGGCCCTCGCGAGGTCATGCTCCGCGTTCGCGCGTGCGGCGTGTGTCGCACCGACCTCCACATCCGCGACGGCGAGCTCGACCGCCCGCCGCTGCCGCTGATCCTCGGCCATCAGATCGTGGGCGAGGTCTCATCACTCGGCGCCGGCGCGACGCGCTGGCACGTCGGCGATCGCGTCGGCGTGACGTGGCTCGCGTGGACCGACGGAACGTGCGCGGCGTGCGCGAGCGGGCGCGAGAACCTCTGCCCGAACGCTCGCTTCACGGGCTATGACCGCGACGGCGGATACGCCGAGATGGCGGTCGCAAGCGACGACTTCTGCGTCGCGCTCCCCGCGTCGTACGACGACGTGCGCGCCGCGCCGCTCCTCTGCGGCGGCGCGATCGGCTACCGCGCGCTGCGGCTCGCGGGCGACGCCGAGCACGTCGGCCTCTACGGGTTCGGCTCGTCCGCGCACCTCGTCGCACAGGTCGCGCGCACGAGGGGCCAGCGCGTGTACGCGTTCACGCGGCGCGGCGACGACGCCGCGCGGCGCGCCGCGCTCGATCTCGGCGCGGAGTGGGCCGGGGCGTCCGACGAGCGGCCGCCGCGCGCGCTCGACGCCGCGATCGTGTTCGCGCCCGTCGGCGCGCTCGTGCCGGCGGCGCTCCGCGCGCTCGCGCCGGGCGGCACGGTCGTGTGCGCGGGCATCCACATGAGCGACATCCCCTCGTTCCCGTACGCGCTCCTGTGGGAGGAGCGGATGGTGCGCTCGGTCGCCAACGTCACGCGCGCCGACGCGGTCGACCTGCTCGACCACGCGACGCGGCATCCGCTCACGGTGCGCGCCGAGGCGGTGCCGCTCGGCCGCGCCGAGGACGCGCTCTCGCGCCTGCGCCGCGGCGACGTCACCGGCTCCCTCGTCCTCGTCCCCGAGAGCTGAGGCGTTCGTCCGGGCATCGCGGCGAACGGCCCCTGGGTGGAGGGAGCCGATCGGCCGGCGCACGGGGGACGGAAGTCCGCTTCCGGTGGGGCGCGCCGGCCATACGGTGCTGGCGATGGTGGCGCTGCCTTCGACCATGTACCGCCTGCACTGCGTGTTCTGCGGCCACGACGTCCGCGGCCCGCAGGCTGGCCGGTGCCCGCGCTGCGGCGGGATGCTCTTCGGCGAGCTCGAGCTGGATCCGGTGCGCATCCCGGTGTCGCCTGGAGACCTGCACCGAAGAGAGCGACGTCTTCCGCTGTTCCCGCGGAAGTCACGCCCGCGCCGCGACGGGTCTAGCCCAGGTTGAACGGCGGACAGCGTCCGGCGACGAGGATCGCGAGCCACGCGACGATCACCGCGACGGTCCCTCCGAGAAAGGACCGCACGACGTAGCGCGGGATCGCGAGTGGTCACTTCACGAGCGGCAGCCGGCGGTCGCGACCGCCCGACCAGGGTCCGGCGTTCCGGCAGGCGAGAGGGGCGTTCGTGCTTCCGGCCCGCGCGCTGGGGGCCGTCCTGCCCTACCCCGCGTCGGCCGCAACGCCCACCCTTCCGCCATGGCACAGCGCGCGGAGCGGCGGATCCTCCTCGCGACCGACGGTTCCCCGAGCGCTGAGGTCGCCCTCGACCTGCTCTGCTCCGTCCACCTCCGTCCGGTCGACCGCGTCGACCTCGTCTCAGTGGCGCAGATCTCGCCGTTCGCGCTCGCGAGCGGCTTCGAGACGCTGTCGGTCGCCGACGATGCCGCGGCCGAGATCGTCCAGGCCGCCGCGGCGCGCCTCGGGCGTTGCGGCATCCGCGCCGAGACCCACGTCGCCGAGGGTCCGGTCGCCGACGGCATCGTCCGCACGGCGGCGGCGATCGACGCCGATCTCATCGTCGTCGGCTCGCGCGGGCTCGGCTGGATCGCCGGCACGCTGCTCGGCAGCGTCGCGCGCGAGCTCACGCGCAGCTCGCCGTTCCCTGTCCTCGTCGTACGGGAGCGGCACGAGGCGCCTCGGCGCGTCCTCGTCGCGGTCGATGGCTCGCCCGACTCCCGGGCGGCCGTCGAGGCGCTCGCCGTCGTCCCACTCGATCCCGACATCGAGGTCGCCCTGCTCCATGTGATCTCGCACACGGGCGCGGACGTCTCTCGCGCGCAGGAGCTGCTGAACCTCGTCGCGTTCCGGCTGCCCGCGACCGTCCGGATCCGCACCGAGGTGGATCACGGCGTCGTCGCGGATCGGATCCTCACGCGCGCCGGGGCGATCGGCTCGGACCTCATCGTGCTCGGCTCGCGCAGCAGCCGCGGTCCGCTGCCGGGCAGCACGGCCGATCGCGTCCTGACGAGCGCCCATTGCTCGGTCCTCGTCGCACGCGCGACCCAGCGTGTCCCGGTGCGGCCGCTCACCGTCCCGACGGGGGCGTCGGCGGGCTAGGACCCCGGCTCGGGAACGGCGCCGGCCCCTCTTGCAATGAACCGCGCTCAAGGAGTAGGACGTGCGCTCTCGCGGCGGCCGAGCGCCGCGATAAGCAGAGCTCGCTCGGTAGGCATGCGTCATGTAGGGGGCTTGCTCGGGCGGCGGCATCGACGCGCGATGGGGAGTAGCGAGATGGGCGTCCAGCGCTCGCTGTGGGAAGACGCGGAGAGGACGGGTCCACCGACCGAGGCCTCGATCCACTGGGTCTGCCGCAGCGCCGCGCATCGGGCCGCGCCCTCGCGCGCGGGCCGAGGCGGGCTCTGCGTTCACATGGGACGGTGGGCATACTGCGACGGCCAGGTCGACGACGCCGCGCACGAATGGGTCGCGACCGGCGGCGTCCCGATCGATCGGCTCGTCGACTGGCCGAAGGCGATGGATCCGCTCCGCGCGAGGACCGTCCGACCGTAGCGGCGCACGTCACAGAATGAAGGCGTGATCGCCTTCCGCGCGGGCGGGCGCTCGTCGCGCGGTCCGGCCGCGCGTCCCTCCTGGCGCGTCTACCGGCGCCTCCTCGGCTTCGCGCGACCCTACGCCGCGCGCCTCGTCCTGGCGGCGGGCCTGCTCGTCGCGTCCACCGCGCTGTACCTGGCGTGGCCGCAGCTCGTGCAGCGCATGGTCGACGGCGCGGTCGCGTCGAAGGACGGTGCCGCGCTCGACCGGATCGTGCTCGTCCTCGTCGGGATCCTGCTCGCGCGCGGAGGCATCGAGAGCCTGCGCGGCTACCTCGTGAGCTGGACCGGCGAACGGATCATCGCCGACCTGCGGATCCGGCTCGCGCGCCACCTCCTCGGCCTCTCACTGTCCTTCTTCAACGATCGCAAGACCGGCGAGCTCCTCGCGCACGTCACGAACGACGTGACGCAGCTGCACTTCGCCGTGACGCAGTCGATCCTCTCGGTCCTCTCGCAGGTGCTCACGCTCGTCGGCGGAGCGGCGATCGTGTTCTCGGTGAACTGGAAGCTCGCGGCGCTCACGTTCGTCGTGGCGCCGCTCGTCGCCGTGATCGGCGTGTCGTACGGCCGGAGGATCCGCGCCCTCGCCCACGCGATGATGGACGCGCAGGGCGAGGCCGTCGGCATGCTGCAGGAGTCGCTCGCCGAGATCCGCACCGTGCAGGCCTTCACGCGCGAGCCGCACGAGGCCGGGCGCTTCGCCGCGGGGATCGAGAAGCAGTTCGGCCTCGCGATCCGGCTCACGCGCTGGCAGTCGACGATCGGACCTGTCCTCTTCTTCCTCATCTTCAGTGGCATCGTCGTCGTGCTCTGGTACGGCGGCCATCTCGTGATCGACGGCGAGCTCACCATCGGCCAGCTCTTCGAGTTCATCCTCTACATGGGGATGATCGCGGCGCCCGTGGGCGGCCTCGCGAACGAGTGGTCGCGCGTGCAGCAGGCGTTCGGATCGGCGGACCGCGTCTTCGACATCCTCGACCGCGAGCCCGAGATCCGCGACCTGCCGGAAGCTCGTCCCGCTCCGCGGCTCGACGGCGAGGTCGCACTCGATGCCGTGTCGTTCCGCTACGGCCGCGGCCCGCTCGTCATCGACGGCCTCAGCGCGACGATCGATGCCGGCTCCGTCGTCGCGCTCGTCGGGCCGTCCGGTGCGGGGAAGACGACGCTCGTGAACCTCATCGGCCGCTTCTACGACCCCACGAGCGGGAGCGTGCGGGTCGACGGCGAGGACGTCCGCTCCTACAACGTCGCTTCCGTCCGCGAGCAGATCGCGGTCGTGCCGCAGGAGCCGATCCTGTTCGCCGCGACGGTCCGCGAGAACATCCGCTACGGACGACTCGACGCCGACGACGAGTCCATCCGCGCCGCGGCGGAGGCGGCGAACGCGGCCGAGTTCATCCGTCGCCTCCCCGAGGGGTACGACACGATCGTCGGGGAGCGCGGCGTGAAGCTGTCGGTGGGACAGCGCCAGCGCATCGCGATCGCGCGGGCGCTGCTGCGCGACGCGCGGATCCTCCTCCTCGACGAGGCGACGTCGTCGCTCGACAACGAGTCGGAGCACCTCGTCCAGATCGCGCTGCAGCGTCTCATGCGCGGGCGCACGACGATCGTCATCGCGCACCGGCTCAGCACGGTGGAGCGCGCCGACCGCATCCTCGTCCTCGCGGATGGCCGCCTCGTCGAGAGCGGCACACACGCCGAGCTCCTCGCGCGCGGCGGCCTCTATCAGCGCCTCTACGAGCGGACGTTCGAGCGCGAGGAAGAGGCGGCGACGATCGCGGCGGGCTGAACGCCCAGCGGGGCTCCCGCTCGGCGTTCACATGACCCTTCACAGCGTGCGCCGACCCCGTCGCGCTCCTCGCCGACCTCGTCGCGCTCGCGGCCCTGCGCGTCCTGTCGCGCGCGCGTCCGGCGCAGCCGGAGGAGCCCTACATCCGCCGCGTCGCCGCGGCGGCCTTCGCGAAGTCCGCGATCATCGCGCCGAAGCGCTCGACCTCGGCCTTCACGTGCGCGTCCTCGGTGCGGCCCGCGATGGCCTGGGCGGCGAAGCGCGCGCCGCGGAAATACGGCGCGAGCTGCTCGAGCGGCATCGGCTTGTCGGCGGGGTTGCGCGAGCCGAGCGGCCGGGGTCCGGGAGCGGTCACGCTCCGCCCGAGCGCGGCCGGCGCGGCGTCGCGCGCGCGGTCGAGCGCCTCGTAGATCCGTTCGTTCGGAGGACGGTCGGCGAAGTCGCGGCCGACGTACTCGTAGGGGATGCGCAGATCACGTCCGATGACGAAGATCGCGGGCTTCGCGATGGGGCCGTGGAGCGTCCCCGCCGGCTGGTACACGTCCCATCCGGAGATGACGGCCGCATCGGGATCCGACAGCAGCGCGAACGGCAGCTTCAGCTTGTCGACCATGGCCGCGTTCTCGGCGACGGTGTCGACGGAGATGCCGACGAGCATCGCGCTCCGGCGCTCGATCTCCCCGTACTCCCGGGCGAAGCTGACCAGCTGCCCATTGCAGTACGGTCACCAATCGCCGCGATAGAAGAGGACGATGACGCTCCGCTCGCGGAGCGCATCGGAGAGGCGGAACGTCCCGCCCGTGTGGTCCGGCAGCGCGAAGTCGCTCGGGCGCTGCACGCCCGCGCTCACGGCCGCGCGTACGGCCAGTGCATCCCGCGGTCCCCCTCCCAGTTCGCACGCACGTCGGGTTCGGTGAGGTCCCAGTCCGGACGGATCCGCCGGCTGACCTCGCGCAGATCCTGCCACAGCTCCGGCGGCGACGGCCGGCCCCAGAACCAGTATCCGTTGTAGACCTTGAAGATCCGCAGCCCCGGCTCGAGCACGAGCGTGTGCGGGATCATCGGATCGTGGTGCGGATCGGTGTACTCCTGGATCCCGAGCTGCTTCTGCAGTATGCGCTGCGGATCCGTGAGGAACAGCCACGGCGCGCCGGCGGCGTCGCGCATTTCGTTCGCCTCGAGGACGCCGTCGGTGGAGATCGTCACGATCTTCGTGTACGCCACGGCGATCTGCGGGTAGAACTCCGCGAGCAGCTTGTGCTGCCGCGCGTCCTTCGGGCAGTAGTGCCCGCGCGACAGGACGAGGATCATTGGATCGCTCCCCTGGACGTCGCTCAGGCGGTGGCGCTTGCGATCGTGGCCCGTGAGCTCGACGTCGGGGAATGCCGCGCCCGCGACGAGCGTCGATCGCGGAGCTGCCTCCTCGGCCTCGTCCGTCCGGTGTCCGTTCTCGATCACGATCCGCTCCTCTCCGCGCGCGTGCACGCGTCACAGCGACCGTCGGGTCAGAGGGAACAACGTTGCCGTGTGGGCCCCCATTCCGCTGGGAAAGCCGCGGCAGGACGATCGCCGTCCCGGTGTGACGCGACGCACAGGAAGACCCGGTCGAGCGGCGGTGTTGTGCTGAGCGATGGCAGCACGCGGACGAGCCTGCGCGCACGTGCCCGCCGCCGGTGCGGCGCCGCAGGGCGGCTCGTGCCCGGAGTGCGCGAGCACGCACAGCCTCCGCGTCTGCTCGACGTGCGGCTACGTCTCCTGCTGCGAGTCGCAGTACGGGCACGACCGCGACCACTGGCGCGAGACGGGGCATCCGGTGATCCGACCGTACCCGCTCTCCGATCGCGGCTGGACCTGGTGCTACAGGTGCGATACGTACGTCTAGCGCACCGCGAGCAGCGTCGTCCGTTCGAGGCGGCGCGCGCTCCAGACCACGCTCGCGAGCAGGAGCAGCCCGGCGAGCGGCGCGACGAACGGGACGATCGAGACGACCGCGCCTGCCGCGCCGACACCGACGAGGAGCAGGAGCGTCGGCGCGCAGCAGGAGAAGCTCGCGAGGAAGCTCGGCAGCGCCGCGGCGACCCACCACGGCCCGCCACCCGCGCACGCCGGTGGGCGTCGGAGGATCGTCTCGACGGCCATCGCGCCGTTCACCCCGACGAGTGCGCCGACGAGGCCGACGGTGAGGAGCGCCGGGACGCTCGGCGCGAGGACGACGCCGTCCGTGATGTAGAGCACGAAGAGCGGATCGAGCCAGCTAACGAGGGACCGTGCCGTCGGCGTCTGCGGGACGAGGAGCGGGAGCGCGCCTGCGCGCGAGAAGTGCGCCGCCGGATCGACGATGAGCGCGCGCGCGACCAGGAGGTAGAGGGCGCCGTAGGCGAGGAGGAGCGCCGCCGCGACGACCCAGGCTCGCCGCGTCGCGAACGTCCACCGCAGCGCCCTCAGCGGAGCACCTCCGTCTTCGGGTGGAATGCGTACCACGCGAACCACATGACGTCGTACGCGCTCACCGGCTCGGCGGTGGCGCGGTCGAGGACGCGGACGGCATCGAGGTCGCGGTCGTAGCGCGCGACGAGCGGCCGACCGCCCACGTCGATCTCGCGTTCGCGTCCGGCCTCGCGGAACTCGTCCTTGGGGATCGCGAGGGCGGCGTCGCCGTTGCGCACGCCCACGACGATCCTCTTCTGCGGGGACCGCGGGTCGCTGTACCGGACCGGGAACATCAGTCCCTCGGTCGTGTCGTAGTCGCCGTACGGCCACGTGCCGTACGCGCGGGCGTGACCCGTGTCGGTCGAGAGGACGAGCCCGTAGGGGTACCTCGCGCGCCATCGGCCGAGCGTCGTGGTCACCGCGCCGCCGATCTCCACCAGGCGCTGTCCCTTGAGCTCGCCGCGCACCGCCGTCCCGAGGAGCTGCGGCCACAGGCTCTTGGTCGCGCGGTCGTACAGGACGAGGTTGCTGTTGTAGAGCAGACCGCTCGTGCCGAACGTGGTCGCGCGGCCGTCAGCGAGCTCGCCGGAGAACACCAGCGTCGAGCCCGTGAGCGGGCAATACGTGATCGCGATCGGCTTCCCGGCCGAGGTCTCGTTCACGATCTCATGCCATACCGTGATGAAGCGCACGTACGCGCGCGGCTGCCCGTCGATGACGAAGGCGTCGACGAGGTCGTCGTCCTTCCACCGCTTCGCCGCCTCGGCGGCCGGCACGTAGACCGGCTTCTCGACCGGCGGGATGCCGTCGGGCGGCGGCCCGCCGGACTGGATGAGCTGGGAGATCGCGTCGAGCTCGTCGGACGAGGCGGAGGGTGCCGCGGCGGGCGGAGGTAGGTCGACGCGCGGCGCGCATGCCGCTGCGAGCGCCGCGCCGGACGCGAGCAGGAACGGACGCCGTCCGATCCGCATCGATCCCCTTCCTTTGAGAACCCCGCCACGGCGCGATCGCGTCCGGGCGTGTGCGCTATCGCACTTCGGCCCGGCGCGCCCGCCCGCGCGTCCGAGAGCGCACGCTTCAACTCGTCGCGGCGCTGGAGGCCGACGCGCACGCCGTCGGACCTCGTCACGGGCGCCGTTCCGAAGCGCGCCGCTCCATCACGTCGAGGAGCTTCTCGGCCGGGAAAGTCCGCGTGGACCTCGCTCGCCTTCGTGCCTTCGATCGTGCGTGGCATGCCGACGTGCTCGTCGTCGCGCGATAGGTCGCCGGCGCTGCCGGCACTCGATGGAGCCGCGACGAGATCGCGTGAAAGGGATGTGCGGCGCCTACCGCACGCGGCGCGCGGTCTCGCGAGCGATGACGCGGCAGGAGCGGATGCGTTCGTCGTTCTCGTCGAGGTACCGCTCGCCGAGCCGCATGATCCGCCGTACGTCGTCATCGATGATCTCGTAGACGACGCTCCGCCCGTCGCGCCGCGCCTCGACGTAATGGCGACCCCCGCCGGTGCGCACGACGGCAACATCGCGGCCGGCAACGCGCTGGGCGGCGAGCTCCGCGCGGTCGATCACCGCGTCCTGCCGCGAACGATCTTCACCGATCCGCAGGTCGCCACCGTCGGCCTCACCGACGAGGAGGCGAACGGCGCGGGCTTCCGCTGCGCCTGCAACGCGGTCCCGATACACATCGTCCCGCGGGCGGGCGCGGTGCGCGACGAGCGCGGCGTCATCAAGATGGTCGTGGATCGCGACAGGGGAAGATCCTCGGCGTGTCGATGGTCGGCCGGGACGCCGGCGAGGTGATCCACGAGGCCGCGATGGCGATGCGTTTCGACGGGACCGTCCACGACCTCATCGACATGGTCCACGTCTACCCGACGATGGCCGAGGCACTGAAGATCGCCGCACTGTCCTTCTTCAAGGACGTCTCGAAGCTCTCCTGCTGCGCCGAGTGATCCTTCGCTACTCGCCCCAAGCGGTAGGCGCGCGACGCGGCGATGAACACCACGACCAGCCATGCCACCGCGATGAGCGCCTCGCGGCCGTAGGCGGTGATGTCCCCGCCGGTGAGGGATACCACGGATCGCCCTGATGAGCGCCGTGCGGCGTAGGGCACGGGTTCAGCGACGCCGCGGTCGACGAGGTCCGCAGGAGGAGTAACGCGCCGACCGCGAACACGGCCGGCCCTGCGATCGCGATGACCGCGGTCGGGAGACGGCGCCGCTCGAGGGCGCGGGGCGTGCGACGGCTCGCGGATCGGGCATGGGCGCCGACCGCGCCCTGTTACGCCTGCGATAGGTGGATCAGCGTCCGCCCTCGCCGAGCGCGAGCAGGAGCGTCGAGCGCCCGGGCTCGACGAGCACGCGACCGTCGCCGAGGACGACGGCCGGGACGGACACGTCACCGCCGGTGATGCGGCGCAGGAAGCGGCGCGCGCGCGGCTCGCTCGTGACGTCGACCTCGCGGTAGGCGACTTTCGCCTCGTCGAGCCAGTGCATGACGACGGCGCACATCGCGCAGAGCGGTCGCGTGAGGACGGTGAGCATCATCCCACCCAACGAGCGAGCGCCGGGCCTCATTCCGCCGCCGCCGGAACGCGATCGAACGCGTCTCGTCGGTCTGGATGTTGCGATGCCTCGACGTCTTCCTCGTCGTGCTCGCGGTCACAGGCGTGCTCGTCGACCCGCTCGTGCTGTCGGTACCTGCGACGGCTCCGACCGACGGAGGTGAGGATCGACCGCTCTCTCGTCGCCGCGATCGGGACCGACGTGGACGCCGCGGCGATCGTGGGCGCGACGATCGAGCTCGGGCACGTCCTCGGGCCGGGGTCGTCGCCGAAGGCGTTGAGGACGACGCGACGCGAGCGCGACCCTTGAAGCTGGGCGCGGATCGCCTGCGGGGCTATGTGGTCGCCCGTCCGTCGGCGGCCGCGGACCTTGCCCTCGAGGCCGACCCCGACCGGCATCGACTGTGACCGCTGTCACATCGATGGAAGGGATCGATCCGACGGTCGGGTTGCGGCGATCGAAGGGGGTGCTCGGATGACAACTGCAGAGCATCAACACGGTGCGGTCGCGGTCGTGCGGTCGCCCGAAAGCGCATTCGTCGCGCGGGGGATCCGCGCCGGGCTGATCGCGAGCTTCGCGATGGCCATGGTCATGATGGCCGCCGGACTCCTCGACCGCGGCTTCTTCGCCGCGCCATCGTCGATCTGGGCGTTCTGGGCGGGGCCCGCCGCGTACGCGCCGACGACGTTCAGCGTCGGCTTCGTCCTCGGCGCCATGGGTCACATGATGAACGCGACGATCCTCGGGATCGTGTTCGCGTTCCTCGCGGTGCGGGTCTTCGCCTTCCGAGGTACGACCGAGACGGTCGTCGCGGGGACGGCGTTCGCCCTCGTGATGATGGCGCTGATGTGGGCGCTCATCCTCCCGCTCGGCGCGAACGGGGCGATCGTGCGCGACAGCGCGTCACTCCCGGCGTGGGCGCTCGGCCACGTCGCCTACGGGATGGTCGCGGGCCTTCTCCTCGCGCGCTGGCGCTGATCGCCCTTCCCCTCCGTTGATGCGGGGCAGTCCCTCCGCGGGCTGCCCCGCACCGCGCTTCAGAGCGTCCCGAAGAAGAGGCTCACCCAGTCACTGTGCCCACGACCGCGTGCGCGTGACCACCTCCACACGATCGGCGGCGCCCGCTGTGACAGTGCGCACATCCACGGAGGTGGGCGGGGGGAGAATGTGACGGAGCGCATGGCCGACAAGCTCTGGTTCCTCCGGCGCCTCGACCTCTTCGAAGGGCTGAGCGACGTGCAGCTCGAGCGGCTCGCCGACCTCATGCGCGACCGGACGTGCCACGTCGGCGACGATGTCGTCGTGCACCCGACCGGTGACCGCGTCTACATCGTGAAGAAGGGCCGGGTCGCGGTGCTCGACAACGGTGTGGCCTCAGCGGTCCTCGGGCCGGGGCAGGTGTTCGGGACGTCGGCGATCTTCGGCGTGGCGACGAGCGCCCAGCGCGTCGTCGCCACGGAGGAGGCCGTGATCTGCGACGCCCCCGCCGGGCAGTTCTTGGGAGCGATGGCGACGCATCCCCGACTCGCCGCGCGGATGATGACCCTGCTCGCGAAGCAGATCTTCGACCTCGAGCACACCATCGAACGCACGGCGACCGAGCCCGTTCACCAGCGCCTCGCCGACCTGCTCGTGCGCATGGGCAAGCGCGACGGCGGCCGGCTCGAAGTACGCGCCCTGGCGCAGGCGGACCTCGCACGGATGATCGGCGCATCACGCGAGAGCGTGTCGCGCCTCGTCGCCGGCTGGGAACGCGACGGCATCCTCCGCGCGGGTCAGCGCCGCATCGAGGTCCTGGACGAGTCCCGCCTCCTCACGATCGCGCGCGGCGCCGCCCATGAGGCGACCGCCGAGGGGCCTACGCCGTCTTGAGCTGACGCTCCTCGAGCCACGTGCGCAGGAACGCGCTGCTCGCGTCGGCGATCTCCCCCCTCTTCGCGTCCGCGGTGATCGCGTGGCCGCTTCCGTCGACGTAGAAGCGCTCGACCGGGCCGGCGAGGCGCGACGCGATCTCCTCGGCGCTCGCGAGCGGCACGAGCGTGTCGCGGACGGAGTGCGCTACGAGCGCGGGCGCGGCGATCTCGCCGAGCCGCCCACGCACGCGGCCGATCCCGCTGATGAGCTCGCTCATGGCGCGGACAGGCGCCGGGTCGTAGCAGCGCAGCAGACCGTTCGGCTCGACCATGTCGCTCGGCGGCGAGGGCCAACGCCGCACGAAGCGCCACACGTACGGGGCGAGGTAGGCGCCGCGCTTCGCGATGGCGACGACGGCCGCATAGAGCAGGAGTGCGTCGACCCTCCGCCGCAGCGCGAGGTCGAGCGCCATCGTGCCCCCCGCCGACAGGCCGCCCACGACGATGCGGCCGTGCTGCCGCGCGAGGGCGTCGTATGCGCGGACCGCCGCCTCCATCCAGTCCTCCCAGCAGAGGCCGTCCATGTCGTCGGGGCACGTGCCGCGTCCGGGGAGGAGCGGAACGTGGACCGTGTAGCCCTCCTCGGCGAGGGCCTCGCCGAGGTCGCGCATCTCGAGGGGCGTTCCGGTGAGCCCGTGGAGCAGCAGCACGGCCGTCTCCCGCCGGCCGGGGAGCAGGATGTCGATCGGCGGTGTCATCGTTCGGCATCTCGCAAAAGCACCGCTCATGCCTGTTACCCGCTCGTGACAGGCGCGCCGCCGCGCCGACGCCGTCGGTGACCGGCGACTACCCTGCGCGCGATGAGCCACCCGGGTCGCGCGGTCGCCGAGCGGATCGGACGGGTCGGCGTGTGGACGTTCCAGTTCGATCGCATGCGCGCCGCGGACATCCGCCGCGCCGCGAAGCGGCTCGAACAGCTCGGCGCGCCCGCGATCTGGATCCCGGAGTCGCTCGTGAGCCACGAGGCGTTCGCGCACGCGGCGATCGTCCTCGCGGCGACGGATCGGCTCGTCGTCGCGACGGGCATCGCGAACATCTGGGCGCGCGACGCCGTCGCGATGCAGAACGGCGCGCGCACGCTCGGCGACGCGTTCCCGGGGCGCTTCGTGCTCGGGCTCGGCGTCAGCCACGAGCCGGTCATCAGGCGACGCGGCGCCGTGTACGAGCGGCCGCTGGAGCGGATGCGCGAGTACCTCGACGCGATGGACCGCGCGCGGTACGCCGGCCCCGAGCCGGAGATCGCCGTCCCGCGGGTCCTGGCGGCGCTCGGGCCACGGATGCTGCGGCTGTCCGCGGAGCGGACGGCGGGGGCTCATCCGTACTTCGTTCCGGTCGAGCACACCGCATTCGCGCGCTCGCAACTCGGCGACGGACCGCTCCTCGCGGTCGAGCAGGCGGTCGTGTTCGAGGCAGGCCCGGCGGCAGCGCGAGAGACGGCGCGGGGGCACATGAGCGGATACGTGCGGCTCGACAACTATGCGAACAATCTGCGCCGTCTCGGGTGGGCCGACGACGACATCAGCGGGATGAGCGACGGCCTCGTCGACGCGGTCGTCGCGTGGGGACCGAACGAGCGGATCATCGAGCGCGTGCGTGCTCACCTGGCGGCCGGGGCGGACCACGTTTGCGTGCAGGTGGTCTCGCGGGATCCGGCACAGATCGATGTCGAACGGCTGGCAGAGGTGATCCGCGCGGCCTAGCGGCACGTCCGGTGCTGTGATGAACCCCCATCATGTCGGACCGTTACCGCATCCTCGCGGTGGAGGACGATCCAGAGATCGCGCACCTTTACCGCAGCGTGCTCGCCGAAGAGGGGTATGACGTCCTCGTCGCCTGCGACGCGAGGGAAGCGCTGCGGCTCCTGGCCGCGCATCCCGACGTCGTGCTCCTCGACCTCATGCTCCCCGACACGGACGGGTACTCGGTCCTGCGACGCATCCGCGAGCGCCCCGACCTGAAGGGCGTTCCGGTCATCGTCGTCTCCGCGTCGCTCCCGCCGGGACGGCTGCGGATCGACGGCGCGCAGGCGGTCGTGCGCAAGCCCTTCGAGTTCCAACGGCTCATTCGCGCGATCGAGGGTGTGAGACACCAGGCCCACGTCGCGCGCTGATACTCGGGGGCATGCCCGGACCGGCGGTGCCCTTTCCGCCGCAGGAGGCGGAGCTCGTCGAGCGGATCCCGACGGGTGAGCGGTGGCAGTACGAGCCGAAGTGGGACGGGTTCCGCGGCGTGCTCGAGAACGACGGCGGCGAGCTCGCGCTCTGGAGCCGCAACGGCCGTCCGCTGCTGCGTTACTTCCCCGAGCTACGCCCGCTCGGCGACCTCCTCCCGCCGCGCTCCGCGCTCGACGGCGAGATCGTCATCGAGCGCGAAGGGCGCCTCGACTTCGACGCGATGCAGATGCGCCTCCACCCGGCCGAGTCGCGGATCCGCAAGCTCGCGGCTGAGACCCCCGCGACGTACATCGCGTTCGACGTCCTCCTCTGGCGGGGCGAGCCCGTCCACCGCCGGCCGCTGCGCGAGCGGCGCGCGTTCCTCCTCGAGCAGGCGCGCGGCTTCCGCGTCTCCCCCGCCTCGACCGACGTGGCGCAGGCGCGCGCGTGGCTCGACCGCCTCGAGACGCTCGGCCTCGACGGCGTCATCGCGAAGCGCGTCGACGTCGCGTACATGCCCGGCTCGCGCGAAGCCGTCCGCAAGGTGAAGAAGCGCAAGACCGCGGACTGCGTGATCGTCGGGTACCGCGTGAACGGGACGCGCATCGCCGTGCTCAACCTGGGCCTCTACCGGAAGGACGGCACGCTCGACTTCGCGGGGCACACGTCGGGGATCGCCGGAACGCTGCAGGAGCAGCTGCGGTCGATGCTCCCGCCGCTGCGGACGGGGGACGAGCCGACGACCGGACGCCACCCCGGAATGGAGAGCCGCTGGTCGCGCGGCCGCGAGCTCGAGTGGATCCCCGTTCGCCCCGAGCTCGTGTGCGAGGTCCGCTACGACAAGGTGGAGGAGGACCGCTTCCGCCACGGCACGGGGTTCCTGCGCTTCCGTCCCGACAAGGACCCGCGCGAATGCACGTGGGAGCAGGTCAGGCCGCGACGCAAGCGCGGCGATCCGACGTTGACCGACCTGCTACTGCGGACGTGAGCGCGGATCTCGGTGGCGTCTTGGTCGTCCTGGGCATGATCGCCTTCTTCGCCCTTATCGCGTGGCTTCGAACGAAGGACGGACGTCTCACGCCACCCGGACAGCCCACTGAGCCGAGCGAGTTCGACCGCGATCCTCCCGACATCACCGGCTTCTAGGCGCGGCGCTTCTTCTTCGCTTCGTACGCGGCACGCCAGTCGACGGGCGGACCCTTGCGCACTCGCGGCGTGGGGCCCTTCCCCGGCGGCTTCTCGCCGATCCGCTCGAACATGCCGGCGATGCTCGGAGGCCGTTCCCACATCCCGGCGGTGAGGTCGCCGACCGCGCGGATCCGATCTCGCATCGTGGCCATCGTGAACGCCGCGGGATCGACGTCCGCGACCTCGTCCCAGCGCAGCGGCGCGGAGACGCGCGCGTCCGCGACGGGGCGCACCGAGTAGGCGGACGCGATCGTCCGGTCGCGCGCGTTCTGGCCGTAGTCGACGAACACGCCCGTGCGCTGCGCGACGGCCCACGTCGTCGTCGCGACGCGGGGGATGCGCCGCTCGACGATCTTCGCCATCGCCTTCGCGAAGCGTCGCACCTCCGGGAACGGCAGGTCTCGCGCGATCGGCGCGAGGATGTGCATGCCGGTCGCGCCCGACGTCTTCGGCCAGCTCGGAAGACCGAGCTCGTCCATGACCTCCTTCACGACGAGCGCGATCTCGCGCACCGCCCCCCACTGCCCCTCCGCGCTCGGGTCGAGGTCGATGAGCAGGTAGTCGGGGCGCTCGACGTCGTCGACGCGCGAGTGCCAGGTGTGGATCTCGATGCAGCCGAGGTTCGCGAACCACACGAGCGCGGCGGGGGTGTCGAGCACGGGGAAGTCGGCGCTGCGGCCGCTCGGGAACTCGATGTGAGCGGTCGCGAGCCACTCCGGGTGCGGGACCGGCACCCGCTTCTGGTAGAAGAAGTCGCCCTCGACGCCGTTCGGGTAGCGCTTCATCTGCGCGGGGCGCCGCCGGACGTGCGGAAGGACCGCGTCGGCGACGTCGACGTAGTAGCGGACGAGGTCGCGCTTCGTCGCGCCTGTCGCCGGGAAGAACACCTTCTCTTCGTTCGTGATACGAACGAAGACGCTTTCCTGGTCGGTCAGCGGGACCTCGCGGCCGCCGATGCGCACCCCGGAACTATGGCCGAGCGAGGACGAGACCGGGAGCGAAGCTCACGGGTGAGGACGAGCGACGGCCGGAGGCGCGAAGCGCCTGTGGGGTGATCGAGTACTGGGGGCGCACGGGCACGAGGAGGTCCCTGCCGATGAGCATGTCGCGCGGATGCGCGGCGAGGAAGCGAAGGATCCCTTCGGCCAGCCCGGCCGCGACGAGGTCGGCGCGGTCGGCGAGCACCTCGCGGTCAGCGTCGTTCGTGAGGTAGCCCATCTCGACGATGACCGAGGGCGTGAAGGGCGAGGTCGCGTACGCGGACCGTTCCCAGCTGAACGCGTAGTACGAGGTCATCCGGAGCGACAGGCGCCGGGGGTCCTCGTCCCGAGGCAGCGATGTCGCGGCCGCGTAGTGCTCCGCGACCGACGCCTCGAGGTCGTCCTCGTAGGGCGTCCGGCGCGCGCCGTGCGCGAGCTTGTACCCCCTGACGCTGCCGGACCCCTCGCCGTCTGCGTGGATCGCGACGAACGCGTCGGCCACGTAGCCGACCGGCACCGTGGTCGGCAGGATGTCGACGACGACGTCGCGCCGCTCGAGGATGACGGCGACGCGCTTGGCGACGTCGAGGTCGAGGTCGACCTCGCGCATGTCCCCTGCGGACGTCCCGAGCTCGCCGCGCAGCCGCCGGAGCGGGTCCGGCGCGTCCGCCGTGAGCCAGTGGCCCGCCTGCAGCCCGACGCGGCGCGGCCCTGTCATCCGGGGGGGCGGGACGCGTACATAGAAGGAGTCGGCGCCCGCGGGCTCGGGCATCGCGCCCACGACGGTGTCCGCCGCCGGGAGCTCGTCCCCGGTGTCACTGAGCGCGAAGACCTCGGGCAGGCGCCAGAGGTCCGTGACACTCGCCGTCATGGTCCCGCGCGGCAGCGTCGGCGCCGCCGGCGGACGCGCCGGGAGCGTGAGCGGTGACTCGGAGCACGCCGATGTGACGATGGCGAGCGCAACGGCGAGGGGACCCAGCGGTGCTCGCACCCCCTCACGCTAGAGAGACGCCGCTAACCCGGCCGCTTCGGCACGGTCCGGTGCTTCCGCTCCTGGTCGAGGACCTTCTCCCCCGGGCCCGGCTCCTCCTCGCCCCGCGGGGCGAGGACGCCGCCCTGCGGAAGGTACGACGCGGGCGCCGGCGCGGGGATGTCCGAGCGATCGACCCGACGTTCCGCCTCGGCGCGCGGGTCGGAGCGGACGCGCTCGTCAACGGACTCGCTCTTCGACTCAGCCTCCTCGAGATCGTCGGTCGTCTCGGGCGCTGCGTCGCGTTGGGATCGGTCCGGCTCTCCGGGCACGTCACACCTCCACCGGATGGGACGTGCAAGTACGGGACCGCGCTATGCCGGAGGCGGCGGCGCGCCGAGCAAGAGCGGCAGGATCCGGCCGAAGAAGTACCCGCCCACGCCGGCGAACCCCGCGACGAGGACGACCTCGAGACCGGACGACACGGCCGACCGGAGGGTCCATCGCGACTTCACCGCGCCGATGACGAACATCGCGACGAGCGAGACGGCGACGGAGGTCGGAAAGGCGGTCGGGACCGGCCAGAGGACGTAGGGGAGGATCGGGATCACCGCGGCGAGCGCGAACGTCGCCGAGAGGATGAAAGCTCCCTGCAATGCACCGGGACCCGGCTCGTACGTGAGCCCCAGCTCCTTCTCGACCATCGTCTTGAGCAGGACGTCCGGCGTCGTGGCAAGCTCCTGCGCGATCCGCCGCGCGGTGGACGGGACCGCCCCCTCGCGCTCGAACATGAACGCGACCTCGGCCTCGGCCTCGCCGGGCCGATCGGCGACCTCGGCGCGCTCCTTGGCGATCTGTGCCTCGTAGATCTCCCGCTGGCTCTTCGAGGACATGTACTCGCCCGCGCCCATCGAGAACACCTCGGCCAGTCCCGCCGCGATGCCGGCGACGAGGATCGGGTACGTTTCGTGGGTCGCGCCCGCGACGGTGCTGACGACCGCCAGGATGCTCGTGACGCCGTCCTGGGCGCCGAACACGATCTCGCGGATCTCCCCGAGGCGGTCGGCGTACCGCCGCTCCTCGTTGAGATGCTCGGCGAGCCACGCGCGGTCGGTGTACGGGCGCTCTTCCTCTGAGCGCGGTGGCACGGCGATGGCACCATTGTGAGCGCCATGGACACCGGCGTCCTCCGGGAGCGGCTACAGCGCGACCGCGACGAGACCGGGCGCACCCTCGACGTGCTCCGGCGCCGCCTCGAGTCGGGGCAGATGGAGACCGGCGGCGAGCTCTCGCTCGCCGACCAGCATCCCGCGGACGCGGCGTCGGAAACGGAGTCGCGCGAGTTCGATCTCGCCCGCGAGCGGATGCTCGAGGCGCGGCTCGAGCGCGTCGGCGACGCGCTCCGGCGCATGGACGGCGGCACCTACGGGCGCTGCGTCGTGTGCGGCGAGCGCATCCCAGACGAGCGCCTCGAGGCCATGCCAGACACGCCCTACTGCGTCCGCGACGCCAAGAGGGAAGAGCGCAGGTAAGGTTCGTCCCCGGGCGGCGCAGGCCGAGGCGGCGAGGCGGGCAGCCGAAGCGACGAGGTCGAGCACCCGCGCGCGAGGGAGGGCTTTGCCCGACCGAGCGTCGGAATGGCACGGGGTCTGCTTCACCCGTCCGTTGCATGATCGAAACGCGGTCGAGGGAAGGCGAGAGCGTTCCCGACACGCTCGGACGGGTCCTCGTGGTCGACGACGACGAGGCGGTCGCGCGCGCGGTGGCCGAGCTCCTCGGGGACGAGGGCTACGAGACCGAGACCGTCACCGACTCCCGGCGCGCGATCGAGCGGTTCTCCTCGTTCTCCCCCGACCTCGTGATCCTCGACGTCCTCATGCCGAGCGTCGACGGGATCAGCCTGTGCCTGCAGCTGCGCCGCGAGAGCGACGTTCCCGTCCTCTTCCTTTCGGCGAAGCGCGAGCCCCCCGACCGTGTCGTCGGGCTGCGCATCGGCGCGGACGACTACGTCGGGAAGCCCTTCGACAACGACGAGCTCCTGGCGCGCGTCGGCGCCCTGCTGCGCCGGGGGCGCGCAGCGCGCGCCACCGAGCGTTCGCAGCTGCGCTTCGGACGCTTCGTCATCGATGTCGCGAGCGTTCAGGCGATCGCGGGCGAGGTGCAGATCCCCCTCACGCCGACCGAGTTCAAGCTCCTGCGGACCCTCGCGAGCGACCCCGGCCGGGTCTTCACCCGTGACGACCTCCTCACGACGGTGTGGGGCTACGAGCCGGGGAGCGACACGCGGCTCGTCGACGTCCACGTGGGGCGGCTGCGAAAGAAGCTTCAGGACGTGATCGTGACCGAGGTCGCGATCGAGACGTCGCGCGGCTTCGGCTATCGCCTCACCGCGAAGGACGGCCCCGCCTAGACAGCGCGAGCGCGCGGCCATTCGTACCATTCGCGCGTGCCGCTCTACCCCTACCGCGGCAAGACGCCGAGGGTCGCCGCGGACGCGTTCATCGCGCCGAACGCGAGCATCGTCGGTGACGTCGAGATCGCGTCGGGCGCGTCGGTCTGGTTCAACGCCACGCTGCGCGGCGACACGTCGCACATCCGGATCGGACCGCGCACGAACGTGCAGGACGGCTGCATCATCCACACCGACCACGGCGAGCCGACGGTCATCGGCGCCGATTGCACGCTCGGCCACGGCGCGATCGTCCATTCGAGCCTCATCGGGGATCACGTGCTCATCGGAACGGCCGCGGTGCTCACTGGCGCGAACGCCGTCGGCACAGAGAGCGTCGTCGGCGCGGGGGCGGTGCTGCCGGCCGGGATGAAGGTCGGAGAGCGCAAGCTCGTCGTCGGCGTGCCGGCGCGCGTCGCGCGCGACGTGAAGGCCGACGACGAGCGCTGGACGCACCTCGCCGCCGAGCACTACACGGAGCTGAGCACGGAGTACCGCGAGGCGCTCGGAGCGCCGGGGGGCGCTCGGGGGGCGGAGCCCCCCGGCGGTCCGTGACCACCATCCGGCTCACCGGTCACGATCTCACGATCGCGGACGTCGTCGGCGTCGCGCGTGCCGGCGTCGCCGTCGGGCTCGATCGCGGCGCGGAGCACCGCGTGAGCGCCGCGGCCAAGATGGTCGAGGAGATCGCGAAGCGCGACGACCCCGTCTACGGCGTGAACACCGGGTTCGGAGATCTCTCGACGGTCCGCATCCCGGCCGCCGACCTCCGAACCCTGCAGCGCAACCTCGTGCGCAGCCACGCCGCCGGCGTCGGGGATCCGCTGCCCGTCGACGTCGTGCGCGCGATCATGCTGCTGCGCGCGAACACCCTCGCCGCCGGGCGGTCGGGGATCCGCCGCGAGACGCTCGACCTGCTCGTCGACATGATCGGCCGCGGCGTGCACCCCGTCGTCCCGATGCACGGGAGCGTCGGCGCGTCGGGGGACCTCGCGCCGCTCGCGCACGTCGCGCTCGTCCTCATCGGCGAGGGCCAGGCGTTCCACGACGGCAAGCGCAAGCCGGCGTCGGATGCCCTGGAACACGCGGGCCTGAAGCCCGTCGAGCTCGGCCCGAAGGAGGGCCTCGCGCTCATCAACGGCACGCAGGTGATGACCGCGATCGGATGCCTCGCGCTGCACGATGCCGAGGTGCTCGCGCGGAGCGCCGACATCGTCGCGGCGATGTCCGCGGAAGCGCTGCGCGCGACGGACGAGCCCTGGGACGCCGCGATCCACGAGGCGCGGCCGCATCCGGGGCAGCGCACCGTCGCCGCGAACCTGCGCGGCCTCGTGGCGGGCAGCCCGATCCGCGAGTCGCACCGCAACGGCGACCCGCGGGTGCAGGACCCCTATTCGATCCGGTGCGTGCCGCAGGTGCACGGCGCGGCGCGCGACGCGCTCGGCTTCGTGCGCGCGGTGCTCGAGCGCGAGATCAACGCGACCACGGACAACCCGCTCGTGTTCGTCGAGGACGGTCGCGTCCTCTCGGGCGGCAACTTCCACGGACAGCCCGTGGCGATCGCGCTCGACCTCGCGACGATCTCCGTCGCGACGCTCGGCGACATCGCCGAGGCGCGCATCGACCGCCTCACGAACGGACACACCTCGGGCCTCCCACCGTTCCTCACGAGGCGGCCGGGCACGGACTCCGGGTTCATGGTCGCGCAGTACACCGCCGCGGCGCTCGTCGCGGAGGACCGCCTGCGCGCGATGCCCGCTTCGGTGCAGTCGATCCCGACGTCGGCCGGGATGGAGGACCACGTGAGCATGGGCGTGCACGCCGCGCACAAGCTCGCCGCGGTCGTGCGCAACGTGCGCGACATCCTCGCGATCGAAGCGCTCTGCGCGGCGCAGGGCCTCGATATCCTCGCGATGCGATCGTCGGAGCCGCTCGAGGCCGCGCGCGCCGCCATCCGCGAGCACTCGCCCGCGCTCGAGGAGGATCGCACGCTCGCGCCTGAGATCGCGCTCACCGCCGACGCGCTCGCGCGCGACGTGCTCGCCGCGGCCGTGCGCACCCGCTTCTCCGACCTCGCCTGACGCGGGGGTGGAAGGGGCGGCGCCCCCTGCGATGCACAAGAATGGCCGCATGAGCGGCGAGCCGCGCGCCGTCCGGGCACCGCGCGGCACGGAGCTGCACTGCGTCGCCTGGCCGCAGGAAGCGGCGTACCGCATGATCCAGAACAACCTCGACCCGGACGTCGCCGAGCGCCCGGAGGACCTCGTCGTGTACGGCGGGACGGGGCGCGCGGCGCGCTCGTGGGAGGCCTTCGACCGCATCCTCGCGGTGCTGCGCCGGCTGCGGTCGGACGAGACGCTCCTGGTGCAGTCGGGCAAGCCGGTCGGGGTCTTCCGCACGCACGAGTGGGCGCCGCGCGTGCTCATCGCGAACGCGCTCCTCGTCCCGCACTGGGCCACCTGGGACGAGTTCCGACGGCTCGAGGACCGCGGGCTGACGATGTACGGCCAGATGACCGCGGGGTCCTGGATCTACATCGGGACCCAGGGCATCCTCCAGGGGACGTACGAGACGTTCGCCGCGCTCGCGCGGCGCCACTTCGGCGGGACGCTCGCCGGCCGCCTCGTCGTCACCGCGGGCCTGGGCGGCATGGGCGGCGCGCAGCCGCTGGCGGTCACGATGAACGAGGGGGTGGCGCTCGTCGCCGAGGTCGACCCGCGCCGCGCGCAGCGGCGCCTCGCGCAGCGCTTCCTCGACGAGATGGCGACGAGCCTCGACGACGCGCTCGCGCGCGCCGAGCGGTACCGCGCGGCGAAGCGGGCACGGTCGATCGGCGTCATCGCGAACGCCGCCGAGGCCCTGCCCGAGATCGTCCGGCGCGGCGTGCGCGTGGACGTCGTCACCGATCAGACGAGCGCGCACGATCCGCTCGGCGGATACGTGCCCGCCGGCGTCGAGGACCCCGAGCCGCTGCGCCGATCGGATCCGCAGGAGTACGTGCGCCGCTCGCTCGAGAGCATGGCGCGCCACTGTGAGGCCATCGTCGCGCTGCGGCGTTCAGGCGCGGTCGCGTTCGACTACGGCAACAACCTGCGCGCGATGGCGAGGGACGGCGGATTCGCCGACGCGTTCGCCTATCCGGGCTTCGTGCCCGCGTACATCCGCCCGATGTTCGGCGAGGGCCGCGGCCCATTCCGCTGGGTCGCGCTCTCTGGGAGTGGAACGGACATCCGCCGCACCGACCGGCTCGTGACCGAGCTCTTCCCGCGCGACGAGACGCTCGTCCGCTGGATCCGCCTCGCCGGCGAGCGCGTGCCGTTCCAGGGCCTGCCGGCGCGCGTGTGCTGGCTCGGGTACGGCGAGCGCGCCGAGCTCGGCCTCGCGATGGACGAGCTCGTCGCGAAAGGCGAGCTCGCCGCGCCGATCGTCATCGGGCGCGACCACCTCGACTCGGGGTCGGTCGCGTCGCCCTTCCGCGAGACCGAGGGGATGCGCGACGGGAGCGACGCGATCGCCGACTGGCCCATCCTCAACGCGCTCGTGAACGCGTCCGCGGGCGCGACGTGGATCTCGGTGCACCACGGCGGAGGCGTCGGCATCGGCTACTCGATCCATGCGGGGATGGTGGCGCTCGCGGACGGCACGCCCCTCGGCCACGCCAAGCTCGAGCGCGTGCTCACGACGGATCCGGGCACGGGCGTCATGCGCCATGCCGACGCGGGCTACCCCGAGGCGGTCACGTTCGCCAGGGAGCACGACCTCGACCTCCCGAGCCTCTAGCCGGCCGACGCTGCTCGTCGCGGCGATCCTCGGATGGGTCGGGTTCGTCACGTCGTTCGGAGCGCACGTCGTCGCCGTCAACCTCCCGACGTACGCGGAGGCCGTCGGGGTCGGCGTCGCCGTCATCGGGATCCTCATCGCGGCGTACGACCTCGCCGAGCTCGTCGCGAAGCCCGTGTTCGGCGCGATCGCCGACCGCCAGGGGATGAAGCGCACGATGCTCGCGGGGATCGCGCTCTTCGCGGGCGCGTCGCTGGTGTACGTCGTCGTCCCGCCGCAGCTGCTCGTCGCCGTCCGCTTCCTGCAGGGCCTCGGCGCCGCGGCGCTCTCGGCGGTGTCGCTCGCGCTCGTCGGCGCGTACTACACCTCGGGCCGTGGACGGGCGTACGGGGTCTACAACGCGATCAAGGGCGCGGGCTACGTCATCAGTCCGGTGGTCGGCGGCCTGATCGTCGTGCGCAGCGGCTTCGCGACGATCTTCGTCGCGACGGCAGCCGTCGCCGCGGCGGCGTTCGTCGTGTCGCTCTTCCTCCCGGAACCGCCGGTCGAGCCCGACGCGCTCGACGACGACGACCTCAGCTGGTCCGGCCTCACCGCGGTCTTCCGCGAGAGCGCGCTCCGCCCCTGGTACGCCGTGACCGTCGTGAACATGTTCTTCGTCGGTATCCTCTTCGGCTTCCTGCCCGTGCGCATCCACGAGCTCGGGATCGACCCGCTCGCGAGCGGCGCGCTCATCTCGCTGGTCGCCGTGAGCTACCTGCTCGTGCAGCCTGTCGCCGGCGCGCTCGCCGACCGCATGTCGCCCGACGCGACGATCCGCGCCGGCCTGGTCGTCGCGGCAGCGGGCATCGCCGCGGCGCCGTTCGTCGAGGGCCCGGCGCTCGCGGTCGCGTCGATCGCCGCGGGCGCGGCGGTCGGCACCGTGTGGACGAACACCGATGCGCTCATCAGCGCGCTCGCGCGGCAGGGCCGCCTCGGCGCCACGATGGGCGCCGCCGGCTCGTACAAGGAGCTCGGCGACATGATCGGCCCGCTCTTCGTGGGATCGATCTCACAGGCGTTCGGGCTGCCGGTCGGGTTCGTGGTGTCTTCGGTACTCGGCCTCGCGGTGCTAGCAGCGATCTCCCGCGCACATACCCTCCGTCGCGCGGTCGTGTAAGAGGGATCGATGCGCCTGGGCTGCAGCTCAAGCCGCTCGGGATCCCCCAGTCGCCATGGTGCTACTGATCTTCGATCGCTCGGCGCACCGCCTCCTTGTCTTCCAGGTCGACCTTGGCGCCCATCGGCTGGGCCCGGTTCCAGCCCTGGCCCACATCCGGCGGTCCTGCTCTATTGGGGTGAACGGCGCGGACGTCGCGCTTCCAGCGTGGCTCGTCGCCCTGCTCGTCATCGTCACGGCGTGCCCGCGGGTCATCGCTCTGCTCGTGCGACAGTAGGGCAGCTGTGCAGTTCGGCATCCAGATCGAGCCGCAGTTCGGGTTCAGCTTCGACGAGGTCAAGGCGATCGCGCGCGACGCCGAAGAGCTCGGCGCGACCGGGATGTGGATCAGCGACCACCTCTTCCTGAACGACGCGTCGGAGCGGACCGACTGCCTCGAGGCGTGGACGCTCGTCGCGGCGCTCACGCAGGTCACGACCACGCTCCGCCTCGGGACGCTCGTGTCGTGCCAGTCGTACCGCAACCCGGCGCTGCTGGCGAAGATGGCGGCGGACGTCGACGTCATGTCCGGCGGGCGGCTCGAGTTCGGCATCGGCGCGGGCTGGAAGGAACCCGAGTACCGGGCGTACGGGTACGACTTCCCGCCGCCCAAGACGCGCGTCGCCCAGCTCGTCGACACCATCGAGATCTGCCGGCGCATGTGGACCCACGAGAAGGCGGCGTACCACGGCACGCACTACCGGATCGACGACGCGCAGTGCTCGCCGAAGCCGGTGCAGCGCCCGCTGCCGATATGGATCGCGGGCGAGAGGCCCCGTCTCATGGCGATCGTCGCGAAGTACGGCGACGGCGTGAACGTCGGCGGCTTCCCCACCGTGGAGCGCTACGGCGAGGTGATGGCCGAGCTCGAGCGCGCGTGCCGGCGCATCGGACGGGACCCTTCGACGATCCGGCGGAGCCACTTCGGCCCCGTCCTCGTCGCAGACAGTCAGCCCCGCATCGATGAGATCGTGCGCGCGCTCGCGGCACGCGCGGGGATCACCCCCGAGCAGTGGCATGAGCGCCGGCGCGGGCGACCCGTCGGCACGCCCGATCAGGTCGCCGATGCGTTCCGGCAATACGCCGCGCTCGGCATCACGTACCTGATCCCCGTGTTCCCGTACGGCTATGACCGCGAGTGCCTGCGCGTCTTCGCCGAGAAGGTCATGCCGCGGCTCGGCTGATCAGCGGCCCTCGTTCTGGTAGCGGCCCGCGTATCCCGCTTGCGTCGGCGAGGAGAGACGGAAGAACACGAGCTGCGCGATGCGGGCGCCGCGCTGGAGCCGATAGCCGTGCTCGTTCGGGACCGAGAGCAGCCCCTCGCCGCGTCCCGAGTAGCCAGCGTCCCACACCGCGCCGTGGAGCGTCACGCCCGAGCGCAGCAGGCTCGAGCGCGGGCGGATGAGCGCCATCAGGTCGGGCGGGAGGTTCACGCGCTCCCGGTACGTGACGACGTAGGCGCCGCGCCCGAGCTTCCACCATCCGTCCTGGTCCGCCGACACGTCCTCGCGTCCGGCGGGCTCGCGCACGGTGTCGGCCGCGCCGAGCAGGCCCGGCGACGTGAGCCGCTGCACGCGCTCGACGCGCAGGTCGATCCCGTTCGGCTGGAGCTGCGTCTCCGGATCGACGTTCTCGACGAGCGGCGGCGCCGCGGCGAGCAGCGCGCGGAGCTCCTCGCGCGACAGCACGGCCATCCGGCGCAGGATATGGGCGATGGCCGCGATGGCGCCTCGGCCGGTGTCGGCCTCGCGCACCGTGATGGCGCGCGCGATGCTTCCGTCCGACGCGAACCCGTGGGGGAACGTCCACGGCGGCGAGATCATGAAGCTCATCGACTCGTGCGCCGGGGCGGCGGCGCAGCGCCACGCGCACTCGCGCGTCGTGACCGCGCGGATCGACGAGCTCTCGTTCGTCGCGCCGGTCATCGTGGGCGACCTCGTGACGGCGAAGGCGTCGGTGAACGAGGTCGGGCATACGAGCATGGAGGTCGGCGTGCGCGTGGACGCCGAGAACACGCTCACGGGCAAGGTCGTCCACGTCGCGAGCGCGTATCTCGTGTTCGTGGCGACCGACGACCAGGGACGTCCGCGGTCGATCCCGCCCGTCGTCCCGGAGACCGATGAAGACCGCCGTCGCATGGCCGCCGCCAAGGCGCGGCGCGAACTGCGCGCCCAGCGGCCACGGCGCCAGTAGCGTCCGTCTGGCATCGGACCTGCCGCGGATCCGAGCGACATCCGCGACGGGAGGGACCACATGGGCGAGAAGCCGCGCAACCAGGTGGGGCAGCCGCCGACCCGGAAGCCCGACGAGACCGAGGAGCGCCTCGGCGAGAAGGAGCGCAACATGCGCGGTGAGGCCGACCAGGTGCGCGCCGAAGAGCAGATCGACGAAGTCCGGTCCAAGGGCGGGTGACGGTCGGCCCCGGCGGGCCAATGAGCGCCGAAGGAGGATCGGGCCATGCGTGAGGAAGGTGTTCCGCTCCGGCCAGAGTGCGCGAGGTGCGGCGCCGAGATCGTCGATGAGCGCTCCGCGATGGAGCGCGACGGCCAGACGTACTGCTGCGTGAGCTGCGCCCGCGCGGACGCCGCCGAGATCGGCGTGCATCCCGCGGCGGGCGGCCGCGCGTGCTCGCGATGCGGCGCGCCGATCGCGGACCGCGCCCATGCGGTGACGGAAGGCACGTACGTGTTCTGCTGCCGGAACTGCTCCGCGGCAGGCGTGAACGCGGAGCCGGCGCCCGAGGTCTAGCGCCATGTGGCTGCGCGGCGCGGACGACGACCGCTTCGCGGATCGCGCCGCTGCCGGGCGCCGCCTCGCGGCGAAGCTCGACCACCTGCACGGCCAGGACCTCGTCGTGATCGGCCTGCCGCGCGGCGGCGTCGCGGTCGCGTACGAGGTCGCCCGCGCGCTCGACGCGCCGCTCGACGTCGTCGTGGCGCGCAAGCTCGGCGCCCCCCACCAGCCCGAGCTCGCGATCGGCGCGATCGCGCCGGGGGCGGCCCTCATCCGCGACGAGCTCGTCGGCGTGCTCGGGATCTCGCACCAGGAGATCGAGCGCATCGCCGACCGGGAGCGCGAGCGCGCCCGGGCGCTCGAGGAGCGGCTGCGGCACGGCCGTGCCGAGGTCGACGTCTCCGGACGCACGGTCGTGCTCGTCGATGACGGGCTCGCCACCGGAGCGACGGCGACCGCGGCGGCGCGGTCGCTCCGGCACCGCCATCCGGCCCGGATCGTGCTCGCCGTCCCGGTCGCGGCGCCCGAGAGCGTCGCCGACATCGCGCACGAGGTGGACGAGGTCGTGACGGTGCTCCGGCCGCGCGAGATGCACGCGGTCGGCCTCTGGTACGACTCCTTCGACCAGCTCACCGACGGCGAGGTGGAGGCGATGCTCGATGAGCGCTCCGCGGCTGCTGGAGCGGCGCGTCACGCTCCCGGTCGCTGAAGGCGGGAGCGTCGAGGGCGACCTCGTCGTCCCCGCCGGGGCGGCGGGGATCGTCGTCTTCGCCCACGGCAGCGGGAGCTCGAGGCGCAGCTCGCGCAACCGCGCGGTCGCGGGGGCGCTCCAGGACCGCGGCTTCGCGACGCTCCTCTTCGACCTGCTCACGAGCGGCGAGGAGCGCATCGACGATCGCACGGCTGAGCTGCGGTTCGACATCCCCTTCCTCGCCCGCCGGCTCCGCGGCGTGATCGGTCACGTCGCGTCGCGCGACGACGTCCGCGTGCTCCCGCTCGCGCTCTTCGGCGCGAGCACGGGAGCGGGCGCGGCGCTCGTGGCCGCGGCGGAGGAGCCGCGCGTGCGCGCGATCGTCTCGCGCGGCGGCCGTCCCGATCTCGCGGGCCATTCGCTCGCCCGCGTCAGCGCACCCACGCTGCTCATCGTCGGCGGGCTGGACGCCGCCGTGATCGAGCTGAACGCGTCCGCGCTCGATCGCCTCGGCGCGCGCGACAAGGAGCTGGTGATCGTCCCGGGTGCGTCGCACCTGTTCGAGGAGCCGGGGAAGCTCGAAGAGGTCGCTCGTCTCGCCGCCGACTGGTGCGAGCGCTGGCTCGCTCGATCGGCCTAGAGAAAGAGCGCCGTCCCCGTCGCCGCGGCCGCAGCTCGCGAAGCAGGGAGCGGCGGGCAGCGCCGTCCGTCGGCTGCGTCCGGCACTGCGGTCGGCGTCCTAGCGGCCGGAGCGCCCCCGGTACGGGTTCACGTCGGCCGGCGCGCTCGTCCGCGTGACGGTGAAGCTCGCGCCGTCCGCGCCCAGCGCCGAGGGCTGCGCGAGCGGCTGGCGCAGCGCGTTGATCATCGTGAGCGGCCGACCGTCGGCCTGGGCGATCGTCACGGTGCGGCCGTCGCGGACGGCGGTCGCGCCGGAGAACGGGATCGTGCCGAAGTCGTTCAGCGGTAGCACCTGGCGTCCGCCGCTCGGCGCCTCCTCGATCCATTCCGCCGACGAGAAGGACGACGCGTACGAGACGGTCGTCGTGTAGTCGTCGCCGCTCGTGTCGTTCCGAAGCGTGATCCGCCACGATCGCCCGCCCTCGCTCGTGACGGTCGCCCTGACGCGGTCACCGGGCGCGACGGTGAGCGGAACGACCTGCGCGCTCTGCGGCAGCGTCTCGATCCACGCCTGGTACCGGACGGTGGAGCTCGAGGCGATCGTCTGCGTCCCGGCCTGGATGAGGTCGCGGCCGCTGACGCCCCCGATGCCGACCCACGTCGCGTCGACGCCGCCCGTCGTCCGCGAGGGCTGCGGAACGACCCACGTGGCCGTCACCGAGGTGAACGTCCCGCCCGTCGCGACGTAGCCGGACCAGTTCGAGGACGTCTCGGTCCCCGGCGACACCGCGCCCACCGGTGGACGGTCCGCGCTCGGACCGGTCGAGCCCGTCGTGTCGTTGCCCGGCTGATCGTCCGCGGCGATGAGCCACTGGCCGTTCTGCCGCACGAGCGTGTAGTCGTTCTCGTCCCTCGAGCGGTCGACACTGCCGTCGTCGTACGTCGCCTGCCACGTCTCGTACGTCACCGCGCGCGCGCTGTCGCCGGTCACGGTGACGTCGCCCCACTCGAGCGACACGAGCGCGATCTTCGTGACGCCGGCCGCGACGAGGTCCTCGTTCACCTTCACGAGCTCGTCGTAGTGACGGGCCGTCGCGGTATCGCGCATGACCGTCGGGTCGCCGCCGGCGATCGCGCGGACCTGCTCTTCGTTCGCGCGCTGGATGACGCCGCGGATCGCGGCGGCGTCGCTCTCGGAGACGGCGGCGACGCGCGGCGAGGAGGCGGGCGCGGCGGTGTCGCCCGGGCCGGCGAGCTGCGGGAGGCTCGGCGCCGAGATCGAGGGCAGGGCCATACCGCTCCGCGCGAGCCCGAGCGTCACGCCGGCGCCAAAGGCGACGCCGACGAGGACGACGAACAGCGCGGATCGCCTCACCACGCGGAACATCCTCCGGCGGCGTCACCCACCCGCGAATGAGCGCGCGCTAAGGATCGCGTGAACGTTCGATGAAACGGCCTCGTAGGCACGGACGTGGTCGATGGCCATGCGCCGCGCCGTGAAACGCGCCTCGAACTCGAGGCGGCAGGCCGCGCGGTCGATGCGGCCGATGCGCTCGAGCGCGGCGAGCATCTCGTCCGGCGTCTCGCAGAGATACCCCGCGACGCCATCGGTCACGATCTCGGCGACCGACCCGCACGGCCGCGCGATGACGGGGGTCCCGCACGCCATCGCCTCGATGAGCACGATCCCGAACGGCTCCGGCCAGTCCACCGGAAAGAGCAGCGCGAGCGCGCCGCAGTACAGCTCCTGCTTTCCGGCGTCGTCGAGCTCGCCGACGAACTCGATCCCGCCCGCGCCGAGGTGCGGCCACACCTGCGCCTCGAAGTAGTCGCGCTCGGCGCGAGCGTCCGGGCCGATCCAGTCGGCGATGGGGGGCCGTCCGGCGATCTTCAGCGGCAGTCCGCTGCGCCGCGCGACCTCGATCGCGACGTGCGCGCCCTTCTCGGGCGCCATCCGTCCGACGAACGCGAGGTACGCGCCGCGCGCCAGGCGCGGGCGGTAGAGGTCGAGGGGCAGGCCGTGCGGGATCGTCGCGACCCAGTTCGCGCCGGGGAGCACGCGGCGCTGCGCCTCGCTGATCGCCACGAGCGGCTGCTCGCCGAACCGCTCGTACACGTAGCGGCACTCCGGCGTGTCGACGCGCGAGTGCACCGTCGAGATCGTCGGGAACGGGGCGACGCGCGCGAGCGAGTACGCGAACGCCTCGACGTGGCTGTGCATGACGTCGACGTCCGCCGTCGCGTACGCGCTCGCGAACGCCGCGAGGCGGACGGACACGTGGTCACGGACGTCCGCCGGCCACAGCGCCTTGGGCACGAGCGGCACGAGGTGCGCGAGCGTCTCGCAGTCGCCGCTCGCGAAGAGGTCGACGTCGTGCCCGAGCCGGACGAGCTCGTCCGCGAGCCATCCGATGACGCGCTCCGTGCCTCCGTACCCGTCCGGCGGGATCCGCTCGAGCAGGGGCGCCAGGAGGCCGATGCGCACGCCTCCTTCCCGTGCAGAGGGAATGCCTCAGCGGCGATGCCGCAGCGGGATCATCATCCCGGCGGGTGCCCGAGCGGTCCCGCACGATCATCGAGCCGTTCCGGATCCATTCGGTCGAGCCGCTCCGGATGACGACCGAAGCGGAGCGGCGCCAGCGCATCCGCGACGCCGGCTACAACCTCTTCGACCTCCATGCCGACGACGTCCTCATCGACCTCCTCACCGACTCGGGCACGGGCGCGATGTCGCGCGACCAGTGGGCGGCGATCCAGCACGGCGACGAGAGCTACGCCGGCTCGCCGTCGTGGTTCCGCTTCCTCGAGAGCGTCCAGCAGCTCTTCCCGTTCCGCCATGTCATTCCGACCCACCAGGGCCGCGCCGCCGAGCGGATCCTCTTCTCGACCGTCGCCGGCCCGGGGAAGATCGTCCCGAACAACACGCACTTCGACACGACGCGCGCGAACGTCGAGGCGACGGGCGCGGAGGCGGTCGACCTCGTCATCTCGGAGGGCCGCGAGCCGCGGACGCCGCACCCGTTCAAGGGCAACATGGACGTCGCGGCGCTCGAGGCGCTCCTCGCGCGCCGCGCGAAGGACGTGCCCGTCGTCTTCGTGACGATCACGAACAACTCGGGGGGCGGGCAGCCGGTCTCGCTCGAGAACCTGCGCTGCGTGCGGGCCCTCTGCGATCGCTATGGCGTGCCGCTCTTCATCGACGCGTGCCGCTTCGCGGAGAACGCGTGGTTCATCAAGATGCGCGAGCCGGGGTACGCCGACCGGGCCGTCCCGGAGATCGTGCGCGAGATCGCGGCGCTCGCCGACGGCATGACGATGAGCGCGAAGAAGGACGGCCTCGCGAACATCGGCGGG
>CAZSRI010000009.1:0-1138 GCA_964609145.1 uncultured Chloroflexota bacterium
GCCTCCTCGGCGATCGACTCCTGGGCCTGCTTCTTCGTGCCGACGAAGAGGATCGTGCCGCCGTTCGCGGCCATCTCGCGCACATACGCGTACGCGTCCTCGATGCGCGTCAAGGTCTGCTGCAGGTCGATGATGTGGATCCCGTTGCGCTCCATGAAGATGAAGCGCTTCATCTTCGGGTTCCAACGGCGTGCCTGGTGTCCGAAATGAACGCCTGACTCCAGGAGCTGCTTCATGGTGACGACGGCCACGGGTCTGTTCTCTCCCTTGTGCCTCCGCCGCCTCGTTGCCTGGTCGTTCAACAGCCGTCGGCTCGGCCCCTCGGGCCTCGCTTCGCGGCTCGTCGCTCCGCTCTTGCGGACCTCGCTCGCGCCCGGCGGAGCCGGACGCTCGCTCGGCCTCTAGTTCGGAGGACAGGGAGTCGAGGCGGCGTGCGAAGTACCGGCTCGCGCCGGTCCGCGGACAAGTGTAGGGGATGGCATCCGACCTGCCACACGGACCCGCGTGGCGTACGACGACCGGCGGGTCCCGCGGGGCACCTCGCGGCGCTGGGAGGCGATCCTTGCGGAGGACGAGCGCCGCGACGTGACGCGCCGCCTGCGCGCGCTCGACGTGCGCTCGCAGCACCGGGTCCTGCAGGCGCTCGGCGACGCGGACCTCGAGCGGATCCCGCTCGTCGGGGAAGGCGATCGCCTCGCACGCTACGGCGCCTACCTCGACCTCCACGACCCGGCGCGCGCCGACTTCGTCGCCGAGGGGACCGAGGCCGTGAAGCCGGGTCAGCGCATCGTCGCGAAGGCCGACGTGCCGCGGGACGTCTGGGACCGCCTCGTCGAGGCGGCGCACGAGGTGGTGGGGTGGAGGCGGCGCCGCAGCGCGTAGGCCTGACGGGACAGAGGCAAGGATGCGGATCGGAGTCCCGGCTCGGAGCGACCGAGCCGGGACTCGCGCCTCCGAAGCGTACCTAGGTGAGGTTGTTGCCGATGTTGCTGAAGATGTTCTGCAGCTGACCGCGAAGGAAGATCATGGCGACGATGACCGCGATGGCGATGACGGCAATGATGAGTGCGTATTCGACCAGTCCCTGGCCTTCGTCGTCACGAATGAACTCGAGCACCCATCTCACCTCCTTCCGTCA
>CAZSRI010000009.1:1238-48945 GCA_964609145.1 uncultured Chloroflexota bacterium
CCTGGCCTTCGTCGTCACGAATGAACTCGAGCACCCATCTCACCTCCTTCCGTCATTGAGAATCCCGCCGGCGCCTGAGCGCCTGCTCGTGCGGCGACGAGTCTACCCTTCTTCGCCAAGGCCGAACGACGCCTCGCGGTGTCAGCCGGGATGCAGGCGCCCCTTACGAAAGTCCGGGTGACCTCTGGCGTGGACCCGCTCGCGCAGGGCCTCCAGGGGCGTCTCGGCATGCCGCCCGCGCTGACGCCGCGCCTCCGGAAGACGCCGCGGGGCGCGGTCGCGGAGCGAGCACCCGATGCCCGCGCCTGTCGTTCGTCCAGGGATCCGATGGTATTCAGCCGCGGGCGGCCGCGGCCGCGACGATCTCGGCGACCTCGTCGCGCGGGACGCGGCGCACGCGGACGTCGGGAAGCGACGCGATGAACGTCCGGCCGTAATCGCGCTCGATGACCCGCCGGTCCATGAGCACGACCGCGCCACGGTCGGACCGCGTTCGCAGCAGGCGGCCGAAGCCCTGGCGCAGGCGCAGCGCCGCCTGCGGGAGCTGGAACTCGCGGAAGGGGTCGTCGTAACGCTCGGCGCGCCCCGCGACGAGCGGATCGTCCGGGACGGCGAACGGCAGCTTCGCGATGACGACGCAGCGGAGCGCGTCGCCGGGCAGATCGACGCCCTCCCAGAACGACTGCGTACCGAGGAGCACCGCCCCGCCCTGCAGGAAGCGCTCGACGATCGCGCGGCGCGATGCGCCGGTCCCCTGCGCGAGGACCGCGATCCCCTCGTCCTCGAGCGGCTCGAGCAGCCGCGCGACCGCGCGCAGCGCGGAGTGCGCCGTGAAGAGGACCAGCGTCGCACCACCGATCGCGTGCGCGATCTCGGCGACGGTCGCCGCGACCTCGCTCGGGAAACCCGGCTCGCCCGGGAAGCCCGCGTCCGTGGGCACGACGAGCACCGAGCGGCCGGCGTGATCGAGCGACGAGCCGAGGACGAGACCGGCGGCGACGTCGCGGACGCCGAGCCGCTCGAGCGCGAAGCCGAGCGACCCGGCGACGGCGAGCGTCGCCGACGTCATGACGACGCCGCGGTAACGCTCGACGAGTGCGCGCCGCAGCGCCGGGCCGACGTGCTCCGGCGCGACGTACAGCCCGGTGTCGCCCTCGCCGCTCGTCGACGTCCACGCGATGTCGCCCGGCCTCGGCTCGTGTATCCCGCGCGCGACCGCGACGCGAGCGCCGAAGACCTCGACGGCCGCCTCCGCGAGCTCGTCGCGGAGGTCCTCCTCCTCGGGGCCGGCGCTCGCCTCGAGGCGCTCGCATCCGGACTGGATCGCCGCGAGCGCGTCCGCGAGGCGCTCCGCGGCGAGCTCCACCGGGAGCCAGATCTCGTCGCTCGCGCGGACGGCCGCGGTGATGCGCAGGCGGTCCTCGCCGGCGGGCGCGTTCCCGAGGAGACCTCGCAGCGCCGCGAACGTCTCCTCCGCGCACACGCGCGCGCGGTCGACCTCCGCGCGCAGCGTCTCGGCCTTCGCCACGCGCTCGTCGCGCATCGCCGCGACGACGAGCGGCGAGCGCGCGACGCGGTCGAGGTCGTGCCGCAGCCGCGCCTCCTCGAGGCGGAAGCCGAAGACGTCCGACGCGACGTCCTCGAGGCGATGCGCCTCGTCGACGACGACGTGCTCCGCCTCCGGGAGGAGCCGCTCGCCCATCCGCGCGCTCGAGAGCAGGAGCGCGTGGTTCACGACCACGATCGCCGCCTACTCCGCGCGGGCGCGCGCGCGCTGGAGGTAGCACCCGCCGCGGACCGCGGCGCACCGCCGGCCGGTGCACGTCTCGTCGTCCGCCGAGACCCGTGGCCAGAGCGCGGCTTCGCCGCGCATGAGGTTCAGCTCCGCGCGATCGCCCGCCTCGGTCGTGATCCGCCACACCAGCGTCTTCAGTGCGAGCCGAGCCTCCTCGGCGGTCGCCGCGCTCGTCCGGAAGACCTGCCATCGCCGGGGGCAGAGGTAGTTCGAGCGGCCCTTGAGGATCGCGACGGGGATCTCCGTCCCGAGCGCCGCCTGGAGCGCGGGGAGATCCTTGCGCACGAGCTGGTCCTGCAGCGGGAGCGCGTGCGTGCTCACGATGACGCGCTCTCCCATCGCCGCGCGCCGCAGCGCCGGCACGAGGTACGCGAGCGACTTCCCGGTGCCGGTGCCCGCCTCGGCGACGAGCACGCCGCCGGCGTCGAAGGTCTCTCCCACGGCCGTGGCGAGCTCCATCTGCTCGGGCCGGTGCTCGAATCCTGCCATCCGCTGAGCCAACACGGCAAAGGCTTCGGTCGCGGCGACGGCGGCGGCGGCGTGATGGACGAGCGCCCGGGCGGGTGACGGACGAGAAGCGGGCGGCGACGAGGTCGAGGGGAGCGGGGTCTCGTACGAGGCGGCCGCCTCTCCCGCCGACGCGTTGGGCCGCGCAGGGCGAGACCCCCGACCCGAGGCAACGTCGTCGCCGCCCGCGCCGCCCCACGCGTGCACAAGCGCGGTCTCGAAGAACGTGACGTACGCCGGACCGAGCAGCTCGCTCGTCGCGCGGCACTCTTCGAGGACGGCGGGCGGCAGCGCGCGGGCGCGGCGCGAGAGCGCGCCGAGCACCGCGGCGCACGTGAGCGCGTCGTACAGCGCGCGGTGCGCCGCCTCGGGCGCGATCGCCTCGTCGGCGGCGAGACGCTGCAGCGCGTACGACGGCGCCCCGGGCAGGAGGATCGACGCGAGGTCGGCCGTGTCGAGGCGCGGCAGCGGTGCGACGCCCGCGCGCTCGAGGAAGGCCGCGTCGAATGCGACGTTGTGCCCGACGAGGATCGCGTCCTCGCCGAGGAACGCGCGCAGCGACGCTATGGCGTCCTCGACCGCCGCGGCGCCGACGAGGTCGGCGTCGCGGATGCCCGTGAGGCGCCGGGTCGCGCCGCCGACGCCGCGGCCGGGGTCGACCAGCGTCGCGAACGTCTCGCGCGGCGTGAGCGTGCCGTCGGGCTGCGCGACGAGGCGCGCGGCTCCGATCTCGATGATGCGGTCGGCGTCCGGGTCGAACCCGGTCGTCTCGAGGTCGATCGCGACGAGCTGCTGCGTGCGGCCTCTTCTAGACGGACCCCTCTCGCGGTCCCGGATCTAGCTCCTGGCCTCGAGAGGGGTCCGTTCGTTACGCGCTTCCGAAGCGTACTAGGGGTAGATGCCGCGAGTGAGGGTCGCGTCGGCGACGCGGCTCACGGCGAGCATGTACGCCGCGGTCCGCATGTCGACCTTGTGCTTCTTCGCGAGGTCGAGGACGTCGTTGAACGACTTCACCATGACCTCCTTCAGCCTCGCGTTGATGGTCGCCTCGCGCCAGAAGAGGTTCTGGAGGTCCTGCACCCACTCGAAGTACGAGACGGTCACGCCGCCGGCGTTGCAGAGGATGTCGGGAATGAGCATGACGCCCTTGTCGTGGAGGATGCGGTCGGCCTCCGGGCTGGTCGGCCCGTTCGCCGCCTCGGCGACGATCTTCGCCTTGATCGCGCCGGCGTTGTGGGCGCCGATCTGGTTCTCGATCGCCGCGGGGATGAGGACGTCGCAGTCGGCCTCGAGGAGCTCCGCGTTCGTGATGCGGTCGGCCCCGGGCAGGCCCTGGACGCGGCCGGTCTCGCGCTTGAACGCCTCGACCTTCGCGGTGTCCAGGCCCTTCGCGTTGTGGATGCCCCCGCTCGTGTCGGAGACCGCGACCACCCTTGCGCCGAGTTCGGCCATGAGGCGCGCCGAGAACATGCCGGCGTTGCCGTAGCCCTGCACGGCGACGCGCGCGCCCTCCAGGTCGAGGCCGATCGACTTCGCCGCCTCGATGATCGTGTAGACCGCGCCGCGTGCCGTCGCCTCGTTGCGGCCCTCGCTGCCACCGATCGAGAGGGGCTTGCCCGTGACGACCGCGGGCACCGTGTGCCCCGCGTGCATGGAGAAGGTGTCCATGATCCAGGCCATCGTCTGCGAGTTGGTGTTGACATCCGGCGCGGGGATGTCGCGGTCCGGGCCGATGAGGAGCGAGATCTCGGTCGTGTACCGCCGCGTCAGCGTCTCGAGCTGCTGCGCGGTCATCTGCTTCGGATCGCAGACGACACCACCCTTCGCCCCGCCGTACGGGATCCCGACCACGGCGCACTTCCAGGTCATCCACATCGCGAGCGCCTTGACCTCGTTCAGCGTGACGGACGGGTGGTAGCGGATCCCGCCCTTGCCCGGGCCGCGCGAGGTGTTGTGCTGGACGCGGTAGCCGGTGAAGACCTTCACCACCCCGTCCTGCATCCGCACCGGGAAGTGCACGGTCAGCTCACGCTGGGTCTCCCGGAGGATCCCGCGCATGTTCGGATCGAGGTGGAGCTTGTCCGCCGCGATGTCGAACTGCTCGAGCGCCACCTGCCATGGATCGCGTTGGGTGTGGTCGATGATGGCTGCCGACTGCATCAGCGTCTCCCTGGATCTTTGATCTTGTCGACGACGAACCAGCTGTCGGTGGTCACGCCGGGGCTGTACGGACTGTTCTGCGCCTTGAGCACGACGCGTCGGAATCCCTGCTCGCGCAGCGAGTCGTTCCATGACCGCAGGTCGCGAGCGCGGAACGCGGTGATGCGCACGTTCTGGCTGGGACGGAGGACGCCCTCGAGATGGCGCTTGCGCTCGAGGAGCGGGACCTCGAGGAGCGAGCGCCCGTCGATCTCGAGCAGGTCGAACGCCGCGAAGATCGTCCGCTGCGGCAGCGGCCGCTCGACGTCGTTCCCCTCGCTGTCGACCTCGAGCTCGCGCTCGCCCTCGAAACCTGTCACGAGCACGCCGTCGATCGTCGCGGTGTCGCACGTCGTATCGCTCGAGACCGCCTCGTAGAGCTCGCGCGGGGCCTCGAGGGGCCCGTCGTAGCCCACGAAGTGCGGCTCCTCGTGTCCGACGCGAACGAGCGCGCGGCGCCCCGGCCACTCCGGCTCGACGATGAAGCCCTCCGCCTCGGCGCGCTCCCGCACGTACCGCGGACGCTGCGGTCGGGAGGTCTCCACGGGTCGCGTTTCCGTGTCTTCGATCGTGCTCAACGGTGGTCCGGAATGTAAGCCGACCACGCCCGAGGCCGGCGGTCTGCTAACGAAAGTCATCTCTTGACAGGCTAGAACAGCCGTTCTATGTTGCCTTCCTCATGGCTGTGGCGACGGCCTTCTTCACCCCGGCGAGGGGAGCAGGACGCACGGAAGCGGATCGGGGTCCCGGCCTGGAAGCGGCCGGTCGCTCCGAGCGCTTCCGGAGCGTCTCCGCCGTGACGTGGCGGCTTCCACCGCCCGTCTACACCCCGCCCCGGCGCCGTCGGCCCCGCCGGCCGATGGCGGTCCGGCTAGCGCGTCTCCCCGTTCCCCGCCCCGCGCGTCATTCCGATGAGGGGTGAGAGCAGCGTCGTGAACTCCGTCGGGATCACGAACTTCGTCGCGGGCGACGCGCCGAGCTGGCGCAGCGCGTCGAGGTACTGGAGGGTCATCGTCCGCGGGTCCGCGTGGCCCGCGGCCTCGTTGATCTTGTCGAGCGCGAGGGAGAAGCCCTCCGCCCGCAGGATCGCCGACTGGCGCTGGCCCTCGGCCTCGAGGATCGCGGACTGCTTGCCGCCCTCGGCGACGAGGATCGCGGACTGCTTCTTGCCCTCGGCCTCGAGGATCGCCGCGCGGCGGTTCCGCTCGGCGGACATCTGCCGGTTCATCGCGTCCTGGATGTCGCGCGGCGGCGTGATCTCGCGGATCTCGACCGTCGTCACCTTCACGCCCCAGCGCTGCGTGACGTCGTCGAGCTTCACGCGCAGGACCTCGTTGATCTGCTCGCGCTTGGCGAGCACGTCGTCGAGGAGGATGTCGCCGATGACGGCGCGGAGGGTCGTCGTGGCGATGCCCTGGACGGCCGTGCGGAAGTTCTGGATCTTGAGGACAGAGTCGGCGGCGTCGACGACCTTCTGGTAGATGAGGAAGTCGATGCTGATCGGCGCGTTGTCCTTCGTGATGCACGTCTGCTGCGGGATCTCGACGACGAACTCGCGCAGGTCCACGAGGAGCGCGCTCTGGATCGGCGGCGGGAACAGGAGCACGAGCCCCGGTCCCTGCGTCCCCTGATAGCGTCCGAAGGCGAGCACGACGAGGCGCTGGTACTCCGGGATGATGTGGACGATCGTGCGGAGCACCAGGAGCGCGAGCACCAGGACGATCGCGAGGACGACGAGCTGATCCATGTGACTCCTCCGGGCCTACCTGGCCCTTTCCGTTCCTTTTTTCTGGCTGGACGGCTCGACGACAAGACGGACCCCGTCGACCCGTCGAACGCTGACGGCGTCGCCCTGGCGGATCGGACCCGCGGCGCTCGTCGCGCTCCAATCCTCGCCCGCGACGTGGACGATGCCCGAGGGGTCGATGTCGCTCCGCGCGAAGCCGGACTCGCCGACGAGCCGGCTCGTCCCGCTCGCCGTCGGCAGGCGCAGGTAGCGGAACGACGCGCGCGCGAGGAGCACGAAGAAGAGCGCCGTGCCGCCCGCGAGCGCCGCGATCGCCGGCGGCGCGACGGCGAGCTCGACCCCGGGCAGGGTCGGGCGTCCGGGCGGGAAGATGACGATGAGGCCGACGATCAGCGCGGCGAGCCCGCCCGCGGTCAGGATGCCCTGGCTCGGGACCCAGATCTCAGAGACGAACAGGAGCACCGCGAACAGCAGGAGCGCGATCCCCGCGGCGTTCGCGTCGAGCGTCCCGAACGCGAACAGGCCGAGGAGGATGGCGATGACGCCGATCACGCCGGGGAAGATGAGGCTCGGGTTCGAGAGCTCGAAGATGAGCCCGTACGTCCCGAGCGTGAAGAGGAGCGCCGCGACCGTCGGGTCGGTGACGAGGTGCAGGAGCTGCTCGACGGGCGTGAACGGGTCCTCCTCGACCGTCGCCGCGCGCGTCGCCAGGGTCGCCTTCCCCTGCGCGAGCGTCACGGTGCGCCCGTCGGCCTGCGCGAGCAGGTCCGTCGTCGAGGTGGCGATGAGGTCCACGACCTTGAGACGGACGGCCTCGTCCGCGCCGATGCTCACGCTCTTCCGCACGGCGTCCTCGGCCCAGTCGGCGTTGTGGCCGCGCGCCGTCGCGATGTTGCGGATCTGCGCGACCGCGTCGTTCTCCGCCTTCAGCCGCAGGTCGCCCTGGATGTCGTTCCCGGAGGAGTCGACGGGATGGGCCGCGCCGATGTTCGTCGACGGCGCCATCGCCGCGACGTGCCCGGCGAGGGTGATGAACGTCCCCGCCGACGCGGCGCGCGCGCCGGACGGCGTGACGTACGTGATGACGGGCACGCGCGCGTTCAGCATCCGCGTCGTGATCTGCGAGGTCGCGTCGAGCGTGCCGCCCGGCGTGTCGATCTCGAGCACGACCGCGCGCGCCCCGCGCTCCTCGCCCGCGCCGACGAGCCGGTCGACGTAGCGGGCGGTGATCGGGTTGATCACCCCGTCGATGCGGCCGACGATGACGACGTCGGGACCGGCCGTGGCCGCCGCGCTCCCGCCGAGCGCGAGCGCCACGACCGCCGCGAACGCGATCCGTGCGGCGAGACGCGCGCTCATCCTCTCCGCCGAGCGTACTCCGAACTAGAAGGCGATCAGCGGGCGCCATGAGCCGAGGGCGACGCTGAGCGCGGTCGACCCGATCGCGACGGCCAGCGCCGCCGCGAGCAGGGCGACGTCGCCGACGCCGAACGCACGCGGCCGCGCGAGGGTCCGGCAGCCACTCCGGCCGAAGCCCCGCGCGTCCATCGCGAGCGCGAGCTCGGTCCCGCGGCGGATCGCGGTGACGAGGAGCGAGAACGTGCGCCCGGGGAAGGTCAGCAGCCGGTCGGAGAGCGACCGTTCCGTGTCGACCCCGCGGGCGCGGCGCGCGAGACCGAGGATCCACCACTGCTGGCCGAAGATCGGCGCGAGACGCCACGCCGCGACCGCGCCGAGGACGAACCGCGGCGGCGCGTGGAGGTGCTCGACCAGCGCGTCCGCCAGATCGGTCGGGTCGATCGTCGCGACGGCGAGCACGCCCGCGAAGGCGATCCCGAAGAGGCGTAGCCCGGCCGCGACACCCGCGACGACGTCGTGCGCCGGGGCGAACACGGTGTTGAACAGCCCGATGCCGAGCGAGGCGGCCGCCAGCGGCGCGACGCGCCGCGCGAAGGGTCCCCCCGGTAGCCCCGAGAACGGCAGCGCGAGCGCGAGCGCCGCGAGGACGAGGAGCACCGTGACCGGATCGAGGGTCACGAACAGCGCGAGCATGAGCACGCCGGCCGCCGCGATCTTCGCGAGGGGATGCGCGCGAGCGAGCGGCGCCGCCGGATCCAGCGCCAACGGGGCGACGACGATCACGCCGCGGGCTCCAGGGCGAGACGAGGTCCGCCGAGCGCGTCGAGGAAGGCGCGCTCGTGGGTCGTCGCACAGATCGCCGCGCCGTGCCCGCGCGCGTCGCGCAGGAGCGCGACGAGCTCGAGGAACGTGTTGCGGTCCTGTCCGTACGTCGGCTCATCGAGGAAGAGCACCGCCGGACCCGCGGCGAGGGCGGTGCCGACGGAGAGCCTCCGCTTCTCGCCTCCCGACAGCGTGAACGGACTCACGTCGGCGAGATGGGCGATGCCCAGGCGCGCGAGCAGCTCGTCCGCGCGGTGCCGCACGGCCCGCACGTCCCGGCCCGCCATCCGCGCGGCGAGCTCGAGCTCGCCGCGGACCGAGGACGCGAGGAACTGGTGGTCCGGGTCCTGAAAGACCGAGCCGATGCGGCCGGCGAGGGTGCGCGCGGACCACGACCACGGCTCCGGTCGCCGAGGGTCGAGCGCCGGCGCGCGCACCGATCCCCGCTGCGGCCGAACGAGGCCCGCGAGCAGGAGAAGCAGCGTCGACTTCCCCGCGCCGTTCGGCCCGACGATCGCGAGGCTCTCGCCGGCGACGATCGTCGCGTCGGTCTCCGCGAGCGCGTCGCTCGACGATCCGGGGTACCGGAAGCGCAGGCCCTCGGCCTCGATGAGCGCGACGCTGGAACGCTGCGTGAGGGGCTCGGGCGGCGCGGCGCCCGGCACCCAGACGCCGAGCCGAGCGAACTCCTCGCGCCGCACCTCGAGGACGCCGCGTGCCGGGCCGTCGGCGACGACGCCGCGCTCCCCGTCGATCGCCACGATGCGGTCCGCGAGCTCCAGCGCGAGGTCGATGTGATGCTCCACGAGCACGAGCGTCACGGTCCGCGGCAGCGACGCGAGGACGTCGTACAGGGCGCGGGCGCCGGCGGGGTCGAGGTTCGCCGTCGGCTCGTCCAGCAAGAGCACGCGGGGAGCGAGGGCGAGCACGCCCGCGAGCGCGAGGCGCTGCTTCTCCCCCCCGGACAGAGCGACCGTCGCACGATCGCGGCCGTACGGGAACCGCACCGCCGCGAGCGCCGCGTCCACGCGCGGCCAGATCTCCGCGGTCGGGACGCAGTGCTCCTCGAGGCCGAACGCCACGTCGTCGCCCGCGCGCGCCATGACGAGCTGCGATTCGGGATCCTGGAAGAGGATGCCGATCGCGTCGGCGTCCGCGACGGTCAGCGTGCCGGCGCGCTCGACGGGGATCGTCCGATCGAGGAGACCGGCGATCCCGAGCAGGAGCGTGCTCTTCCCGCCGCCCGACGGACCGACGAGGAGGAGGCGCTCGCCCCGCTCGATGCGCAGGTCGACGTCGCAGACGGCCCACGGCGCGCGGCCGGGGTATCGCGCGCCCCAGCCGCGCGCCTCGATGGCGGCGCTACGCGCGGTGCGCCTGCCCTGAAGGGAACGCGGTGAGCGCGCCCGCCTGCGCGAGCGCCCGCGTGAGGAGCCACGAGCCCACGCCCGAGATGATCGCCGCGCTCACGAGCATGAACGCCAGGATGACGGCCCACGTTCCGGCGCCCGTATCCGCGTAGTAGAGCGGGACGTCGTGGATCCATGCGCCGAGCGCCGTGGCGAGGGCCGCGGTGACGGCGACCGCGACCGTCCACCGCCGGTAGCGGAAGAGCGCGAAGACGATCTCCGCCGCGCCGCCCTGGATCGCGCCCGACACGAGCGTGTCCAACCCCCACTGCGAGCCGAGCAGCGCCGAGACCGACGCGGCGACGAGCTCCGTGAAGAGCGCCGCGCCCGGCTTGCGGATGATGAGGCCGCCGAGGACCGCGGGGACGAGCCAGACCCCGTAGATGACGTTCTGCGCCGGGGGGAAGAACTCGAACGCCGGGCCGGTCGCCGCCCAGACGAGGTTCCACGCCCAGAACACGACGCCGAACGCGACCGCGATGACCGCCGCGACGACGATGTCGACGGTACGCCAGCTTTGACCGCTCATGACGCGCCTCCTTGGTCATTTCGGCCCAGAGAACGGCCCTGAAGGAGGCGCGGGTGGGACCGGATCGCCATGTTTGCTTTCCTCCGCGGGCACTTACTCCCGATCAGGTTCGAGGGTCGGTGGCGTGGTGCCACCTCTCAGCGCCCCATTCGGCGCACCCCTAGCACGGCCGTCCTCGGCCACCGAAAAGGATAGCGCGAAGCGTTCACCATGGAGGCCGGGGATGGACTGGATCGCCGCGCCGGACCTTTGGCTCGCGCGGCTCGTGTTCCAGCGCGCGGTCGCGCTCGTCTACCTCGACGCCTTCCTCGTCGCGCTCCTCCAGTTCCGCGGGCTGCTCGGTGAGCGCGGCATCCTCCCCATCCCGCGGTTCCTCGCGGCCGTCCCCTTCGGCGCCTCGCCGAGCCTGTTCCACTGGCGCTACTCGGACCGCCTCTTCGGGGCGGCCTGCTGGGCCGGGATCGCGCTGTCGGCGATGGCGGTCGTCGGCGTCACCGACGCGATCGCGTGGCCGTTCGCGATGCTCGTCTGGGCGGCGCTGTGGGCGCTCTACCTCTCGATCGTGAACGTCGGCCAGGCGTGGTACTCGTTCGGCTGGGAGACGCTGCTCTGCGAGGTCGGGTTCCTGCTGATCTTCCTGGGGAACGCGCGGGTGACGCCACTCCGGCCGCTCGTGCTCCTCGTGCTGTGGATCCTCTTCCGCGTCGAGTTCGGCGCCGGCCTCATCAAGATGCGGGGCGACCCTTGCTGGCGCGACCTCACCTGCCTCTACTACCACCACGAGACGCAGCCGATGCCGAATCCGCTCTCGTGGTGGTTCCATCGGCTGCCGCGGCCGCTGCACAAGGCCGAGGCGCTCGGGAGCCACTTCGCGCAGCTCGTCGTGCCCTGGCTCCTGCTCGTCCCGCAGCCCGTCGCGAGCGTCGCCGCGCTCGTCATCCTCCTGACGCAGGGCTGGCTCGTCCTCTCGGGCAACTTCGCGTTCCTGAACGTGCTGACGATGATCCTCGCGATCCCCGCGCTCGATGAGCGCCTCCTCGCCGTCGTCGTGCCGACCGCGCGTCCCGCCACGCAGGCTCCGCTCCCCTACCTCGCGATCGCGCTCCTCGTCGCGGCGCTCATCGCCGTGCTGAGCGTCCGTCCGGCGCGGAACCTCGTCTCGCGCCGGCAGCTCATGAACGCGAGCTTCGATCCGCTCCACCTCGTGAACACGTACGGCGCGTTCGGGAGCGTGACGAAGGAGCGCTACGAGGTCATCCTCGAGGGGACGGACGAGCGTGTGCTCACGCCGCGGACGCGATGGCGCGAGTACGGCTTCAGGGGCAAGCCGGACGACGTCATGCGCCGCCCGCCGCAGTGGGCGCCGTATCACCTGCGCCTCGACTGGCTCATGTGGTTCGCCGCGATGAGCTCGCCCATGTACCACGAGTGGTTCGTGCCCTTCGTCGCGAAGCTCCTCGAGGCGGACCGCGACGTGCTCGGTCTCCTCCGGCACGATCCGTTCGCCGGCGCGCGCCCGACGTTCGTCCGCGCGCGGCTCTTCTCGTATCGCTTCACCACGCCGGCCGAACGTCGCGCGAGCGGCGCGTGGTGGAGCCGGACGCTGGTGTCCGACTACCTGCGGCCGGTGGCCCTCCGCAGCCTCACCTGACGGCGACGACCATGTAGACGCCCTCGTCCTCCATCCACGTGAGCCCATCGACGACCGGGCGGAGGTGGAGCGTGAACGTGCCACGCTGTGTCCCCTTCACGCGGAACGTGAACGTCGTCGTCGCGCCCGGCGCGACGCTGTCCACGTCCTGGACGGCGGGACGATCCGGGATCGGCCAACCGACGGCCATGCCGAGCGACGCGAACGTGCGGTCGTCGCCGTTCACGCCCAGCCGTGCCTCGGTCGCCGTCCCTCTCCGCCACGCCGCCGTGCCGGCGTTGCGGAACAGCAGCGTGAGCGTCGTCGTCTCGCCGGCGGCGATCGTCGGCCACGGCGACTCGGCGAGGAACGCGGAGTGGAAGGCGCTCGCGGGCGGCGCGCCCGCCACGGGCACGGTCGGCGCGGTGGCGGTCGTGCTGAACGACCATTGCTCCGTACGCGGCGTGCCTGCGACGGTGACGTCGAGGCGCACGGAGACCGTGCCGAGGGGGAGCGGCGCGGTCGGCACGAGCACGACGTAGTCGCGCTCGAACTGCTGCGGCGCGACGGTGAACGCGATCGCGCTCCCATTCGCGCTGAGCGAGGCGCCGCGGAGGTCCACCGACCGACCGCCCGACCACACCGCCATGATCGGATAGCCGTACGGGCCGCTCGAGCCGGCCGGCACAGGGCTGGGCGACTCGCGGCCGTTCCACGACGCAGGGATCCCGCTCTGGCCGGCCGCGGGCGAGCGCACGACGTCGACCGTCGCCATGCCGAAGTCGTAGGCGAAGTCCCCCACGACCTGGTAGGAGGCGTACGAGCTCGTCGTCTGCGCGCGGCCCCACCCCACCGCGAACGCGTTCGGGTGGAGCATCCCCAGGCGGTGGTACGGCGCGTCCCACAGCGAGCGCACGCCCGCGAGCGGATCGGCCGACCCGGTCGCGACCTCGCTCACGAACGGTCCGCCGTACCCGGCGGCGATCGCGCGATCGCGCGGGGCGTACCCGGTGTATCCCGGAAGTCCCGCGGTCTCGTAGTGCCCCGTCACGCCGTTCATCGCGTTGTACGTCGCGTGCGACTGCGCCGCGGTCATGAGGGCGCTCATCGCGGGGATGGTCGGCGCTCCGACGGAGTACCGCAGCTCGTTCTGCGCGAGCTGCATGTCCGTCTGGGTCGCGGGCGTGGCCGCGCTCGCCTGCGGGACGAACAGGACGGCCTGCACGACGATCGCGACCGCGGAGACCAGGACGCGCACGCCGGACTAACGCCTGCCTGCGTCTTCCGTCACTGCCCTCAGCGCCATTTCACTCGGCCCTCCTTCGTCGAGGGCCACGCCCCGTCCCCGTCGTCCACGACCAGCACGTACTTCCCGGCCCAGTGGGGCGCCGGGTAGGCGCCGTCGCTGCGGTCGATCTGGTACGTCTTCCCCGCGTACGCGATCGTCGCGGCGTACGGATAGCGCATCCACCACTCGTCGCCGTACCACTCGTCGAGCGGGAGCAGGCGTCCGGTCTGGAAGTCGGGCGAGCGGTACTTGTCGGGTCGGTGGCCCGCGGTCTCGGGGCGCATGTCGCCGCGCTGGGGATCCTCGACGACGACGCCGGCGATCTTGTTGTTCGGGTCGTCGTAGTACGTCCCGTACGTCCCTTGGAAGCCCGTGACGAGCGGCGCGTGCTGCCCCGCGAGCGAGATCGCGATGACGGGCTTGCCGCTCCGCAGGAGCCAGTACACGGCGGATGCGGTCGCCTCCTCGCGCGTCGCGAAGCGGTAGTAGTGGTAGTTCTGATCGGCGTCGAGCTTCTTCAGCATCGTCGCGATCGCGACGGGGTCGAGGCCGGGGTCGGCGCTCACGTTCAGCGCGTGCGCGGCGGTCTCGATCTGCGTCGCGGTCATCGTGTCCTCCCCGCCGGCGTACGCCTGCACGATCCGCACGCTCGCGGCGGCGCACGCGATCGGATCCCCCGTCGCATCCTCGAACTCGGTGAACCACCGCACGTTCGCGAGCCGGTCCCCCATGGTGCGGAAGGGGTGCTCGATCGGATACGTCCCCGACGCGGTCGTGAACAGGAGGCGCGCGACGTGGTCCGTCGCACCGGGGAGGAAGCCCGCGCACCCGAGCGTGCCGGAGAGGCCGCCCGCATCGACGCTCGCCTTGCACTCGAACGGCGGCGCCGGGGCGACCGTGAGCGTGACGGCGGACACCTTCTGGCGCGACGTCCACGTCGCATTGAGGAAGCGCGCCGTCTGCGAGCAGCACGTCTCGTGGACGATCGCGATGCGCGGTCCGCTCGGCGTGGGCGGCGCCGACGGGGTGGCGCTCGGCGTCGCGAGCGGCGCCGCGCCGACGAGCGGGATCCCGCCCGTGACGCGCGCCGAGACGACGACGGCGAGGACGGCCGCGATGACGACCATGATCGCCATCGGGCGGGCGTCTCGGTGACCGGTCATCCGCTTCTCTATCCTGACAGGCCCATCGTGGTCGCTCGCCCGATCCCGCCAATCCGACACCGCATCGACGCCCGCGTGCGCGTGCCCGCGTCGAAGAGCGTCGCGAACCGCGAGCTCCTCCTCTCCGCGCTGGCGGCCGGGCGCTCCGAGGTGGACCTCGGCGACGCGGATCCCGGCGACGACGTCGCGACGATGCGCGAGGCGCTCGCCGCCCTCGGCTGCCGTCTGGACGGACGACCGACCGGTGTCGTGCGCGTCATGCCCGGCGCCGACGACGCGAACGCGAGCGTGGACGCGCGGGATGCCGGCACCGTGGCGCGCTTCGTCGCGGCCCTCGCCGCGACGCGGCCGGCGACGACGACGATCGACGGCAGCGAGCGCATGCGTGCCCGCCCGATGGCGTCGCTCGCGCGCGCGCTCCGCGCCCTCGGTGCGGAGGTGGACGGGGACGCGCTCCCCCTCACGATCCGGGGGCCGCTCCGCGGCGGTGCCGTCGAGATCTCCGGGCACGAGTCGAGCCAGTTCGCCTCGGCGCTCCTCCTCGCCGCGCCGCGATCGCGGGAGGGGATCGAGCTTCGTGTCGCCGGCCGCGTCGTGTCGGCGCCGTTCATCGAGCTCACCGTCCGCGCCCTCGCGGATCGCGGCGTGAAGGTCGAACGCATCCCGCCGAATGGCTTCCGGGTCGCGCCGCGGCGCGTGAAGGCGCGGCGCGTCGTCGTCCCCGGCGACGCCACCGCGGCCTCCTACCCCGCCGCCGCGGCGGCGATCCTCGGCGGATGCGTGACGGTGGAGAACGTCGACGCGAACAGACACCGCGGAGCGCAGGGCGACGCGCGCTTCTTCGAGGTCCTCGCGGCGATGGGCTGCGCGGTCTCAGCGCGCTTCGGCGGCGTGACCGTGCGCCGGTCCGGATCGCTCTACGGCGTACGAGAGGACCTCGCCGACATCTCCGACACCTTCCCGACGCTCGCCGTCGTCGCCGCATGCGCTGGCGGCCGCAGCGAGCTCCTCGGCGTCGGTCACACGCGGCGGCAGGAGAGCGACCGCGTCGCCGCGGTCGCCGCCGGCCTGCGCGCGCTCGGCGCACACGTCGAGGAGTACGCCGACGGCCTCGCGGTCGAGCCCGCGCCGATGCACGGCGGCACGGTCGACGCCGCCGGCGATCACCGCATCGCGATGGCGTTCTCGGTGCTCGGGCTGCTCGTCCCGGGCGTCGTCGTCGAGGGCGCCGACGCGGTCGCGAAGACGTTCCCGGGCTTCTACGACATGCTGCGGGGCCTCGGCCACTGAAACGGCTGCCGCGCGACCTCCGCGAGGCGATCTGGCTCACCCTCACGATGCGCATCGCGCTCTGGCTGTTCGGCCTGTACGTCGCGAGCGAGCGCGCGATCCCGCAGCCGTGTCACTTCGAGGAGGCGCGCAACGGCTGGGCCGCGCTCCCGCTCCAGTACGAGGACGGGCTCGCGTTCAAGCTCTTCGGCGTCTGGGAGCGGTGGGACGCCTGCTGGTACGCGAAGATCGCGTCGTTCGGCTACCAGCGCGACGGGTCGACGGCGTTCTTCCCGCTCTTCCCCGCGGCCGAGCGCGTCCTCGCGCTCGGCGGCCCGCACGTCGTCGTCGCGGGGCTCCTCGTGAACGTCGTCGCGACCGCGCTCGCGCTCTGGGGGATCCTCCGGATCGTCCGGCGGGACCACGGCCAGGACGTCGCGCGCGACGCCGCCGTGCTCCTCCTCGTGTTCCCCGCCGCGGTCTTCCTCTTCGCGCCGTTCTCCGAGGCGCTCTTCCTCGCGTGCGCGGTGTGGTCGCTCGAGCGCGCGCGCCAGGGGCTGTGGACGCCCGCCGCGCTCCTCGCGGCGGGCGCGGCGCTGACACGGCCGGTCGGCGGGCTCCTCGTCGTGCCGCTCGCGTGGCTCGCGTGGCGCGCGTGGCGCGACGGGGATCGCCGCGTCGAGCCGCTCGTCGCGGCCGCCGCGGCGCCGGCCGCGGGGCTCGCGTACCTCGTCTTCACGACGGCCGTCGTCGGGCGTTCCCTCTTCGACGCCCAGGAAATGTGGAGCGGGTCGCCGTTCCATCCGCCCTGGGACACGGTGGGCGCGACGCTCGACTGGATCCGCCGCACCGGCGACCCGCTGCAGGCGCTCCAGCTCGCGATGCTGTTCGGCGCGGCCGCGCTCCTGGTGCTCGGGATCGGACGGATCGCGCCGGAGCTCACGCTGTTCGCCGTGCCGCTCGTCTACCTCGCGTGGGCGCGGATCCTCCCGACGCCGCTCACGTCGGTCGATCGCCAGCTCGTCGTGGTGTTCCCGCTGTTCGTCGTGCTCGCGCTCCTGCTGCGGGACCGGCGCCTCGTCTGGGGCTACGCCGTCGTCTCCGTGCTGCTGCTCGCGGCGCTCGCGAACGAGCTGGTCATCGGGAACTTCGTGGGCTGACCCGCGCCCTCCAGCCGCAGCGACCGGCTTGGCGCTCGGAGCGGCCTGGCGCGTCCTAGGCGCGGCGAAGACGCGGAAAGGCGCGCGGCAGGTCCGCCGCCTCGGCCTGGAAGATGACCTCCGGCCTCGCCAGGCCGCGCAGCCGATAGCGTCCCAGGCGCCGCGCGGTCACGCCCTCGACGGCGCCGTTCACGGCGTCGCGCACGGCGCTCGACAGGAGGACCTGTCCCCCATGAGCGCAGGCGCAGACGCGCGCCGCGGTGTGCACGGCGATGCCGACGTAGCCCGTCTCGGTGAGCGTCGGCCGGCCGCGGTGCAGGCCGATGCGCACGCGCACGACACGTCCGCGCGGCCACGCCTTCGCGGCCATCGTCCGCTGGATGGCGATCGCCGCGCGCACCGCCGCGGGGGCATCCTCGAAGACGGCGAAGAACTCGTCGGCCCGGGCGTCCACCTCGTGGCCGGCCTCGCGTCGCACCGCGAAACGGATGATCGTGCGCACCGAGCGGAGCACGGCGGCATAGCCATCGCCGAGCTCGTCGAGCAGCGCGGTCGATCCCTCGATGTCGGTGAGCAGGAAGGTGAGCGTGCCCTGCGGCAGCGTCGCCACCTCGGCCGACCGCGCGAGGATCTCGCCCTGCTGGCGCTCCTTGCGGAGCTGACCCTGGAAGAAGCCGACCGGGACGATGCCGTGGCGCTTGGCGGCGGCGATGAGGCGTCGACGGGCGCGCTCGCGCGCCTCGTCGCTCTCGAAGCGGACCTGCTCGAAGCGGGCGAGCGCGTTGCGGACGTGCGACCCGTCGTGGATCGGCAGGCGGCGCTGACCCTTCGAGTCGACGTAGGCGAAGGCGCGATCGGGCAGCGCCGCGCGGGCGCCGGAGCTCAGGTACGACACGTCGGATCCTCCGCGCGACGATACGGGACGCCGACGGCGCGCACCGCATCGTTCGTGACGATCAGGGCGCGGCTGCGCGGGCGACGGCGAGGATGGCCTCGGGTCCGTCGGCGGAAGGCAGCGCACGCACGACCGTCTCGTCGAGGACGTCGCGGTAGGGCGCCAGAGCGTGCTCGACCTCGCTCGCATCCGCGCGCTCGATCCCGATCTCGGCCGGATCGACACGCTGCGCGGCGAAGCTCGCGACGTACGAGGGGACCCGCGCGTAGCGGCCGGCCTCCGACGCCAGCCGCTCGCGCGCGCCTTCGCCGACGGCGACGCGCACGTACGACGCGACGACGACGGACCCGCGCGCGCGGCCCGCGCGGCGCTCGCCCTCCTCGACGCGCCGGCGCGCCCAGCGGATCCGGTCCGGCGTCATCCAGTTGAGGAGCGCCACGTCGGCGATCTCGCCGGCGAGCCGGCAGACACGTGGCCCGAGCGCGGCGACGGCGATGCGCGCGCCGGGAAGGGCCTCGCGCAGCTCCGCGACCGCGCGTCGGACGGCGCTCACCGGATGCGGCGACCGCCCGGAGCCGAGGCCCACGATCGCCCGCGCGAGGTCGACGCGCTCGCGCTCGATCGACGCGCGGATCTCGCCGGTCGTCCGCGCGTCGCACGCGATGACGCCGACGCCGGCGGGGATCGACCGCGTCGCGCGCTGGGCCGTCGCGACGAGGGGAAGCCCGGGTGCGCTGCGCACGTCGTTCGTCCAGAGCGACGCGTAGCCCACGCGCTCGACCTCGGCCGCGATCTCGCCGACGAGCGCGGGGCCGAGCGCCGCCGCGACGCCGAAGCCCACGCGGCCGCCGCTCACGCGGGGACCGGCGCGGGGACCGGCGCGGCGACCTCGCGTCCGACCGCCGCCGCGACCGGCCCGACGGTCCGCATGAGCGCGGCGAAGCTCTCGAACGTGAGCGACTGCGGCCCATCCTTCAACGCGTGGTCGGGGCTCGGGTGCACTTCGACGATCAGCCCGTCCGCGCCGGCGGCGACCGCCGCGAACGCCACCGGCGCGACGAGGTACCACTTCCCCGTCCCGTGCGACGGATCGGCGATGACAGGGAGGTGCGACAGGCGCTTCAGGAGCGGGATCGCCGAGACGTCGAACGTGTTGCGCGTGTACTTCTCGAACGTGCGGATCCCGCGCTCGCACAGGATCACGTGCGCGTTCCCCTTCGCCATGACGTACTCCGCCGCCAGGAGGAGCTCCTCGATCGTCGCGGACATGCCGCGCTTGAGGAGGACGGGCATGCGCGTCTCCCCGACCGCGTCGAGGAGCGAGAAGTTCTGCATGTTGCGCGTGCCGATCTGCAGGCAGTCGGCGAAGTGCCCGACGAGCTCGACGTCCGACGGCGTGAGGACCTCGGTGACGACCGGGAGCCCCGCGGCGCGCGCGGCTTCGCGCAGGATGCGCAGGCCGGATCCGCCGAGGCCCCGGAAGCTGTACGGCGAGGTGCTCGGCTTGTACGCGCCGCCGCGCAGGATGGTCGCCCCCGCGTCGCGCACGGCGAGCGCCGTCGCCGTCGTCTGCTCGCGCGTCTCGACCGAGCACGGCCCCGCGGCGACCGCGACCGGCCGGCCGGCACCGACCTCGACGTTCCCGATGCGGACGACGGTGTCGTGCGGCCGGACTTCGCGCGAGCTCAGCTTGAAGGGCTTGCTGACGTGGACGATCTCCTGGACGCCCGGCATGGACTCGAGCTGCTCCTCGGCCTCGCGCGCCGCGACGCCGAACGTCCCGATCGCGGTCCGCTCGGCACCGGGGAGCGGTACGGCGGTGAGCCCCAGCTCGCCCACCCGTGCGACGACCGCCTCGATCTGCTCCTTCGTGGCGTCGCGCGTCATCACGACGAGCATCTAGGCCTCCTCCTCGCGGAGGGCTCCGCCCCCTTCCACCCCCGAACCTCCTTCTCTCAGCGACCGCACGAGGTCGCGCAGCGCGCGTTCGCGGTCGTGCGGCGCGGCCGTCGCGACCGCGTCGATCGCCGCGCTCCCCACGACGATCCCGTCCGCCATGCCGCGCAGCGCGCGCACGTGCTCGGGCCGGCTGATGCCGAAGCCGACGGCGATCGGGAGCGCCGTATGCGCCCGCACGCGCCGCACGAGCGCGGCGACCTCCTCGCCGAGCGCGGCGCGCGCCCCGGTGACGCCGGTCACCGACACGCAGTACACGAAGCCGCGCGCCGCCGGCAGCAGCCGCGCGAGGCGCTCCTCGGGCGTCGTCGGGGCGTACAGGTCGATACGCGCGACGCCCGCCGGCACGAGGTCGCGGTCGAGCTCGGCGCTCTCCTCGGCGGGCAGGTCCGGGACGACGATCCCCGCGATCCCCGCGGCGCGGCAGTCGTCGGCGAGGCGGCGCGTCCCGTACGCGAGGAACGGGTTGAGGTAGCCCATGAGGAGCACGGCCGCGTCCCGCTCGGCCGCGAGCGACGCCCCCTCCGCGACGCATTCCGCGAGCGTGACGCCGTTCGCGAGCGCGGCCTCGCCCGCGCGCTGGATGGTCGCGCCGTCGGCCATCGGGTCGCTGAACGGCACGCCGAGCTCGACGAGGTCGGCGCCACCGTCGAGCGCGGCGCGCAGCAGCCCGGCGGTCGCGGCGCGCTCGGGGAACGCGACCGTGAGGTACACGGCGACCGCGAGGCGCCGCTCGGATCGCGCCCGCTCGAACGCGCGCGCGATCCGCTCCGTGCCCGTTCCCCGCAGGGGCCTCCGCCCCCTTCCACCCCCGCTGATGGATGCGGCGCTCATAGCGTCTTCATGACCGTGTCGAGGTCCTTGTCGCCGCGGCCCGAGAGCGTGAGGAGGACGTCGAGCTCGGGCCCGCGCTCGCGCGCGACCTCGCGCAGGTCGGCGATCGCGTGCGCCGGCTCGAGCGCAGGCACGATCCCCTCCGTCCGGCACAGCAAGCGGAACCCCTCGAGCGCCTCGTCGTCGGTGCGCGCGACGTACGTGACGCGCCCGCGGTCGTGCAGCGCGGCGTGCTCCGGGCCGACGCCCGGGTAGTCGAGGCCCGCGGAGATGGAGTGCGTCTCGCGCACCTGGCCGTGCTCGTCCTGGAGCACGTACGTCTTCGTCCCATGCAGCACGCCGACCGTGCCGCCGGTGATCGACGCGGCGTGGCGGCCCGTCTCGAGCCCCGCGCCGCCCGCCTCGACGCCGCGGAGCGCGACGGTCTCGTCGTCGACGAACGGCGCGAACGTCCCGATCGCGTTCGAGCCGCCGCCGACGCACGCGACGACGACGTCGGGGAGCCGGCCGAGCAGGTCGAGCGCCTGCGCGCGCGCCTCGCGCCCGATCACGGACTGCAGCTCGCGGACGATGGTCGGGTACGGGTGCGTGCCGATCGCGGAGCCGAGGAGGTAGTGCGTCGTGCGGACGTTCGTCACCCAGTCGCGGATGGCCTCGTTCACGGCGTCCTTCAGCGTCCGGCTCCCCGCGTCGACGCCGCGCACCTCGGCGCCGAGGAGACGCATGCGGAACACGTTCGGCCTCTGCCGCTCCATGTCGAGCGTCCCCATGTAGACGACGCACTCGAGGCCGAGGAGCGCGCACGCGGTCGCCGTCGCGACGCCGTGCTGGCCCGCGCCGGTCTCGGCGATGATCCGCCGCTTCCCCATCCGCGTCGCGAGGAGCGCCTGGCCGAGGGCGTTGTTGATCTTGTGGGCGCCCGTGTGCGCGAGATCCTCGCGCTTCAGGAGCACGCGTCGCAGCCCGACCGCCTCGGCGAGCCGGCGCGCGTCGGTGAGCGGCGTCGGCCGCCCGACGTACGTGCGCAGCAGGCGGTCGAGCTCCGCGCGGAAGGCGGCGTCGGCCCACGCCTCGTCGAACGCGCGCTCGAGCTCGATGACGGCGGGCATGAGCGTCTCGGGCACGTAGCGTCCGCCGAAGATCCCGAAACGGCCGTCCTTCCGACCCTCGTTCGGCGGGACCCCTCCCTCGGGCCCCAGGGATAGGGGCCCCTGGGCGCGCAGCGACGCTCGACCTCGTCGCTGCGGCGCTTCGGTCTGCGCGTCCGAGGAACGGTCGTGCGTCATACGAGCACTCCGCCCGGACGAACGCCCGCGAGCGACCGCAGCAGCCCCCGCGGATCCGGGGCGGTGACGAGCGCCGTGCCGACGAGGATCGCGTCCACCCGCTTGGGCAGCGCCCGCGCGTCGCCCGCGGACGCGATCCCCGACTCCGCGACGAGCACCTGGTCGTCGGCGACGATCGCCGCCAGGGCGCGTACGCGTCCGCGCTCGATCCGCTCGGGATGGCGCAGATCGCGCGCATTCACGCCCACCGCGCTCGCGCCGCTGCGGACCGCCCGCGCGAACGCCTGGGGCTCGTGCGCCTCGACCAGCGCGTCGAGCCGGAGGTCGCGTGCGAAGCGTACGAGCCCGCGGAGGTCGTCCTCGCCCAAGAGCTCGGCGATGAGCAGCACCGCCGACGCGCCGTCGGCCGCGGCCTCGGCGATCTGGTACTCGTCCACGACGACGTCCTTCGCGAGGACGGGTATCCGCGTCGCCTTCGCGACGACGCTCAGGTCCTCGAGCGACCCGGACCAGTGCTCCGGCTCGACGAGCACGGACACCGCCGCGGCGCCGGCGCCCTCGTACAGACGGGCAAGGTCGGCCGGGTCCGGTATCGGCGCGAGCGGGCCGAGCGCGGGCGACCTCCGCTTCACCTCGGCGATCACCGCCAGGCGATCGTCCAGACGGCGCCGGCGCAGCGCGGCGACGAAGCCGCGCGGCGGTGGCGCGGCGCGGGCCGCCGCCAGGACGTGGGCGAGCGGCCGTGCCGCACGTGCCGCGGCGACGCAGGCGCGCCGCTCGGCGCCGACCTGCTCGAGGAAGTCCGTCACGCGGGCGTGCTCGCTTCCGCACCGAGACGCCGGCTCGCCTCGACGAGCCGATCGAGGCGCGCGGTCGCCGCGCCGCTGTCGATCGCCGCGGCGGCGAGCTGCGCGCCGTCGCGCAGGTCCTTCGCGAGCCCCGCGACAAGGAGCGCCGCGCCCGCGTTCAGCAGCACCGCGGTGCGCCGCGGGCCGTGCTCGCCGGCGAGGATCGCGCGCAGCGTCGCCGCATTCGCCGCGGCGTCGCCGCTCGCGATCTGCGCGGCGCTGCCCGTCGGCAGCCCGAGCTCGGCCGGATGCACGAAGCCCGTCCGCACCCATCCCCCCTTCAGCTCCCACGTGACGGTGCGCCCCGTCGGGCTGATGTCGTCGAGGCCCTCCTCGCCGTGGACGACGAGGACGTGGTCGGCCCCGAGCTCGCCGAGCGCGTGCGCGATCTTGTCGCCGACGCCCGGGGTCGCGACGCCGAGCACCATCCGGCGCACGCCCGCGGGATTGGAGACCGGGCCGAGGACGTTGAAGACCGTCCGGATGCGGATCTCGCGGCGGACGGGGCTCGCGTGGCGCATCGCGGGGTGGTAGCGCGGCGCGAACAGGAACGCGACGCCGACCTCTTCCACGCAGCGCGCCGCCTCCTCGGGGCCGAGGTCGATCCGGACACCGAGCGCCTCGAGCACGTCCGCGCTCCCGCAGCGGCCGCTCGCGGCGCGGTTGCCGTGCTTCGCGACGGACGCGCCCGCGGCGGCGGCGGCGATCGCGGCCGTCGTCGAGATGTTGAACGGGTCGACCGCCGACCCGCCGGTGCCGACGATGTCCACGGCCGAGCGCGCGAGCGTCACCGGCACTGCCGCCTTCCGCATCGCGAGCGCGAACCCCACGATCTCGTCGACCGTCTCGCCGCGCATGTGGAGCATCGCGAGGAGCGCGCCGAGCTGCGCTTGTGTCGCCTCTCCCGCCATGACCGAGGCCATCGTGCTCTCGGCCTCCGCCCGCGTGAGCGTGCGCCCCGCGGCGACCGCTCCGAGCGCTTCCCTCGCGTCCATCAGGCACCTCCCACGAGAGCGGGCCTCCTCGCGAGGCCCGCGACGACGTTGCGGACGATCCGCGCGCCGATGGCGTCGCGGAGCGTGAGGATCGACTCGGGATGGAACTGGACCGCCGCGATCGGCAGCTCGGCGTGCTCGAGCGCCATGATCACGCCGTCGTCGGCGACCGCGGTCACGCGGAGGACGCCCGGCAGCGTCTCACGGATCGCGTACAGCGAGTGATACCGCCCGGCGCGGAACGTCCGGGGCACGCCGTCGAAGATCGCGCCTCCGAGCACGGTGATGTCGGATGCCTTGCCGTGCATCGGCCGGTCGAGGACCGCGAGCCCGCCGCCGAAGCGCTCGACGACGCCCTGGAGCCCGAGGCACACGCCGAACACCGCGAGCCCCGCCTGCACGGCGGCATCGACGGTCGTCGCGACGTCGAAGTCGACGGGCCGTCCGGGACCGGGCGAGAGCACGACGCCGTCGGGGCGGAACGAGCGGATCGTCTCGTCGAGCCGCTCGCGCGCGATCGGCGCGCGGACCGTGAGGACCTCCGCGCCGGCCTGCCGGATGTAGTTCGCGAGCGTATGCACGAACGAGTCCTCGTGGTCCACGAGCAGCACCCGCGGAGGTCTCCCGAGGATCCGGACCGGGGTCCTCGCCTCGAAGATGCCACCTCCCGCCTCGGACTTCCGAAGCGTGCCTGGGCGGCGAATGGCGTCGAGGAGGGCCGCGGCCTTCAGGTCGATCTCGTGCTCCTCGGCCTCCGGATCGGAGTCCGCGAGGAGCGTCGCGCCGGCGCGCACGTGGGCGATGCCGCCCCGCAGGTGGATCGTGCGCAGCGTGAGGCCCGTGTTCATGTTGCCGTCGAACCCGAGGAACCCGATCGCGCCGCCGTACCAGCCGCGAGCGGAGCGCTCGTGCTCCTCGATGAAGCGCATCGCCCACACCTTCGGCGCGCCGGTCACGGTCACGGCCCACGCGTGCGTGAGGAACGCGTCGATCGCGTCGTACCCGTCGCGCAGCATCCCCTCGACGTGGTCGACGGTGTGGATGACGCGCGAGTACATCTCGATCTGCCGGCGTCCGATGACACGGACGCTGCCGGGAACGCAGATCCGCGACTTGTCGTTGCGGTCGACGTCGGTGCACATCGTCAGCTCGGCGGTGTCCTTGTCGGACGAGAGGAGCGCCCGGATCTGCTCGGCGTCGCCCATGACGTCGCTCGCGCGCGCGATCGTCCCCGAGATCGGGCACGTCTCGACGCGCTGGCCGTCGACGCGCACGTACATCTCCGGCGAGGCCGCGACGAGGTGCTCGCCGCCCAGGCTCAGCAGCGCTCCGTAGGGCGCGGGGTTCCGTTCGCGCAGGCGGCGGAAGAGCTCGGACGGGCGGGCCTCGCACGGCTCGTTGAAGACGCGACCGAGCACGACCTCGAAGAGGTCGCCGCGCCGGAACGCCTCGTGCGCGACGCGGACCGTCGCGGCGTACTCGCCGCGCTCGTGATCGCCGGCGCGCTCGAGGTGGCCGGCCGGCGGCGCGGGGACGCCCGCGCCGGTCCGCGGCAGGCCCTCGGTCGATCCACCCGCGGCCGCGAGCTCGTATTCGTGCCGCACGGCGACGCCGCGCGCATGGTCGACGACGACGAGCTCGTCCGGGAGATAGAGCACGAGGTCGCGCGCGTCCGGCCGCCGCGGCAGGCGCAGCGCGATCGGCTCGAACTGGAACGCCAGGTCGTATCCGAATGCGCCGTACAGCCCGAGCAGGGCATCGTCCGGCGCGGCGAAGAGCTCGATGAGCACGCGCACCACGGCGAAGACGGAGCGCTGGCGGCTGCGCTCCTCCTCGGGGAACCGGCGCTCGGGCTCGCGCACCTCCCCGACGACGCGGTCCGCCTCGCGGCGCAAGCCGGACAGCGCGCCGCAGCGCTCGAGCGCCTCCGCGACCGCCGCGAGCAGCGCGCGTCCGCGCTCGTTCAGCGCGGCCACCTCGAATGCGCGGCCGCGCGCCTCGAGGCACAGCGGCGGATCGACGAACCCGATGTCCCACCGCGTGTAGCGGCCGGGGTACTCGTAGCTCGAGGCGAGGAGCACGCCGCGGCGCTCGTCGAGCGCGTCGACGATCGGCTCGATCGCGCCGGCGAGCGGCAGCGGAGACGTCAGCCGCCGGACGTCGATGCCCCCGCGCGTCCGGTACCTGATCGCTCGTCGCTCCGTCTCCGCCATCACCGCCACGGCACCACCTCCAAAGAACGCGAAAGCCCCCGCCCGCCATCGGGACGAGGGCTCGTGGTGCCACCCGATCTCGCCGACGGCTCGCGCCGCCGGCCTCTTCCCCTGCCATCACAGGGTGCCCCGCTAACGGGGGGCCTCCGGCCGCGGCTACTTCACGCGTTCGCCGCGGCGTCTCGCGGGACCCATTCACCCGCCTCCGCCGTCCCCCTTCGCAGCGTCCCGGGGTTCTCTGCACGGCTTCCGAGGGCTACTCGCTCCCGCTCGAGCGACGTACCGCCGATGGTAGGCGCTCGGCGGCTACAGCGGCAAGGATGCTGATCGGGGTCTGGCCTCGTAAGGGACCCGCCCCGCACTCGCGCTTCCGGAGCGTGCCTGCTCGCTTGCTCGCGCGTCCGAAATTGAGAGTGCAGGGCGCGTCCGTACAGTGAGACCGATGGCCATCCTCCCAGCCCGTCAGGGCCCCGGTCGACCGCTCGGGCCGATGGCGGTGCGCTCCGCGCTCCCGAGCCACCCGCCGGAGCGGATCCGCGAGGTCCTGCGGGGGCTGCCGACCGCCACCGGCTACCGCCTCACGCTGAAGCCGCTCCGCTACCGGAGCCGGCCCCACCTGCAGGCGTTCACGTTCTGGGATCGGCCCGAGATGATCATCCAGGTCCCCGAGCCGTTCGTGCCGTTCGCCGAGATCGTCGACCTCGGCTCGTACGGCACGCCGCTCGCGCAGATGCGCACGCGCCGCGACGTCATCCGCTTCCTCTACCTCCACGAGTTCTGCCACTACTGGCTCTACCTCGTGCACGGCTGGGGCACGGCCGCCGAGGTCCAGTGCGACCGCTACGCGTTCGCGAACTACCGCCGCCGCGGGATCGTCCTCCCGCCGCGGATCCGCGCTCGAGGCGAGCGGCTCGGCGTCGAGCAGGTCGCGCTGAGCGCGCGAGGTCGCAAGCTCGCCTAGCGGCCTCGCTACCCTTTCCCGCGGTGGCCGCACGGCTCGATCCGACCCCGACCTCCGACGTGGACCGGAGCGAGGCGCTCGCGTTCCTGCGCGCCCAGGGTCCGTTCACGGGGCTCCCCTCCGAGGAGCTCGCGCACCTCGCGGCGCGCGTGCGAGCGTTCCGCTCGCCGGCGGGGACCGTCTTCATGCGGCAGGGGGAGCCCGGCGACGACGTCCTGCTCGTGCGCGAAGGCCAGGTCGATGCCGTGCGCGGGGACGGCGCGGGCGAGCGGCTCCTCGCGCGGCTCGGCGCGGGCTCCCTGCTGGGCGAGATCGCGACGCTCACCGGCTCCGCGCGCACCGCGACCGTGCGTGCGCACACCGAGGTCACGGGCTTCTTCGTGAGCGGCGAGGACGTGCGCGCCGTCGTGAAGCGCCACCGCCAGCTCCTCGAGCGCGTCACGAGCGTCATGCAGGCGCGTCACGCGCCGCGGCGCATCGGCGGGCACCGCGTCGAGCGGGCCCCGGACGATCCGAACGTCGTCATCCTCGCCGACGCGGCGCGCGGCGCGTACCTGCGGCTCGACCAGCAGGCGCTGGCTATCTACGACGACCTCGACGGCGAGCGCACGATCCGCGACCTGGCGCTCCGCCACTTCGAGCGGACCGGGACGCTCGATCCGCATGCCGTGTTCGCGACGGTCGCCGCGCTGCAGGTCGCGGGGTTCGCGTCGGCGCCGCGGGTCGTCGCGGACGCGCCGAACGCGCGAGTGCTGCGCATCGCGGACGCGATCCTCGCGCCGCGCGTGGAGATCGGCGAGCCGGACGGGCTCGCCGCGGGCCTCCTGCGGCTCGTGCGGCCGCTGTTCACGCCCGCCGCCGCGGTCGGCGCGGTCGTCCTCGGGCTCGGCGGGCTCGCGGTCGCGCTCCCGGTCCTGCGGACGGCCGCGTGGACCGACTTCGGGGCCGGCGGGATCCTCGTCGCGTTCGTCGCCCTCCTCCTCTCCGGGATCGGGCACGAGACGGCGCACGCGCTCGCCGCGAAGGCCGAGGGCGCGCGCCTCGGGCGTGCGGGGATCGGCCTCTTCTGGTTCACGCCCGTCGTGTACGTCGACACGTCCGCGACCTGGGCGATCCCGCGCTGGGGGCGGATCCGCGTGAACGTCGCCGGCCCGCTGTTCAACCTCGCGCTCGCCGGCGCGTTCGGGATCGCGGCGCGCCTTACGGGCGGCACGAGCCAGGACGTGCTCGTGTGGCTCGCGCTCACGAACGTCGTCCTCGTCGTGTTCAACCTCTCGCCGCTGCTCGAGTTCGACGGCTACTACGTCCTCGCCGACCTCACCGACATCAACGCGCTGCGCCGCAAGGCGATGCGATCCGTCTTCGGCGACCTCGGCCGTCCGCGCCGGCCCTCCTCTGGGCGCGAGGCGGGCGCGCTCGCGTACGTCATCGCGAGCGTCGTCTACGTCGCGGCGATGTGCGTGATCGCCGTCGCGGGGATCCCCGGGTTCATCTCGGCGCTGCTCCCCGCCGGCGTCGCGGGCATCTCAGCGGCGGCGATCGCGTCCGTGCTCGCGGCGGCGCTCGTCATCTCGCTCGTGCTGCCGTTCGCCCGCGAGGCGCTCGACGCGCGTCAGCGTCCCGGTCCCACCGTCGCCTAGGAGGGCGTTAGCGCCGCAGCGTCTCCGACGGGGGTCGGATGTCGACCGTGCCGGTCTTGACGCCGAGGGCGGCGGAGAGGTCGCTCTTCGACACGCGCGGCTCGAGCGGCTCGGCGTGTGCGGTGCCGCTCCCGAAGCGCGCGCGCTCCTCGTCCGTCAGGTCGTAGCCGGCGAGCGCGGCGCGCGGATCTCGCGCGAGGAGCTCGCGGAATGCCGCGTCGCCGATGGCCCGATCGACGACCGCCTGAAGCTGCTCGGCCGACATGCCGTCACCTCACGTCCGACCCTCGCTCGGGCGGACCCCTCGCTCGGGACCGGCTGCTCGACCTCGTCGCTCCGGCGCCTCGGTCTGCGCGCCCCGGGGACGCATGAGCGCGATCCGAGCACGCGAAGAGTAGCGCGGGCCGTGCGGTCCGAGGCGGCTCTCCAGAACGGCCACCTGCGCGACCTCGATCGCGACCGGCTCGACGCGCGCGCGCCGGACCGCCTCGGCGACGACGCGCGCCTCGGCGACGGTCGGATCGCGCGCGAGGCGCGCGAGCGTGACGTGCGCTCGGAGCGGCTTCGGGTCGAACGGCAGCCTGCGCCGGCCGAGCTCCGCGCGGACGGCGGCGGCGAGCTCGGCCAGCGCGGCGCTGTCGGGCCCGGACGCCCAGACGACTCCCGGCGGTCCGTGCTCCGGGAAGCGCCCGAGCCGGTCGAGGCGGAGCGTGAACGCGGATCGTCCGCGGGCGGCCGCCTGGGCCGCCGCGACGACGCCGGCGACCTGCTCCTCCCCCACCTGGCCCAGGAACGCGAGCGTCACGTGGACGAGGTCGGGCGGGAGGACGCGCAGCCCGGGGGTCTCGGGGAGCGACGCGGCGAGGCGCTCGCAGGCCTCCCGCGGGAGCGGCGCGGCGACGAACACGCGCGGCATTCCGCTCAACGTACCCCGCGCGCGCAGACCGAGGCGCTGAGGCGAATGCCGAAGGGACGAGGTCGAGCACGCGGGCCCGAGGGAGGGCTTTGCCCGACCGAAGGGTCGGACCAGGTCGGACTAGAAGGTGAGGGCGTTCGCGTTGTCGGCGAGGAGCATGAGAACGAAGAGGACGCCGAGGGCCATCGTGCACCCGCCGAGGAAGACCATGCGCAGGGGGTCGATCGGTTCGTCGAGGTCGGCGCGTGGTCCGTCCACGGCGGATGCATGTGCATCCGCCGTGCCGTTACGTCAGCGTTATGCCGGGCTCGGCGCCGGCGCCGGACCCTTGCCGGTGCGCCGGTCGTCGCCGCCGGTCGTCCCGGTCGGCGTGGGCGTTCGCCCCTCCGCCGCGGCGGCGGGGAGCTCTTCCCCGTCCGTCTCGAAGATCTTGTCGAACTCCTCGCTCGAGATCGTCTCCTCGGCGATGAGCCGCTTCACCACCGCGTCGAGCTTGTCCTTGTGCTCGGTCAGGACCTCGTACGCGCGCTGCCGCGCTCCGTCGATGATCTGCTTGACCTCGCTGTCGATGAGCTTCGCGACGTCCTCGGAATAGTTCCGCTCCTCCTGGATCTGGCGGCCGAGGAAGATGAGCTCGTCCGTGCGGCCGTACTGGAGCGGCCCCAGCCGCTCGCTCATCCCGTACTTCGTGACCATCTGGCGCGCCATCTCCGACGCCTTCTCGATGTCGTTCGACGCGCCGGTCGTCATGTCGCCGCCGAGGTGGATCTGCTCCGCGACCCACCCACCCAGGGCGGCCGCGATGTCGTCCTCGAACTCCTTCTTCGTGCGGAAGTAGCGGTCCTCCTGCGGGAGCGACCACGTGACGCCCATCGCCATGCCGCGCGACACGATCGTGATCTTGTGCACGGGGTTCGTGTGCTTCAGGAGCTTGAAGCACAGCGCATGGCCGGCCTCGTGGTACGCGACGATCATCTTCTCCTTCTCGGTGATGACGCGCGAGCGGCGCTCGGGACCGAGCGCGACCTTCTCGAGCGCCTCCTCGAAATCGATCTGCGCGATCGTCTTCTTGTTGCGGCGCGCCGCCAGGATCGCGGCCTCGTTCACGACGTTCGCGAGATCCGCGCCGGAGAAGCCGGGCGAGATCTGGGCGATACGGCCGAGCTCGACGTTCTTGTCGAGCGGCTTGCCGCGGACGTGGACCTCGAGGATCGCCTTGCGGCCCTTGATGTCCGGGCGGTCGAGCACGACCTGACGGTCGAAGCGACCCGGACGCAGGAGCGCCGGGTCGAGGACGTCCGGGCGGTTCGTGGAGGCCAGCACGATGACGTTCGTGCCCGTGTCGAAGCCGTCCATCTCGACGAGGATCTGGTTCAGCGTCTGCTCGCGCTCGTCGTGGGAGCCGCCGAGGCCGGCGCCGCGCTGGCGGCCGACCGCGTCGATCTCGTCGATGAAGACGATGCATGGCGCGTTGCGCTTGGCCTGGTCGAAGAGGTCGCGGACGCGCGACGCTCCGACGCCGACGAACATCTCGACGAACTCGGAGCCCGAGATCGAGAAGAACGGCACGCCGGCCTCGCCCGCGACCGCGCGCGCGAGGAGGGTCTTGCCGGTGCCGGGCGGGCCGACGAGGAGGACGCCGCGCGGGATGCGCGCGCCGACGCTCGAGAACTTCTCCGGGTACTTGAGGAACTCGACGACCTCCTGGAGCTCGCCCTTGGCCTCGTCGACGCCCGCGACGTCGTCGAACGTCACGGTCGGCTTGTTGCCGATGAACATGCGCGCGCGGCTCTTCCCGAAGGACAGCGCCTGGTTATTCGTGCCCTGCGCCTGCCGCATCATGTAGATGAAGAAGCCGCCGATCAGCAGCACGGGGAGCAAGCTCAGCAGCACCGACCCGAGCAAGCCGAGCGTCGGGCTCTCCGTCTCGTACTTCAGGGAGACCTGGTCGGGCTGCGCGCGGCCGCGGTTGTAGGTCGCGACCGTCTGGGCGAGCTGGTCGTCACGGTCGGGGAGGGTCACGACGTACTGCTGGTTCCCCTCCTTCATCTGGAGGGTCGCCCGGTTCCCGGCCACGGAGATCTTCGCGACCTCGCCCTGGCTGACCCGCCCGAGCGCGTCGCTGTAGTCGAGCTCCTTCGTGGGGGTCCCCTGGGTGCGGTAGGCGTAGAGGAGCGCGACCCCCATGACGACCAGGAGGAGCGTGAGGATCCCGTTCTTGAAGACGCGGTTGTTCAGGTCCAGCTCGGGTCCCCTTTCGCGATATCCGCTGTGAAAGATGCTAGCGCCCGACATCGGCCTGAACGGTGCAGCGGGCGGGCCTGGACGGGTCCTACCACCTGAACGCGGGCGTCCATAGGGCTGTTCCGCGCCGTCAGGAGGGCGCGTCGCCCCTTCGCGCCTTGATACGCAGTCGCCGCCCGTCCCGGATGAACGCGCCACCCGGCAGGTCGAGCTCGGAGCGCGGCTCGGCGCGCGCCAGCTGCGCGGCGACGGCCTGGCGATGACGCGCCGACAGGATGCGCCCGGTGGCCCGCTCCCACGCGAGCGCGACCGCCTCCTCGCGCAGCACGGCGTCCGTCCCCAGCGCATCGAGGTCGATCGTGCCGTCGAGGGCGGCGGCGTCGAGGAGCGCGCCCGCGCGGGCCTCGTGCGATGCCGCGAGGTCGGCGGCCGCGTCGGCGAGCCGGGAGATGGCCGCCGTCGCCTGCGGGTTGATCCGGGCGAGCTCGGGCATCACGCGACGCCGGATCCGGTTGCGGGCGAAACGCAGCGAGCGATTCGTCGGGTCCTCACACGGTTCGATGCCCGCCGCAGCGCAGACCGCCGCGGTGTCCGCGCGCTCGAGGCACAGGAGCGGGCGCACGACGCCGTCGCGCTTCGGGCGCATCGCGGCGAGGCCGGCGATGCCGCTGCCGCGCGTGAGATGGAGGAGGACGGTCTCGGCCTGGTCGTCGCGCGTGTGTCCCATCGCGATCAAGGCGCGCCGCTCGGCGGCGACGCGCTCGAGGAAGGCGTAGCGCGCCCGGCGGGCGTCGTCCTCGCTCTCCGGCTTCCGCTCGGCACGGCCCACGCGGATCGTCGCGCCCACCGACGACGCGAGGTCCGAGACGAACTGGGCGTCGGCCGCGCTCGAGCGGCGCGTGCGGTGGTCGAAGTGCGCGGCGTGGAGCACGAGGCCGAGGTCGGGCGCGAGGTCCGCGAGGAGCAGGAGCAGCGCGGTCGAATCCGTGCCGCCCGAGACGGCGACGATGAACGGTCCGGGACGGAGCAGGTCGTGCTGCTGCGCGAAGCGACGCACAATGTCGCGGATCCTGTTCATCTTCATCGCGATCGCGCTCGGCCTTCGGCCTCGCCGCCTCGACTCCGCTCGTCGAACTCGCCCGGGCCGGCGGAGCCGGACCCTCGCTCGCTCCTGTTCGGTTGCGGCGTTCGTGCGGAGGCCATATGCGGTGGCTGGGGCGGGATTCGGACCCGCAACCCGCGGATTATGACGCCGCTGCTCTACCACTGAGCTACCCAGCCGAGGTCGAGGAGACCTCCATTGTATCGGTCAACGGGGAAAGAAAGGCCCTCCTTCGACCGAGAGCCGCTCGCCTTCGTACGCGAGGAGCTCGCGGCCGTCGCGGTCGAAGAGGGTCACCGTCCCCTCTCCCGCGACATGGCGCAACGTCGACTCCGCGCCGAAGATCGCGAGCGCGAACGCGAGCCGGTCGGCCTGGTCGTAGCGGACGTCCTGGAGATCGCCCCAGCCGCCGGCGCTCCTGATCGTGTATCGCATGCGCACAGGTACGGCAGGGCCTTGCAGACCATCGTCTGTAGACGAATAGTCACGGCGCCGGAACGCTCCCGCCGTGCCGATCGCCGGCCGCGTGGGCCGCGTCATCCGCAAGTACCGCGAAAGCGCGGGGCTGTCGCAGGAGGGGCTGGCCGAGGAGTCTGGCCTCCACCGGACGTACATCTCGCTCGTCGAGCGCGGCCGCCGGAATATCTCGGTCGACGCGCTCTCGCAGATCGCCGAGGCGCTCGGCGTCTACCCCTCTCGCCTCATGGCAGACGCCGAGAGGGAGCCGGAGGACGCGCCGACCCAAGGACGTGCCAAACGGATGCGCGGTCGGACGTAGCGCCCTTCCCGCCGCCCCAGGAGGACTTTCGGATCACTGTTGCGGGGGGACGATTTGAACGTCCGGCCTCGGGGTTATGAGCCCCGCGTGGTGCCACTCCACTACCCCGCGAACGTCATTCTACGCGACAGCGGTGTTCCCCGTGAACCCCCTATCCGCCTCCGAAGAACGCGGCGAGCCAGCGAGCGAGCCGTCCGCCGTCGGACGCGTTGATCCGCACGATGGGCTCGCCCGAGGGGCCGCGGTCGACCGCGATGAGCCCCTCGCCGGGCCGCACGTAGCCCAGCTCGCGCGCGCGGTCGATCACGTACGTGTCGGTCTGGCGCTTCGCGACCTCGGCCTGGAGCTCCGCGTTCTTGGCCTGGTCCTGCACGATCTGCCGCTCGATCGTGCGCACGTCCTGCTGCACGGCGCTCTGCTTGATCGCGATGCCCACGAACGCACCGCTCACGACGAGGCCGCCCGCGAGCAGCGCGAGCGAAAGGAGCGGCCGGCCGAGGCGCGAGAGGAGCGGGCGACCGCGGCGGCGCGACGTGCGGCGCATCATCCCGCGACGAGCTCGACCGGCATCGCGCGGACCGCGGCGCCCGCGAGCTCCGCGGCCGCGAGGCCGAGCAGCCCGAGCAGTGGCCGCGCGACGATCGGCGGGAGCCCGGCCGTGAATCCGGCGACGACGATCGGACGCTGCGCGGTGATGACGCCGGCGTCGTTGTCGACCATCTCGATCCAGCCGTCCTTGTGCGCGAGCGTGACGCCGTCGGGAAGGTAGCGGCCGAGGCGCAGCGTGTTCGTGTTCCGCTCGAGGAGGCGGAGCACGCCGTCCATCGCGCCGTCGCCGCCGCGTGCGGCGCGCAGCACGCGCAGCAGGAGCGACGCGGTCTCGCGCGGCGTCATGAGGTTCTCGAGCCCGCGCGCTCTCGCCTCCATGTCGTACATGCGTCGCCGCAGCCGCGTCGAGATACAGCCCCACTCGATGAGCCGCTCGGTGACGCGCTCCGGGCCGACCCGCTCGATGAGCCGATTCGTCGCGGTGTTGTCGCTCACGGTGACGGCGAGCGCCGCGAGGTCGCGCGCCGACAGCGCGTCGACGTCGCGCAGGTCACGCAGCACGCCCGATCCGTCGACGCGCTCTCCGATCGCGATCCGCTCCTCGAGCGACAGCCGACCGTCCGCGGCGTCGGCGTAGAGCGTCATGAGGAGCGGGAGCTTGATGACGGACGCCGCCGTGTAGATCCCATCGGGGTCGAGCGCGAGGGCCTCGTCCCCCGCGGCCGTGAGCACGACCGCGCCGACGCGCCCGCCGGATGCGCGTGCCTGCTCGACGAAGCGGTCGATGAGGCCCGACATTCGGGAGGCAGCGTATCGGACCACGTGCGAGGCGATAGGCTCGCGTCTCGTGGGCGGACGCCTCCGCGCGCTCCTCGCGGTCGTCGCCGTCCTCGGGGGATGCACCCAGGCGACGGTGCCGCCGCCGCCGACGCCCTCCCCCACGCCGACCGTCGAGCCGACGCCGCGCTTCGACCCGGCCAGCTTCCAATACCAGATCCAGCAGCAGGGCAGGATCCGCGTCGGGGTGAGCGAGGCGGCGGGCGCGTTCTCGCGCCGGGAGGGCCAGACGTTCCGCGGCTTCGACCCCGATATGGCCCGTGAGCTCGCGAAGGGGATCTTCGGGCGGCCCGCCGAACAGGATCCGGACCGGTTCATCGAGTGGGTGCCGGTGGTCGCCGCGACGCGTGTCTCCGTCCTCACCGACGACAAGGCCGACGTCGTCGTCGCCACGCTCGACGCGAGCGCCGAGGCGAAGCAGCGGCTCGACCTCTCGGACCCCTACCTCGTATCAGGCGACCGCGTGATCGTGATGAAGCAGAGCGACACGAAGCAGCTCGACGACCTCGGGGGGACGACCGTGTGCACGATGCGCGGCTCCGACAACGAGAGCAGCGTCGTCGCGAGGATCCCGGGCGTGCGGCTCCTGTCGATCGACTCGTGGGAGGCGTGCGTGAACGCGCTCACCCACGGACAGGCGGACGCGGTCTCCGCGCCCGAGACGGTCCTGGTCCAGCTGCGGACGCCCGAGATGCGGTTCCTCCCGGGCTTCCTCGCCGACGATCCTTTGGTCGTCGGCGTGAACAGAGGACGAGCGGGGATGATCTCCTTCGTGAACAGCGTCCTGGTGCGCGCGATCTCCAACGGCCGCTGGGCCGAGATCTACAAGCAGGACCTCACGCCGTTCACCGGCGAGATCCGCAAGCACCCGCACGACGCGGGGCAGCCCGCGAGCTAGAGTCCGGCGAGGATCTCCCTGTCGCGATCGCCGCGCGCGAGCACGAACCACTCGTGCGAGAACATGCGCTCCACGAACTTCGCGGGCATGTTCTGCAGCGTTCCCTGCTGCGTCGCGTGCGCCGCGAGGGCCGCCCTCTTGCGCTCCGTCCAGGGCGTGACGTCGATCGTCGCGGCGATCTCGGCGTCATCGACGGCCTTCTCGATCTGGATCGCGTCCGCGACACCCCACTGGATGCCCGCCGCCGCCGCCTCCGCGCGGAACTCCCGCAGGACGCTCTTCGGCATGGCGACGTAGTAGAGGCGCGCGATCCGATGGGCCGCCCCGGCATCCGGCCAGCGCGACGGATCCGCGGCGGCCTCCGCGGCGGCGGTCGCCCGTTCGCTGATCGTCACGTGATCGGGGTGGCCGTAGATGCCACCCGGCTCGAACGTCACGACGACCGCGGGCCGCACGTCGCGGATCGTGCGCACGAGCGCGCCGACGACCGCGTCCGGGTCGGCGTTCACGAGCGCGGCGGGGTGCCGGTTCTCGGGCGTCCCCGCCATCCCGGAGTCGCGGAAGCCGAGGAAGCGCACGTCGGTCACCCCGAGCGCGCGCGCCGCGTCGCGCAGCTCGCGCTCGCGAACGGCGCCGAGGGTCTCGGGGGTCGCGAGCGAGGGGTCGGCGATCTCGCCCGCCTCGCCCCTCGTGGCGCACACGATGACGACGCGATGGCCTTCCGAGACGGCGCGCGCCATCACGCCCCCCGCACCGAACGTCTCGTCGTCGGGGTGCGCGAGCGCGACGAGGAGCGTCGCCATCAGACGACGAGCCGCCCGAGCGCGGCGCGCACCTGCGGCCGCGCGCGGAAGCGGTCCTCGAGATCGCGCGCGCGCAGCGACCGCGCGATGTGGTCGACGATCTCGGCGACGCGCTCACGCTCGCGGCGCGCCGTGTCGAGGTCGCCCGCCTTTTCCGCGATCGCCGCGAGCGCGCCGTGCAGGTGCCACAGCAGCCGCCGCGAGCCGACCGCCTCCGACGCGGCCACGCCCCGCCCCAGCGCCACACGCGCGCCGCCGGGATCGCCGAGCGCGCGCAGGGCCTCGCCCTCGAGCAGGTCGAAGTCCTTCTCGAACGGGCGCAGGCCGCGGTCCGTCGCGAGCCGGCGATCGTCGCGTGCGATGCGCAGCGCGTCCTCGAGGCGGCCCTCGGCGAGCGCGAGCTCGCCCTTCGCCAGCGCGATCGACACGAGCATGTAGAGGGTCCCCTGCGCGCGCAGCTTCTCCGGGGCGTCATCGAGCGCGGCGCGCGCCCCGGCCGCGTCGCCCGCGGCGATCCGTGCCCGCGCGATCTGCGCGAGCGGCCATGCGCGCCACGGCGCGAAGTGCTCGTCGGCGAGGCGGACCGCGTTCTCGAGGATCGCGACCCCGCCGCGCTCGTCGCCCGCCATGACGCGGAGCACGCCGAGGTCGGCGCCCCCGGGACCGGCGAGCGCCGCGTAGAAGCCGCCCTTCTTCGCATGGTCGACGAGCTCCTCCCACGTGTCGATCGCAAGGCCCCAGTCGCCGCGCTCGAAGTGGACGTAGCCGGGGTTGAAGAGCGCATACGCCATCGCCCATTCGTTGCCCGCTGCCGAGCCCAAGCGGTACGCCTGCGACCCGCGCTCGAGCACGCGGTCGTACTCGCCGCGGTACAGATGGATGAACGCGAGCGTGCTGAGGCTGTCGGCCTCGAGCGGACGGTCGCCGACCCTGCGGAACAGCTCGACGGACTCCGTCAGAACGCGCTCGGCCTCGTCGAAACGGTTCGTCTCGCGGTACGCCTGGCCGAGCGCATTGAGCGTGAACGCCAGCTGCGCTTCGTCGCCGATCTCGCGCGCGAGCGCCGCTGACTCGGTGCCCGCGCCGATCCCCGCGTCGGGGCCGCCGCTCCACAGCGACGACTGGCTCTCGTTCCAGAGGAGCCGCGCGAGGAGCCGCTTGTCGCCGCCCTCGCGCGCCAGCTCGATCGCCTTCTTCGTGAGCTCGACAGCCTTCGCCGGGTCGACGAACGGCGTCGGATTCGCGTAGACCGTCACCTCCGCCGAGAGGGCGGCCGCCTCCATCGCGGCGTCCGACCGTCCGCGCGCGAGGGCGGCGAGCTCGCGATACACGCCGAGCGCGGCCTCGTAGTCGCCCCTCAGCTCGAGCGCTCGTCCGTAGCGCAGGTGCACGTCGCGAAGGACGTCGGCGTCCGCGGTCTCGCGCGGAAGGAGGGCGAGCGTGCGGCGGTAGTGCGCCGTCGCGTCGTCGAGCGCGTGCAGGCGTAGCGCGCGGTCGCCGGCCATCTTCAGGTACGAGATCGCGCGCTCGTCGCCGGCCTCCGCGAAGTGATGTCCGACGATCGGCGCGAGCTCCTCGGCGCGGTCCGGGAAAAGCCGCTCGAGCGCCTCGCCGACGTGGAGATGGAGCTCACGCCGCCTACGCTGGAGGATCGATCCGTACGCGGCCTCCTGCGTGAGCGCATGGCGGAACGAGTACTCCCGCTCGGGCTCACGCGCGCGCTCCTGCACGAGCTCGAGGCGCTGGAGCGCCCGGAGCTGCGAGTCGAGCGTGTCCGTAGCCGCGCGGATCTCGGCGAGGATCCGGTAGAGGAAGGTGCGGCCGATCACCGCCGCCGCCTGTAGCGTCTCGCGCGACTCGCCCTCGAGGCGGTCGATCCGCGCGGCGAGCAGCGCCTGGAGCGAGTCCGGGATGCGGATCTCGGCATCCGGCTTCGCGAGGCGCCATCCCGCGTCCTCGCGCTCGATCGTCCCGTCCTCGACGAGGGCGCGCACGATCTCCTCGAGGAAGAACGGATTGCCCTCCGCCTTCTCGAGGATGCGGTCGCGCAGGGTCGCGGGGATCGCGTCGCCGGGCAGGCGGCTCGCGAGCAGCTCCGCGCTCTCGCTCATCGAGAGTGGCGCGAGCGCGATCTCCTCGTACCGATGCGGAAAGTCGGTCTCGAGATGCTGCTTGATCCGCCACGACGGCGCGGCCCGGTCGGGACGGAACGCGCAGATGAAGAGGACGGGCCGCTCCTCCGCGACGTCGAACGTTCCCATGAGAAGCTCCGCCGACGCGGCGTCGCTCCAGTGCAGGTCGTCGAATACGAAGACCGACGGCATCGTCGCGAGCCCGAGCGCGACCTCGCGCATGAGACGGTGGACCTCGCCGCGCAGCTGCTCGCCCTCCGTACCGGGCCCCGGCGCGGCGGGCTCGACGGCGAGGAACACCTCGAGGATCCGCAGCGACCGTTCGTCGCCGCGGCGCTCCTGCGGGAGGAGCGCGGCGACGCGCTGGCGGATCGTCTCCGGCGTGTCCGCCTCGCCGACGCCCGCGAGCGAGAGAAGGTGCTGGCGGATGAGCCCGTACGGGCGTGTCTGCTCGTAGGACTGGCCGCGCGACTCGCTCCACACGCCGCCGGCGCGCTGCCACTCCGCGCGGAGCTCCTCGATGAGCCGGGTCTTGCCGAGGCCGGACTCGCCGACGAGGGAGACGATCCGGCCGCTGCCCTTCCGCACCTCCTGGAGCGCGGCGCGAAGGACGTCGAGCTCCCGGTCGCGGCCCACGAGCGGCGCCGCGTCGCGTCCGCGCGCCGGCGCGCCCGCGGCGAGCCCGCGCACGACGAACGCCGCGACGCGGCCGGCGCGGCCCCTCACGGCCACGTCGCCGAGCGGCTCGCGCGCGAAGATCGGCGGCACGAGCCGCAGCGTGTGCTCCGAGACGACCATCGTTCCGGAGGCCGCCATCGACTGCAGCCGAGCGGCGACGTTCACGGCGTCGCCCATCCCCGTGTACTCGACGGCCGCGCCCGTCCCGACGTCGCCCACGACGACGAGGCCGGTGTTGATCCCGATGCGGATGTCGAACCCCGCGAACGTCGCGCCGCGCTCGCGCACGAGCCGCTCCCGATACGTCGAGGCAGCCTGCAGCATGTCGAGGGCCGCGCGGAGCGCGCGCTCGGGATCGTCCTCGTGCGCCACGGGGGCACCGAAGAACGCGAGGACGGCGTCCCCGAGGAGCCGCGCGACCGTCCCGCCGTAGCGGTGCACCGGAGGCGTGAGGACGCGGAACGCGCCGTCGATCACCTCGGTCCATTCCTCCGGATCCAGGCGCTCGGCGATCGTCGTGGAGCCCTGCACGTCGCAGAACAGCACCGTGACGACACGCCGCTCCGAGGAGCCCGTCGTCCGGCGCTCGGGCATGCGGTTCCCGCAGTTCGAGCAGAACTTCGCGCCGTCGACGTTCTCGAGGTTGCAGACCGGGCAGCGCATGAGCGACCTAGGTTAGTCGGCGAGCCTGCGCTCGACCGCCTCGCGCGAGGCGAGCGGCTCGATCCCCGGCCCTTCGAGGGCGAACGAGGCCACCGCGTTCGCGAAGCGGCACGCGTCGACGATCGCCCGGCCCTCGCCGAGAGCGACCGCGAGACCGGCGGCGAACGCGTCCCCCGCTCCGGTGGTGTCGACCATCCGTGCCGGCTGATACGCGGGCAGCTCCGCTATCGGATCACCTCCCTCGTACAGACGGCAGCCGCGCTCGGCGAGCGTGAGCACGACGCGGCCGGCGACGGACCAGCGCGCCGGAAGGCTCGCATCGCCCGCGACGTCGTCGTCGCTCACGACGACCGCGGCGACCTGTCGGACGACGCGCGCGGCCTCGTCCCACGGCCGCGGCCGGACGGTCCCATCGGCGTCCCAGGCGCGCAGGAGGCCCTGCGCCGCGAGGACCTTCACCGTCGCGGCCTCGGCGTCGAGCAGGCTGTCGGAGAGCTCGCGCGCGATGGTCCCGAAGACGAGGGCGTCCGAGGACCGCAGGTCGGCCGGAACGTCGTTCGCGGCGATCCCCTTCGCCCGCGCCCGCAGGCGCAGGACGCGGTGGCCCTGCTCGTCCCACCTGAAGACGAAGGTGGTCGTGACCAGCGCGTCGAGCGCGCGAAGGTCGATCCCGAAGCGGCGGCACGTCTCGGCGAGCTCGTCCTTCTCGTTCGGCCCGACGCGCGTGACGAGCGCGGCGGGCACGCCGAGCCGCGCGGCGGTCGCCGCCGCGTACAGCGCGGTGCCGCCGAGGCGGTGGGCGCCGTCGGGGAACTCGTCGCGCGCGACGTGGCCGATCGCGAGGAAACGCGTCACTCTGAACGCGCGGTCAGCCGAGCTCGCGCACGCGCGGCAGCAGCTCGGCGGCCGCCTCCGCCCCCTCACGCGACCAGAGGCCGACGATGATGATCGTGAAGCCGGAGCGCACGAGCGCCTCAGTGTGTCGCAGGAACGCGTCGCGGTCGCCGCGGTAGAAGACCTGGGCCGATCTCCTCACCGCGCCGGGATCACGACCCACCGCCGCGCAGTGCTCGTCGAGGACGCGCTGGAGATGCCGGCTCAGCTCGACGTCACGCGAGGTGTGGTTCCACGCGTCGGCGTGGCGCGCGACCACGCGCAGCAGCAGCTTCTCGCCCTCGCCGCCGATCCAGAGCGGCGGGTGCGGCCGCTGCACCGGCTTCGGCTCGCCGATGGCCTCACGAAGCGTGAAGTGCTTGCCCGCGTACGACGCGCGCTCCTGCGTCCAGAGCCGCTTCATGACGACGCACGCCTCGCGCAGCATCGCGATCCGCGGGCCGTTCGCCGGGAACGGGATGCCGAGCGTCTCGTGCTCACTCACGGCCCACGCCGCGCCGATCCCGACGTCGAGGCGGCCGTTCGAGAGGTGGTCGACCGTCACGGCCATCTTCGCGAGCACCGCGGCGTGGCGGTACGTGACGCCGGTGACGAGGCAGCCGATCCGGCAGCGCTTCGTCGCCTCGGCCATCGCCCCGAGGAGCGTCCAGCCGTCGAAGACGCGACCGGTCGTGCTCTGTCCGATCGAGTTGAAGTGGTCGAAGTCCCACACGCCGTCGAACCCGGCCTCGTCGGCGAGACGCCACACCGCACGGAGGTCGTCGACCGTGCAGTTCTGCGGCGCGAGCTTCAGGTCGACGCGGATCGTCACCGTGTCACCGCGTGACATTGAACATCACTGCGCGGGATGGCACCGCGGGATCGCTACGCTCCGCTCGAGCCGGCCATGACGCGGATGAACGACCCGCGTCCTGTTGCGAAGGAGTACGAGACCCTGGAGCGGCTCGCGGGACGGCGCCTCGATCTCGGACCGTACCCGTTCACCGCGACGCGCCGCTACCGCGTCTGGATCGCCGACCGCTAGGGTCGCCTTCAGAGAGCCCCTCGGACTCGGCATCGGATCGATGCCACTCGGCATCACGTTGGTGCCGAGCTCCTACCGCGCCCGAGGATGAACGGGACCCGGTCCGGCCGCGGCTTCGAGTCAGCGATGGGCTCCGACGGAGAACAGCACGTGGAGGACGTCGCCGTCCTGGACGCCGTAGTCGCGGCCCATCGTCTTCGTCAGCGCCTGCTTCTTCGCCTCGGCCTCACTCCCCGCGCGCAGCAGGTCGTCCCAGCGCACGACCTCGGCGCGGATGAAGCCGCGCTCGAGGTCGGAGTGGATCGCGCCCGCGGCCTCCGGTGCGGTCGACCCCTTCGGGATCGTCCACGCGCGGCACTCGTCAGGCCCGACGGTGAGGAACGAGATGAGGCCGAGCAGGTCGTACGTCGCGCGAACGATGCGGTCGAGCGCGGGTCCATGCAGCCCGGCTTCTGCGCGGAACGCCGTCGCCTCGTCGGGCGCGAGCTCGGCGATCTCCACCTCGAGCTTCGCGCACACGTGGACGACGGCCGTCTCGCGGTGCTTCGCCGCCGCCGCGCGGATCGGCGCGAGCACCGGCTCGGGCTGCGCGACGTCGGCCTCGTCGAGGTTCACGACGACGAGCTGCGGCAGCAGCGTCAGGAACCGGTAGCCGCGCAGGATCTTGCGCTCGTCCGGCTCGAGGTCGACGTCCCGCAGCGGCGTCTCGGCGTCAAGGGCCTCGAGGCAGCGCTTCAGGAGGCCGCGCTCGCGCTCCTTCGCCTCGCGGTCACCGCCCGGCCGCGCGCCGCGGATCTCGGGCTCGATCCGCTCGATGCGCCGCTCGACCACGGCGTGGTCCGCGACGACGAGCTCGAGGTCGAGCGTCGCGAGGTCGCGCGCTGGGTCGACCGACCCCTCCGGGTGCGGCACGCTCGGATCGCGGAACGCGCGGACGACGTGGAGGAGCGCGTCGCTCGTCCGCAGGTCGCCGAGCTTCTTCGTCGAGATGCCCTCGCCCCCGCCCTTTGCGAGGCCGAGGTCGCGGTACGTGATCTCCGCGTGCGTCACCTTCTTCGGCTGGAACAGCGGCACGAGCCGGTCGAGGCGGTCGTCGGGCACCTTCGCGACCCCGACGTTCGTTTCGGCTTCAGCGCCCGCGAACGTGCCGGTCGCGACGTGCTGGCCGGTGAGGAGGTCGAGGAGCGTCGTCTTGCCGACGAACGGCAGGCCGGTGATCGTCGTGACGAGGCTCACGCGAGCGTCGCCTCTTCCACCTCGGCGTCCTCGCCGAACATCGCGCGCGCGATCTCCCGGAACCGCCTCGCGTCGCCCGTCGCCGCCACACGGTGCGTCCCGGCGCCCGCGCGCGAGCGCAGCCCGTGCGATTCGAGCACCTCGCGCACGGCGAGCGCGGTCGTCGTCGCGGAGTCGACCACGCGCACGGCCGGGCCCGCGACCTCTTCGATGGCCCATCGCACGAGCGGGTAGTGAGTGCAGCCGAGGAGGATCGTATCCACGCCCGGCGCGACCGCGGCCCCCTCGCTCAGCATCGGCGTGACGTACTCGCGGACCGCGTCGCGCGCCTCGGCCGAGCGCGCGCGGCCCGCCTCGATGAGCGGGACGAGCCTCGGCGCGGGTCGCTGCAACACGTCCACCATCGGATCCAGGTCGCGCAAGGCCCGCACATACGCGCCGGACCGCACGGTGAGCCGCGTCGCGAGGACGCCGACGGCGCGCCGTGCGGTCGCCGTGAGCGCCGCAGCGGCGCCGGGACGGATGACGCCGATGACCGGCGTCGTCGCCTCCGCGCGCACGGTCTCGAGCGCCGCGGCGGTCGCGGTGTTGCACGCGACCACGACGAGCTTCGGCGTGGCGTGGCGCTCGAGCCACGAGAGGGCCTCTCGCGTGAAGCGCACGACCTCATCCACTTCGCGCTCGCCGTATGGCATGCGCGCCTCGTCGCCCAGGTACACCGTCGATTCGCCCGGCAACTGGCGGCGCAGCTCGCGCAGAACGGTGAGGCCGCCGACGCCCGAGTCGAAGACGCCGATCGGCCGGTCGCGGCCGGAGGCCGCGCGAGCGCCTCCGGCGCTCGCCACCTACTTCCTCTGCTGCGCGACGAGGGCGGCGGCGAGCGCGCCGATCGACTGCGAGAGCGGCGCCGTCGGCGACGAGGTCACGAACGGCTCCTGGCGGGCGAGCGACTCGGCGACGAGCTTGCGGTCCGTGGGGATCTCCGCGGCGATGGGGACCCCCAGCGCGTGCTCGAGGGCGCCGCGCGTGAGGCCGCCGGTCTCGTCGGCCTGCGAGATGACGGCGAGCACCGGCTTCGACTTCCGGTAGCCGAGCATGTCGAACGTCTCGAGGGCTGCGCGCGCCGACGCGATGGCCGCACCGCTGTAGGTGACGACGAGGAGGATCGTGCGCGCGGCGTCGAGGACCGCGAGCGCGTCGTCGGCGAGGCGCCCGGGCGTGTCGACGATCACGTGGTCATGCGACTCGGCGAGGATGTTCACCGCGTTCTGCAGCTCCCCCGCGGCCACGAGCTCGGCCTGCTCGGGTCGCGGCGGCGCGAGGAGATAGTGCACACCCGCGTGGCCCTCCCACAGCGCCTCCGCCATGGCGGCCTTCATGGCCGCGCCCGGCGGCAGGTCGACGATCGACCGCTGCTCGGGCGGCACCTGCAGCAGGTGGCGCACCGACCCGAACTGCATGACGGCGTCGACGACGGCCACCGAGCCGCCCTGGCGGCGGAGCCACGTCGCGAGGTTCACCGCGATGAGCGTCTTGCCCGTCCCGCCCTTGGGCGAGTACACGGCCGTCGCGCCGGCTTTCGCCCCGCCCTCCGCGCCCTTCTCGGCGCCGATCGCCTTCACGATCTCGACGGCGCCGCCGGGAAGGACGAACACGGCGTCAACGCCGTCCTCGGCGCGCGGCGTCACGGGCTTCTGCGGGACGGTCACCATGACGATCCGCGTCCCCGGCGACGCGCCGCGGATGCGCCTCGCGAGCTCGGCGCCCCCGACCTTTCCCTGCAGGAGCGCGTCGACGAGCACGACCTCCGGCTTCTCGGTCGCCGCCTGGATGAGGGCCGCCTCGGCCTGCGCCTGCACGCCCGAGACGTCAACGCCCTCCTCGCGACCGAGGAGCCCCTTGAGGTGCTCCGCGACCTGCGGCAGGTCCTCGACGATGAGCACGCGTCTCATGGCGTCGTGACGATACCGGAGCCGCCCGCTATCGCATGCGAGGCGCGCGCAGCGCGGCGGTCGCCGCGAGGGTGACCGCGCCCGCCGCGACCACGAATGCGGCGCCGATGCGGATGGTCACTCCGTACCAGTACGGCTCGGGGTAGAGCCGGATGAGGTTCGAGGTCGGAGGGAAGAGGAAGTTCCCCTGCGGGAAGAAGACGAGGTGGAAGACCAGGAACGCCGGCTCGAACGCGAGGGCCGCCACGACGGCGACCGCGAGGACGGCCGCTCCGGAGGCGAGCGCACCATCGCGCAGCAGCAGCAAGGCGGCGCGCGGTCCGCGGCGCAGCGCGAAGCCGAACAGCACGATCGCCGAACCGAGCGCCGCGTACATGGCGGCCTGGGCGCCGACGAACACGGTGCGGACGTCGGCCATGTGGCTCACCTCCTCCGCGGTGAACGCGGGCTCGGCGGCGCCTCGCAGCGGATCGGCCGAGCGTCCCAGGACGTACGCGGTCCACCGCTCGTGCCAGTCGATGAGGATCGGCAGGTCGACCCGGCGCGGCCGCGCCGCCGCATCGCCCGGCGGGTAGAGGAACTCCGTCTCGGCGAAGCCGCTCTCCCGCGCGACCGCGGCGTACGTCCCGGAGCCCGAGAAGTACACCGCGAGCGCCACGAGGCCCCACACCGCGATCGCGAGCGCGAACGCCGCCGTCATCCAGCGCGGCGGCCGGCGCTCCGGCCACGTCGATCCGAACGCCACGTCTGTGACGGTCACGTGCGGGGAATGATGCCCAGGCCGGGCCGGTCGCTGAACACGAAGCGGCCCCGCTGGACGGGCACGGCGATGAAGGGATCGTCGACGATGAGGATGTTACCGTCGAGGTCGGCCCACTCGACCGAGGGCGCGAGGTGCGCCGCCGCCGCGATCCCGACGCTCGTCTCGGCCGCGCGGCAGCCGAGCATGACCTTCATCCCGAGCGCGTGGGCGCGGCGGATCATCTCGTGCGCCTCGGCGACGCCGCCGCACTTCATGAGCTTCACGTTGATGCCGTCGCACGCCCCCGCGAGGCGGTCGACGTCGGCGAGGCGCACGGCGGCCTCGTCCGCGACGATCGGGAGCGGCGAGCGCTCGCGCACGTAGCGGAGCCCGTCGACGTCGTCGGGCGGCACGGGCTGCTCGACGAACTCGGGGTCGAACCGCGCGATCCGCTCGATGCGCGCCGGCGCCTCCTCCGGCGACCACGCCGCGTTCGGATCGACGCGGATCGTCCGGTCGAACACGCGCCGTATCTCGGTGAGGATCTCGACGTCGTCGTCGCCGTGGCCGAGCTTCACCTTGAGGACCTCGAACCCCTTCGCGGCGGCCGCCGCGGCGCGCTCCCCCATGACGCGCGGCTCCGCGATCCCGATGGTGAACGACGTCGGCGGCGCGTCGCCCTCCGCCAGGCCGAGGTACGCGCGAAGCGGCAGGCCCGCAGCCTGCGCGGCGCGGTCGTGCGAAAGGATGTCGATCGCCGCCGCCGCGGCGCCGCCGTGGGGGAACCGGTCGTCGAGCCGGCGGCGCAGCGTACCGAGGTCGCGCGGATCCTCGGGCAAGAGCGCGATGGCCTCGCGGACGTCGCGCTCGAGCGACCCGCTCGTCTCACCGAAGAACGGATCCGGCGAGGCTTCGCCGCGCGCGACGCGCCCGTCTTCCTCGAGCTCCGCGATGACGACGCGCTTCTCGGTGCGCACGCTGCGCGAGATCGCGAATGGCACCTCGAGGTGCAGGTCCACCGTGCGGACGGTGACGTTCACGCGGGCGCTCCGCGCGCGCCGAGCAGAGCGCGCGCGATCCGGTCCGCTCCCACGGCCCCCTCGCGCACGGGATCGGCCGCGACGAGCCCCGTCGCGGACGCGGCGTCGCGGACCGCGGCGGCCGCCGCGGCGCCGTCGAGGGCGACCGTGTTCAACGCGACCGCGACCACGCGCGGCTGCGGCGCTCCGGGCCGGCGCGGCCACATCGCCGCGCTCTCGTACATTGCGACGCACTCGCGGAGCGACCGGACCGGGAGCTGCTCCGCGTCGTAGCCCTTCACGATGCGCCGGCTCGCGTCGTGGCAGAGGACCATGAGATCCGGCGCGCTCCCGTGGAGCAGGCCCAGCGTCACACCGGAGAAGCCAGGGTGCGCGAGCGCGCCCTGCCCCTCGACGAGCACCCAGTCCGCGTGCTCGGCCGCGTCGCACGTCATGCGCTCGGCCGCGCCGGCGACGAAATCGGCGATGACGGCGTCGACCGAGATCCCCTCCCCGGCGATCGCGATCCCCGTCTGCCCGGTCGCGACGAACGCGGCGGTCTCACCGGCGCGCCGGAACGCCGCGGCGAGCTCGAGCGACACCGTCATCTTCCCCACCGACGCGTCGGTGCCCACGGTGAGGACAACGGTCGCGCCCGCACGCCGCGCGCGATGCCCGCCGATCGGCAGGTCGCGCGGGGGCTCGCGCAGCTCGCGCACACGCGCGCCGCCCGCG
>CAZSRI010000010.1:0-46174 GCA_964609145.1 uncultured Chloroflexota bacterium
CCCCTTCACTCCCTGCTTGATCTCTCGGACAAGCCGAGAGACGCGCTCAAGGCTGGTCGGATCTCGCTCCTCACGGCAAAGCCGCTCGTCGCTCACCCCTTCACTCCACCCGCGTAGATGCGCATGAGCTGGTCCTGCGCGACGACGAAGAGCACGAGGACCGGCACGATGTAGTACAGCCCGACGGCCGTGAGAAGGCCGTAGTCGACGAAGCGGCCCTCGCCGAGGATGCCGCGGACGAGCGTCGAGAGCGTCTGCTGGCTGCCGCTCGGCATGAAAACGAACGGGAGGAGGAACTGGTTCCACCCCTCGACGAACAGCAGCACGGCGAGCGCGAGGAGTCCCGGACGGACCTGCGGCAGCATGATCCGCCACCACGTGCGCAGCCGCCCGGCCCCGTCGACGAGCGCCGACATCTCGACGTCCCACGAGATGTTGTCGAAGAAGCCCTTCATGATCCAGATCCCGAAGGGCATCACGAACGCCGTCTGCACGAGGATCACGCCGAGGAGCTGGTCGTAGAGGCGGAGCGTCCGGAGCACGATGAAGATCGCGATGAGGAGCGTCACGCTCGGGAAGCTGTGCAGCAGCAGCACCCCGCTGAGGAACACGCGACGGCCCTTGAACCGCAGCCGCGAGAAGGCGTAGCCGGCCATCGACGAGATGAGCAGCCCGGCGGCCGAGGTCATGGTCGCGAAGATGAGGGTGTTGATCGTGAGCGGCACGATCGGCGGGCGGTTCCGCATCTGCGGCACCGACTGCGCGTCCCACAGGAAGCGCCAGTTCTCGAGCGTGAAGCCGCCCATCGGCGTGAAGCCCTCGACGCGCGGGAAGAAGGAGGAATAGAAGAGCCAGACGTAGAGCACGAGGATAGGCAGCGTGGCGAGCGCGAGGAGGACGTAAGGGACCGCCCGCCTCACAGCTCGACCCGCGGCTCGGCGACGAGCTGGCCGAACCGGAAGACGCGCAGGAGCACGATGCTGATGGCGAGGCCCATGACGACGAGGATCGCGGCCATCGCGGCCCCGAAGGCGAACTCGAGGTTGCCGTAGTAGTTGGCGAGCGCGGTGTGGAACGCCCAGAGGCTCCACACCTCCGTCCCGAACAGGCCCGGACCGCCGTTCGTCGTGAGGAGGATGTACTCGTACGAGGCGAACAGGCTCATCGTCTGGTAGACGAGGACGAAGAGGATCGGCCACTTGATCAGCGGGAGGGTGATGCGGCGGACGATCTGCAGCGCGGACGCGCCGTCGACCTGCGCCGCGCGGAACAGGTCCTCGGGGATCGCCTTGATCGCGCTGGTGAAGATGAGCATGCCGAACGACGCGCCGACGAAGCCGTTGATGAGGATGACGATGAGCCACGGGTCGGACTGCAGCCAGAAGCGGGGCTCGAGCCCGAGCGGGGCCACGACGTAGTTCAGCATCCCGAACGGCGGCGACGCCGCGGCCCACGTCCACATCAGGGCGTACACGACCGAGGGCGTGATGCGTGGGAGCAGCCAGAGCGCGCGGAAGACGCCGCCGGCCTTCGCCGCCATGTGGACGGAGAGGAGCGCGACGCCGAGGCCGACGAGGACGTTGAAGGCGAGCACGACGGCGACGTACACGATCGTGTTGCCCAGGATCGTGAGCCAGAACTGGCTGCGGAACATGCGCAGGTAGTTCTCGACGCCGGCCCACTTCCAGTTCGAGAGGCCGGTCGAGGTCGCGAGGTCCGTGAAGCTCATCCCGAAGGTGATCACGACCGGCGCGAGGAAGAAGACCAGGACGAGGACCATCGCGGGACCCATGAACAGCAGCGCGGTGGCGTTGGTACGCCACCACGCTGCCGCCTGACCCGTCCGCGGGAGCGGGATCGCCGCCGTCCGGGCCATATACCTACTTGACGATGAGCTCGTCCCCGAGCTGTCCCTGCAGCTCCTTCACCGCGGAGTCGACCGCCGCGGCGGGCGTGAACTGACCCTGCTCCACCGCGCCCAGATAGCGGTACAGCGTGTCGTCGTACACGCCGAACTTCGGATGGTTCGCGATGAAGTTGGTGTAGTCGAGCATGTACTGCGTCGCGCTGAGGAACTTGTCCTTCGAGTACGTCGGGTCCTTCGCCTGCGTCGTGAGGATCGCGAGGTGAGCGCTCGTGACCGAGTGGAGCGAGTTCAGCTCCGGCGTGGTCGCGTAGGCGATCACCTGGAACGCGAGCTCGGGGTCCTTGGCGTTGCCGGTGACGGCGTAGGCGAGCGGGTGCGACACGGTGACGGGCTTGCCGCCCTTCTTGGCCGCCGGGACGAGCATGAACCCGACGTCGTCCCAGAGCGACTGCTCAGGCACCTTGTAGGTGGCCTGCCAGTCCTTCCACGTCCACGTTCCGGCGTTGTAGAAGAGGACCTTGCCGTCGACGGCGACGGTCTGGTGCCACTGCTGGCCCTGCATGCCGTAGATAGCGCTCGTCATGATCTTGTCGTTGAGGACAGCGTCGGCGTGGACCTGGAAGTGCTTCTGGAGCGCGTCCTTCACGATGACGAGCTTGCCGCTTTCGGGGTCCTGGATCTGGCCGCCGTTCTGGTAGTAGAAGATGTAGATGTCGGCGCCCTTGCTGGCGCGGCTGTACCAGCCCATGCCGGGGCCGACGACGCCCTTCGCGATGGCCTCCTTGGCGGTCGCGACGAAGTCCGGCCAGGCCCACTGGCCGCTCCTGACCGCGTCGGGCAGGCCGTCGATCTTCGCCTTGTCCCAGCCCAGCTTGGCGAGCAGGCTCTTGCGGTAGTACATCGGGCGCGCCTCGGTGTCCTGGGGGACGCCGTAGGTCTTGCCCTTGATCTTCATGGCGTTCCAGAGGGTCGGGATGACGTCCTTGATGTCGCCCTTGTCCTGGTACTTCTTGATGAGGTCGTCGAGCGGGATGACGTACCCGGGCCCGACCCACGGCGCGAGGTTCTCGTGGCCCGCGAGGATGATGTCCGGCGAGGTCTTCGCCTCCGCGGCGAGCGTGAACTTCTGGAGGTAGTCACCCCACTGCCCGCCGCTCTCGAAGGTCGCGTTGAGCGACACGAGCGTCTTCGATCCGGACTTCGTGAGGTCCGCATTCAGGTTCTTGGCGGCCGCGAGCAGGTTGTCGCGCCGGTAGTACGAGGGCGCGTCCGGCCCGATGGTCCACGCCACCATCGCGACCGTCTTCCCGCCCGCCGGTGCCGACGGAGCGACGCTCGCCGCGGCCTCCGAGGCCGACGGCGCCGCCGGTGCCGCCGTGCTGCACGCCGCGATCGCGGCGAGCGCGCCGGTGCTCGCCAGGAGCGCGCGCCGAGTGATCTTCCCGCCGCGCGGGGTCGAGTCGGTGCCCATCCTTCAGGATCCTCCTCCAAATAGCGCGAGCAGCCTGGTTCGCCGCATGAGGGCATCGTGCGATCCGTCCGTCAGCGGAGCGTGAACGTCCCTCCCCTTGCCGTCCGAGCCGGACCGGCGCCGGGATACTACTCCCGCTGTAAGCGCTTACGATCCCTGGCGCAATGGGGGCTCGGCGCGCACCCCGGATCTACGAGGTCGCCCGCTCCGCGGGGGTGTCGATCGCCACGGTCTCCCGCGTCGCGAACGCGACCGGCGCCGTGCGGCCGGGCACCGCCGCCCGCGTCCGGGCGGCGATGCGGCGACTCGCGTACCGCCCCCACCCTCTGGCCCGCGGCCTCGCCGCCCAGCGCTCGCGCACGATCGGCCTGCTCATCTCGGACATCCAGCACCCCTACTTCGCCGACATCGTCCGCGGCGCACAGGCACGCGCCGAGCTCGCGGACCACGCGCTCCTCCTCGGCGACGTGTCGCTCCACACCGCGCGCCCCGATCTCCTCGTGCAGCGCCTCCTCCAGCGGCGCGTCGACGGGCTCATCGTCGCGTCCGATCGGACGACGGCCGACCACGCGCTGCGGCTCGGCCGCGCGGGCGTGCCGGTCGTGTCGATCAACGGCTCCCTCGAGCAATTCCCGCGCGGCGTGCGCATCGACGACGGCGCCGGCGCAGCGCTCGCGATCGGGCACCTCGTAGCGCTCGGCCACCGCCGTATCGCGCACCTCGCCGGACCGGTCGGCACGCGCACACGGGAGGAGCGCCTGCGCGGCTACCGCGCCGCGCTGCGGGCCGCCGGCCTCCGGCACGACGGCGACCTCGTCGCCACGGGTGCCGGCCGCGTCGAGGAGAGCCGCCAGGCGGCCGCGCACCTCCTCGCGAGCGCCGATCCCCCGACCGCGTTCTTCGCCTACAACGACCGCTCGGCGATCGGCTGCTACCAGGCGATCCACGCCACGGGTCTCCGCGTCGGGATGGACGTGTCCGTCGTCGGCTTCGACGACATCGCGATGGCCGAGTGGGTGGACCCGCCGCTCACGACCGTGCACCAGCCCCGCACGCGCATGGGCGAGATCGCGGTCGACCTGCTCCTCGCGCAGCTCGACGGCAAGGCGTCGCGCGAGCACGTGGTCGTGCAGCCGCGGCTCGTCGTGCGCGCCTCCACGGGACCCGCGCGACGGTGACGGACATCGACGTCGTCACCATGGGGAGGGTCGGGGTCGACCTGTACCCCGAGCAGATCGGCGTGCCGCTCGCGAAGGTGCGCACGTTCGCGAAGTCGCTGGGCGGGAGCGCGACGAACGTCGCCGTCGCGGCCGCGCGCCTCGGCCGGCGGGCCGCGGTCATCACGAAGGTGGGCGACGACGCCTTCGGCGTCTACGTGCGCGAGGCGCTCGAAGGGTTCGGGGTCGACACGCGGTGGGTCGGGACGCATCGCACGCTCCGCACCCCGATCGTGTTCGCGGAGGTGTTCCCGCCCGACCGGTTCCCGATCCTCTTCTACCGCGAGCCCAAGGCGCCGGACATGGAGATCTCTCGCGAGGAGCTCGACCTCGCGGCGATCGCGCGGGCGCCGCTCTTCTGGACGACGGGCACCGGCCTGTCCGACGAGCCGAGCCGCACGGCGACCCTCGCCGCGCTCGAGGCCGCGCGCGGCATCCGTGTCCACGACCTCGACCATCGTCCGGTGTTCTGGTCCTCGACCGGCGAGGCGCGGCGGTGGGCGCGCGAGGCGGCGCGACGCGCGACCGTCGTCGTCGGCAACCCCGAGGAGGTCGAGATGGCCACGGGCGAACGCGACGTCGACAGCGCCGCCGATGCGCTCCTCGCGCTCGGGCCCCGGATCGCGATCCTCAAGCTCGGCGGCGAGGGCGCCGCCGCGCGCACGCGCACGGAGCGCGCGGTCGCGCCGGCGATCGCGGTCGACGTGCTCTGCGGCCTCGGCGCGGGTGACGCGTTCGGGGGCATGCTCTGCCACGGGCTCCTCGCGGGCTGGCCGCTCGCGCGCACGCTCCAGCACGCCAACGCCGCGGGCGCCATCGTGGCGTCGCGCCTCGCCTGCGCCGACGCGATGCCAACGCTCGACGAGGTGGAGACGCTGCTGCGAGAGCGGGCGGTGGTGACGGCATGAGGACGGTCCGGCTCACGACGGCGCAGGCGCTCGTGCGCTTCCTCGCGGCGCAGCACGTCGAGCGCGACGGTGCCACACGGCGCGCGTTCGCCGGCGTGTTCGGCATCTTCGGCCACGGCAACGTCGCGGGCGTCGGCCAGGCGCTCCACCAGCACGCCGACCTGCTCGCCTACCACCAGGCGCGCAACGAGCAGGCGATGGTGCACGCGGCGATCGGCTACGCGCGTATGCAAGACCGCCTCCAGATGCTCGCGTGCACGACCTCGATCGGCCCCGGCGCGACGAACATGATCACGGGCGCCGCGGCGGCCACGGTGAACCGCATCCCGGTGCTCCTGCTGCCGGGCGACGTGTTCGCCTCGCGCCGCCCCGACCCCGTCCTCCAGCAGCTCGAGGTCCCCTGGAGCGGCGACGTCTCCGTGAACGACGCCTTCCGGCCCGTCTCGCGCTACTGGGACCGCGTCACGCGACCCGAGCAGATCGTCCCCGCCGCGCTCGCGGCGATGCGCGTCCTGGTGAGCCCCGCCGACACCGGCGCGGTCACGCTCGCGCTGCCGCAGGACGTGCAGAGCGAGGCGTTCGACTGCCCCGCCGCGTTCCTCGAGTACCGCTTCTGGCTGGTCGTTCGGCGCGCGCCCGATCCCGCCGCGCTCGCGCGCGCCGTCGACGCGATCCGCGCCGCGAAGCGCCCGCTCGTCGTCGCCGGGGGCGGCGCCATCTACGCCGGCGCGACCGAGGCGCTGCGGCGCTTCGCCGACGCGACGGGCATCCCGGTCGCGGAGACGCAGGCCGGAAAGGGCTCCCTGCGGTACGACCATCCCTGCGCCGTCGGGGCGGTCGGCGTCACCGGGACGCTCGCGGCGAACGCGCTCGCGCGCGAGGCCGACCTGGTCATCGGGATCGGCACGCGCTGGAGTGACTTCACGACGATGTCGAAGAGCGCGTTCGCGCTCGAAGGCGTGCGCTTCGTGAACGTGAACGTGGCCGAGGTGGACGCGGCGAAGCACGCCGCGATCGACGTCGTCGCCGACGCGCGCGCGACGCTCGAGGCGCTCGGCGAGATCCCGTACCGCGTCGACGACGGATACCGCACCGAGATCGCGCGCCTGCGCGAGCGCTGGGACCGGGAGGTCGATCGGCTCTACGGTCTCGGGAACGCGCCGCTGCCATCGCGCGGCGAGATCATCGGCGCCGTGAACGAGGCGGCGGCCGAGCGCGGCGTCGTCGTGTGCGCCGCGGGGGCGATGCCCGGCGACCTCCACAAGCTCTGGCGGACGCGCGACCCGAAGCAGTACCACGTCGAGTACGGCTACTCGACGATGGGCTACGAGATCGCCGGCGCGCTCGGCGTGAAGATGGCCGCGCCGGACCGGGACGTGTTCGTGCTCGTCGGCGACGGCTCGTACCTCATGCTGCACACCGAGATCGTCACCGCGATCGAGAACGGCCTGAAGCTCACCATCGTCCTCGTCGACGACCACGGCTTCGCGTCGATCGGGAGCCTCTCGCGCTCGATCGGCTCGCAGGAGTTCGGGACGAAGCGCGAGGCGGCCGTCGACTTCGCCGCGAACGCGATGAGCCTCGGCGCCATCGCGGTGCGCGCGCGCACGATCCCGGACCTGCGCTCCGCGCTCGCGGACGCGAAGAAGGCGGACAGGTCGACCGTGGTCGTCGTCGAGGCGGATCGCTACGCCGGCGTTCCCGGCTACGACTCGTGGTGGGAGGTCGCGGTCGCGGAGACCAGCCAGCAGGATCCGGTGAAGAAGGCGCGCGCGCAGCACGAGAAGGCGAAGCGCGGGCAGCGCTGGTACGTGTGAGCACGCTCCTCTGGCGGCAGAAGCGGGATCGGCCCGTCCCGCCAGACCACATCGCGATGTCGCATGACGACCCGGACGCTCTCCCGGGGTGGAAGTACGTCGACGTCTCCGCGCGGTCGTATGCCCCCGGCGACTGTCGCAGCGAGCGCCTCAACGACCGCGAAGCCGTGATCGTCCTGCTCAGCGGGACATGCCACGTCCGCACGCATGCGGGCGAATGGGAGGTCGGAGAGCGCGCCGATCCCTTCAGTGGCGGCCCTGCGGCGGTGTACGTCTCGGCTCGCTCCGACTACCGGATCACGGCCCGTACGGAGGCGCACGTCGCGATCGGCTACGCGCCCGCGAGCCCGGAGAGGCCGTCGCGCTTCCTTCCGCCCTCGGGCGCTCGGCTGGAGGTGCGCGGGTCGGGCGCGACGGAGCGGCGGATCCATCACATCCTCATGGAGGACCAGCCCGCGTCCTCGCTCCTGGTGACCGAGGTCGTGACGCCGGCGGGGCACTGGTCGAGCTACCCGCCGCACAAGCACGACACCGACGATCCGCCGCGCGAGTGCCGGCTCGAGGAGATCTACTACTTCCGCTTCCGCGACCCGCGGGGCTTCGGCCTCATGCGCGTGTACACGAAGGACGGCGCGCTCGATGAGTCGATCGCCGTCCGGGATCGCGACCTCGTCCTCGTGCCGCACGGCTACCACACGTTCTCCGCCGCCCCGGGCTACGACGCGTACTACCTCAACGTGATGGCCGGGCCGCGCCGCGAGTGGAAGATCACGTTCGACCCCGAGCACGAGCGGATGCGCTGGTGACGGCCATCCGCGGCGTCCTCTTCGACTGGGGCGACACGCTCTTCGCGCCGCCGGACGCGGCGCAGGTGATCGCCGACATCGCGCGCGAGCGCGGCCTGCCCATGGACGGCGCGGCGGCCCGCGCCCTGTGGACGGAGCTCTGGGCCGCGGGCAAGACGCCCGAGGAGATCGCGAAAGGGCGCGACCTCTCGCCCGAAGCGCACCGGACGGTGTGGACCTCGCTCTTCCGGACCGCGGAGACGCGCGTGCCCGGGATCTCGACCGCGCTCTACGAGCGGATCATGGATCCGACGGCGTGGCTTCCCTATCCCGACGCGGCGCCGACGCTGCGCGCGCTGCGCGAGCGCGGCCTCAAGGTCGGGGTCGTGAGCAACGTCCCGCGTGACCTGAGCGACCTCTTCGCGGCGCACGGCCTCGACCGCTTCGTGGACGCGTTCGTGCACAGCTTCCAGGTCGGCGCGGAGAAGCCCGACCCGCGGATCTTCCTCGCCGCGTGCCAGCGGATCGGGACGGCGCCCGCGGAGACGCTCATGGTCGGCGATCACCCGGTCACCGACGGCGGGGCGGTCGCCGCGGGGCTGCGCTTCCACCTCCTGCCACGGTACGAGGGGCATGGGGAGCGCGGCCTGCTCGCGGTCGTGGGGCTCGTCGACGCCGCGGACCTACACTCGCGCCGCGCCGGCCAGGCGCAGGAGAGGGAGGCAGGGTCATGAAGCGCAGGACGCTGCTCAAGATCGTCGGCGTCACCGCGGCCGCGGAGGGGCTCGCCGCGTGCGGTGTCGGGGGCACGGGCGGCGGTGGCGGTGGCAAGCCGACGGGGAAGATCTCCGTCTACTCGGCGCTGAACGAGTCGACGAACAACGAGTTCGTGAAGGCCTTCAACACCGTGTATCCGGGGATCGAGGTCGCGCTCCTGCCGCTTGCGGCGGCCGGCGAGCTACAGACGCGCATCCGCGCGGAGAAGGAAAGCCCGAAAGCCGACATCTTCGTGGGCGGCGACCGGTCGTTCCACGACGGCCTCGGCAAGGACGGGCTCCTCGAGAAGTACACGTCGCCGAACGCGAAGGACATCTCGGACACGGCGAAAGACCCGAGCGGCTTCTGGACCGGGTGGTACTTCGGGATCTTCGGCTTCGTCGCGAACACAGACCGCCTGAACAAGGAGGTCGGCGGCAAGGTGCCGAAGACGTGGGACGACCTCCTCGACCCCGCGTGGAAGCAGAAGCTCGTGATGCCCGACCCCGTGAAGACGGGCGGCGGCTACATCTTCCTCGCGACCCAGGTCTTCCGCTTCGGGAAGGACGAGACGAAGGCCCTCGACTACATGAAGAAGCTCCACGCGAACATCGCGCAGTACGTCGGCACCGCGCCGCAGGGCATTCAGCTCGTCTCGCAGGGACAGTTCGTGGGCGGACCGAACTGGAGCCACGACATCCTCACCGAGAAGGCGAAGAACCCCGGCATCCAGCTCGCCGTCCCGGAGAACACCGGCTACGAGGTCGGCGGCGTCTCGATCGTGAAGAAGGGCCCCGGCAGCCTCGACGCGGCGAAGGCGTTCGTCGACTGGATCCTCACGAAGGAGGCGGGCGAGCTGAACGTGAAGCTCAGCAACCGCGTCTCGGTGCGCAAGGACGTCGCGCCCGCTGCCGGGGCGCCGACGCTCGACCAGGTGAAGCTCGTGAACTACGAGCCGGGCTTCGCGAACTCGAACAAGGACCGGCTCATCAAGGCGTGGCAGAGCGCGGTAGGGCTATAGACGCGAAAAGGATCCCGTCCTCGGGCGCGCGGATCGAGGTGACGAGGTCGAGCACACGAGCCCGGGGACGGGGTCTCCCCGCGCGAGGGCCCCAGTAGGCCGCCTGCGGCGCGAGCCGGGACTGCTCATCGCGCTGCTGGCAGTCGTCGGCCTGGTCCTCGCGTTCATCGTCTACCCGCAGATCCAGGTCGTCCTTACCCCGGGCGGCGCCGGCTACGTCGACTTCTTCGCCCACGGCAACTGGCAGCGCCCGCTCGTGAACTCGATCGAGGTGACGCTCCTCTCGACGGCGACGGCGGTCCTGCTCGGCTTCGTCTACGCGTACGCGATGGTGTACTCGGACATGCCGTGGAAGCCGTTCTTCCGGCTCGTCGGCATCCTCCCGCTGCTCTCGCCGCCGTTCGTCGTAGCGGCCGCGTACATCCTCCTCTTCGGCCCCCGCGGGATCGTCACCTTCGGGATCTTCGGCCAGTCGCCGAACGTCCTCGGGCTCATGGGGATCTGGGGCGTGCAGACGATCGCGTTCTTCCCCTTCGCCTACCAGCTCATCGCCGACGTCCTCTCGCGGAGCGACGCGCGCATGGAGCAGGCGGCGCGCAACCTCGGCGCCCGACCGTGGGACGTGTTCCGCACCGTCACGCTGCCCCTCACGCGCCCGGGGCTCGGCGCCGCGGTCCTCACCACCGCGATCTACGTGCTCGAGGACTTCGGCAATCCTGCGCTCATCGGCGGGCTCTTCACGGTGCTGCCGACGCAGGCGTACGGCCTCATCTCGGGCTTCGGCGACGCCGCCGGCGCCGCGGCGGTGAGCACGATCCTCCTCGTCCTCGCGCTCGCGCTCTACCTGGCGAAGATCCGCCTCGACGGCGGACGCTCGTACGTCACCGTGACCGGGCGCGCCTCGTCGATGCCCCACCCGCCGGTCCCGCGCGCGGCCACGCGCGCGCTGTTCGCCGCGTGCCTCGCGCTCGCCGGGCTCATCTTCCTCGTGTACGGGACGCTCCTCGCGAGCGCCCTTACGCTCGCGTTCCCGACGAACGTGACCCTCACGCTCGCGAACTTCGAGTACCTCACCGCGCACAGCCTCTCGCTCCGGAACACGCTCGTCTTCGGCCTCGCGGCGGCGAGCGTCTCGGCGATCGTCGCGATGTTCGCGGGCTTCCTGGTGCAGCGCGGCGACTGGCCCGGACGCCGCGCGCTCGACTTCCTCCTCATCATGCCCGCGGCCATCCCCGGGCTCTTCTTCGGCCTCGGCTACGTCGTCGCGTTCAACAAGCCGTGGCTCGCGTGGCTCGACCGCGGCGCGCTCATCGTCATCGCCCTCATCTTCTGGAACATCCCCGTCGGCTACCAGGCGACGGTCGCGGGCCTTCGCCAGATCGACCGCTCGATCGACGAGGCCGCGACGAGCCTGGGCGCGTCGAGCCTGCGCGGGTTCCGCGACGTCATCGTGCCGATGCTCGGCGGGTCGCTGCGCGTGGGGTTCGTCACGACGTTCGTGCGCGCGGTGACGACGCTCTCGCTGCTCATCTTCCTGTTCACGCCGCCGACGACCGTGGCGACGATCACGATCTTCCAGCTCGTGAACGACTTCAACTGGGGAGGCGCGACCGCCTTCACCGTGATCGACGTCACGATGGCCATCGTCGTCCTCGTCGGCCTCTCGTTCGTCGGAGGCCGCCGCGGCCTCGCGCTCGGAGCGGCGCGTGGCTGACGTCGCCGCGCCGCTCCCCGTCACCGAGACCGCGTCGCTGCGCCTCGACCACGTCACGAAGCGCTTCGGGGCCGTCACCGCCGTCGACGACGTCTCGTTCGAGGTCCCGCGGGGCGCGTTCGCGACGCTCCTCGGACCGTCGGGCTGCGGGAAGACGACGACCCTGCGGACGATCGCCGGCTTCTACGACCCGGACGCCGGTGAGATCCGCATCGGCGACCGCCGCGTGAACGACCTCCCCGCGCACCGCCGCGGAACGGCGATGGTCTTCCAGGACTACGCGCTCTTCCCGCACATGACCGTGCGCCAGAACGTGGGCTACGGCCTCGGCGTGCAGGGCGTCGCCGCGGCCGAGCGAGGGCGGCGCGTCGACGAGACGCTCGCGTTCGTCGGGCTCGCGGCGCTCGGCGACCGCTGGCCGAGCCAGCTCTCCGGGGGCCAGCAGCAGCGCGTCGCCGTCGCGCGCGCGCTCGTCGTCCGGCCGGAGATCCTCCTCCTCGACGAGCCGCTCTCGAACCTCGACGCGAAGCTGCGCGAGCAGCTGCGCTGGGAGCTGCGCGACCTCCAGCGGCGGCTGCGCATGACGTTCGTGTACGTCACGCACGACCAGGACGAGGCGCTGTCGCTCTCCGACGTCGTCGTCGTGATGAAGGACGGCCGCGTCGAGCAGATCGGGCCGCCGTGGGAGATCTACTACCGCCCGCGCACCGCGTACGTCGCGGACTTCATCGGGAGCGTGAACCTCGTCGACGCCGAGGTCGACGAGGTCGCGGACGGCGCCGTCGCCGTGCGCTTCGCCGGACTGCGCGCGCGGGTGCCGATGCCGAGCAGCGTCGCCGTCGCGCCGCGCGCCGCCGTCCGCCTGTGCATCCGTCCCGAGTCGTGCGCACTGCGCGCTCCGGGCGCGCCCGCGTCGGGCGTCGCCGTGAGCGGCACCGTCGCGCGGAGCGCCTTCCTCGGCGACCGCATGCGCTACTGGGTCACCGTCGGCGGGCGCGAGTGGATCGTGGACGAGGCCGACCCCGGCGCGACGCGGCCCTTCGGCGGAGCGGTCGAGATCGACGTGCGAGCCGACCGCATCCACCTCATCGCCGAGGACTGAGCCGGATCCAGACCTACACGACCCGCGCCGTGCGGCGCTCGCGCCACGAGCGCCCCGCGGCCTCGGCGATCCGCAGCGCCTCGAGCGCGTCGGCCGCCGTGCACGCGCTGGGGGCCTCGCCGCGCGCGAAGCGCAGGAAGTGCGCGAGCTCGGCGCGGTACGCGTCGGCGAACCGCACGTGGAACGTCGGGTACGGCGGCGAGGCGAACGCCGGCGCGTCCGCCTCGACCGAGCGCCACGGGGTCCGCGGGTCGACGCCGATCGCGATCGTGTCCTTTCCGCCGTGGATCTCGACGTGGATGTCGTACCCGGCCTCGTTGTGGCGGAGCGCCGTGGCGAGGCCGATCGCGCCGCCGCGCATCCGCATCATGACCGCCGACGTGCCGACGTCTCCCAATGCGTCGTACGTCGGGAAGCCCTTCGTCGATCCGGTCGCCGTGATCTCCTCGACCTCGTCGTCGAGGAGCCAGCGCGTGATGTCGAAGTCGTGGATGAACTGGTCCTTGAACTGCCCGCCGCTCGTCGCGACGTAGGCGTCCGGCGGCGGCGTCCGGTCGCACGAGACCATGAGGAACGAGTACACGGTGCCGAGGCGGCCGCCGCGGATCTCCTCCCGCGCGCGACGGTAGCCGGCGTCGAACCGGCGCTGGAAGCCGATCTGGAGCCGCCCGTTCGTCCGCGCGACGTGCTCGACGATCTCCTTCGTCTCGCCGATCCCGATCGCGATCGGCTTCTCGCAGAAGGTCGCGATGCCGGCGTCGAGGCAGCGGCGGATGAGCGGCGCGTGCGTGTCCGTCGGCGTCACGATGACCGCGGCGTCGACGCCGTCGAGCGCCGCGTCGACCGTCGCCGCGACCGTCGCGCGGAGCTGCCCGCCGACCTCGCTGGCGCGGGCGGCGTCCGCGTCGTACACGCGGAGCTCGCTCACCTCCGGCAGCGCGCGAAGGGTCGCGGCGTGCGTCGCGCCGAGCCGCCCCACGCCGAGCAGTCCGATCCTCATCGTCGTCCCTCCTCGGAGCGCGAGCCTACACGCGTCGCTCGTCAGGGCGACGTCGGTCTCGGGGTCGGGAGCGCGGTCGTGAGCGATGCGCGCGCGGTGGCGCCGCCGCCGATGGCGACGACGGCGACATCGGTCGCCTCGTGGTCGGGCGCGGCGAACGGGATGCGTGCGACGCCGCTCGCGTCGGTGCGGTACGTGCCGAGCGTGGTGACGCCGACCTGGAGCGTGACGGCGAGGTCGGCCTTCGGCTTGCCGCCCTGCGTCGCGACGACCGTCGCGAGCACCGTCTCGCCGGGCCGCACCGTGGTGCGGTCGAGGGAGATCCCGAGCGCGAGGGCGGGAGCGGGCGTCGCGGATCCGGCCTTCACCTGGACCTTCAGCTCCTGCTTCGTCTCGTTCCCCGCTTGATCGCGCGCGATGACGGTCAGCATGAGCGGCCCCTCGGGCGCGGTGATCCGCGACGAGAACGTCCCGTCGGGGTTCGGCGGGACGGACCCGCCGTTGATCGTGAGGGACGCGCCCGGCTCGACCTTGCCCTCGACGAGCACGTCCGGACCGGTGACGTCGCTGCCCGCGGCCGGCTTCGTGATCGAGAGCGCGGGCGGCGTGCGATCGACGACGACGCTGTCGCTCGCCGCCGCGATCTCCGTGTCGCCCTCCATGAGGCGCGCGGTGACGGTGCTCGGGCCGTCGGGGAGCGTCACCGCGAGCGGGCCGAACGCGCCGTCGGCGCGGATCGGCAGCGTCGCGACGACCGTGCTGTTCACTTCGAGGCGCACCCGGCGCTCGGGCGTGATCGCGAAGCTCGGGATCTTCCCGCTGAGGGTCACCGCGTTCGACCTCGTGAACTCGGGCAGGTCCGCGAGCACGGGCGCCGCGCTCACCGTGACGGGCGCTTCACCCACGACGAGCGCCGTCGGCTTCGGCGTCGCGAGCGCGCTCGTGAACGACGATCCGATCTGCGCGACGCCCGCGGCGAGCCCTCCGCCCACGACCTGCAGCAGAGCGACGCCGAGCACGGCGAGGACGATGGACAACGCGGCGCTCACGACGAGCGGGTGCTCGTACCGCGGGAGCCGCCGTCGCGCGCGCGCCGCGTGCGCGGAGTACCGCCTCCAGTCGACCGGCGTGCGCTTCCGCGTCGCGACGGCCCATGCGTGCTTGGGCTTGGACGTGTTCGGGGGAAGGCTCACATCCCTATGAAAAGCGAAAGGACACCGGCTGTGATCCGGTGCCCTCCGCTGGTGGGTGGGATGAGGGGCTTACGTGTTCAGCGCCACTGACCGCGGCTGGGCATCACTGTACGGCGGCTCCCTCTCCCGTCAAGCCATCTTTCGGGCTAGTACTCCGGCGGCCGGCCTTCGTCTGTGCCAGACTTTGCGCATGGCGGAAGCGCAGACGAAGGCCGCGGCGCCCCGCGGGCTCGAGGGCGTCGTGGCGACGACGACGTCGATCAGCCTCGTCCAGGACAACAGGCTCATCTACCGCGGGTACTCGATCGACGACCTCGTCACGAACGCCGAGTACGAGGAGGTCGCGTACCTCCTTCTGAACGGCGACCTACCCGACCGCAACGCGCTGCGGGACTTCAAGGCGGAGCTCGCGAAGCACCGACCGCTCTCGCCCTTCCTCCGCGACCTCCTCGCGGAGATCAGCGAGCAGGCGACGGCGATGGACGTGCTGCGCACCGCCGTGTCCGCGATGGCGACGGAGGACCCCGAGGAAGGCGACAACTCGCAGTCGGCGGAGTACCGCAAGGCGATCCGCCTCACCGCGAAGCTCCCGACGATCCTCGCGGCGTACATCCGCCGGCGCCGCGGCGAGCAGCCGATCCCGCCCGACCCCTCTCTCGGCCACGCCGCGAACTTCGCGCACATGACGTGGGCGGGCGGGGTGCACCCGAAGGCGCCCGAGGTCCTCAACGCGTGCTTCATCCTCCAGGCCGAGCACGGGCTGAACGCGTCAACGTTCGCCGCGCGCATCACCGCCGCGACCGAGGCGGACATGCACGCGGCGATCACGGCCGCGTTCGGCGCGCTGAAGGGGCCGCTCCACGGCGGCGCCACCGATGGGACGATGCGCATGCTCGACGAGATCGGCACGCCCGAGCACGTCGAGTCGTTCGTCGACGGCGCGATCGAGCGCAAGTACAAGTTCTCGGGGTTCGGCCACCGCGTGTACCTCACCGAGGACCCGCGCGCGAAGCACCTGCGCCGCTTCGCGGGCGAGCTCGCGCGCGGCTGGACGGGAGCGAAGTACTTCGACATCCAGGAGCGGCTCGCGAAGGCGATCGCCGAGCGTCGCCCGCGGATGTCGCCCGCGGCGGCGTCGAAGGTGAACGTCGTGAACGTCGACTACTACGCCGCGACGACGTACACGTTCCTCGGCATCCCCGCCGACCTCGGCACGTCGCTCTTCTCGCTCGGACGGGTCGCCGGCTGGTGCGCCCACGTGATGGAGCAGCACGGCGACAACCGCCTCATCCGTCCGGAGTCCGAGTACACGGGGCCGAGCGGCAAGGCTTGGGTCCCGATCGCGGAGCGGTAGAAGGCTACCTCGTCGCGGTCCTCTGCAGGACCTCGGCGATGATCGCGATCTGTATGCGCGCGAGCGAGGCGCTCCACTGGATCGCGAGGTCGTCGCTCATCTCCGCCCGCCGCGGCTGCGCGCCGACCTGGATCCCGACGTTGCGGAACGCGGTCGTGTAGTAGACGACCCGCGCGCCGTCTTCGAACGCGTAGCGGCACGCGACCGCGGGGTCGCCGCCCGGCGGCGCGACGAGCTCCTTCACCGCCGGACGGTCCGTCGGCCATGTGATCGTGTCGCAGTCGTGGGCGGCGACGAACGCGGACGCGGTGACGTCGGGCTCGTTCACGAAGAGGCGCACGTTGAACCAGCGGAAGTCGGGCGACCGCGGGAGCGCGAACTGACGCTCCCAGCCGTGGGCGGCGATCGGCGCGTCGCGCGCCACCTCCGCGCCCGGGAGCGGCAGGTCCTCGGGCGGGAAGATGAGCTGCTCGGGGTCGAACACGATGGGCCCGGCCGGCGCCGAGGCGGCCGGACCCGCGGCGGGCGGCGCGCTTGGCTGCGCGCGCGCGGCGCCGCCGCACGCGGAGGCGGCGACGAGCAGCAGGCAGGCGAGGACGCGGACGTTCACCCGGTGGGCGCTCCCCTGAGCGGCAAGCATACGGGCGCCGGGCTGCGCGAGCGTCAGCCGGCGGCGGGCAGGGGGGTCGTGCTCGCCTCGGCGGGCATCTCGCGCGGCAGGCGCCGCGAGAGGACGACGCCCGCGACGGCGACCGCGACCATCGCGACGTAGACGGCGTGCAGGCCGCCCGCGAGCGCGTCGCGCATCGGCGCGATCACCGCGGGGTCGGCGCTCGCGCGGCCGATGGGGTCGAGGAGCGCGGCCGCAGCCGGCGCGCGCTCGCCGAGCGCTCCCGTGAGGAGCGACCCGAGCGCGGCGACGCCGGTCGCGCCGCCGAGGCTGCGGCAGAACTGGATGAGGCTCGTGACGGTGCCGCGCTGGGCGTAGCCGACCGAGGTCTGCACCGTCACGAGGAGCGGGGTCGACGTCCAGCCCATCCCGACCCCGACGAGGCCGGCGGACGCGGCGACGAGGGCGACCGGACTCGACGGCACGAGCAGCGCGAGCGCCGCCGTCGCGACGACGAGCACGACCGAGCCCGCCATGACGACGCTCCGCACGCCCGCGCGCAGGAGCACCCACCCCGCCGCGGTCGCGCCCGCGGACCACCCGATGCTCATCGCGCCGAGCGCGAGGCCCGCTTCCGCCGGCTGCCCGCCCTGCACGCCCTGCACGAACGGCGGGACGTACGAGGTGACCCCGAACTGGATCGCGCCGGCGGCGAGCGTCATCGCGAGCGCGGCGCCGATGAGCGGGTCGCGCACGAGCGCGAGGTCGATCATCGGCGCGGCGCGGCCGCGCTCGACGCGCACGAACGCGACCGCGGCGGCCGCGCCGAGCGGGAGCGCCGCGCCCGGCGCGACGCCGTTCAGCCCGAGCATGACAGCCGTCGCGGCGATCGCGAAGCTGAGCGCGCCCATCCAGTCCACCCGCGCGCGGTGGTGCTCGCCCTCGTCGCGGTACGCGAAGAGGAGCAGCGCGAGGCCGACGAGCCCGATCGGCAGGTTCACGTAGAAGGTCCACCGCCACGAGATCGCCTGCGTGATCAAGCCGCCGATCGCCGGACCGACGATCGCGGCGCCGACCCACACGGTGCTGAAGAGCCCGCTGATCTTCGCGCGCATGCTGCGGTCGTAGAGGTCGGCGATGATCGTGAACCCCGTCGGGAGGAGCGCTCCCGCGCCGAGCCCCTGCAGCGCGCGGTACGCGATGAGCTGGTCGATCGACGTGCTGGTGCCCGCGAGCATCGAGAACGACACGAACGCGGCGAGCGCGCCGAAGTAGATCCGCTTCCGGCCGTACATGTCGGCGAGCCGGCCGAAGACCGGCGTGATCACCGTCGACGCGAGCAGGTACGCGGAGAAGACCCAGCCGTAGCGGTCGATGCCGCCGAGCTCGCCGATGATCGTCGGCATCGCGGTCCCGACGACGCTCACGTCCATGGCCGCGACGAACGTGCCGACCATGACGAGCGCCGTCCCGAGCGCCTGACGGCGCGTCAACCTCATGCCGGGAGGTATGAAGCGCAGAGCATGCCGAAGTACGTCGGCGCCTCGTACGAGAGGAGCTCGCCGCGCCACCGGTCGCGGCGCAGCGCGCCGTGCAGCATGAGCATCTGCCAGTAGGAGTCGGCCTTCGCGTCGCGGACGAGCTCGGGGCCGAACCCGAGGAGCGCGCCGAGGTCGTCGCGCTTCACGCACTCGACGACGCGGTCGTCGAACTGCTTCGCCGCGGGATGGAAGCCGTACGGGCCGTTCGCGTCGTGCGCGTGGCCATGGTCGCAGCTCGCGACGAGCGCGATACGCCGAGGCGAGGCGTCGATGGCGCGGCGGATGGCCTCCCCGGCCTGGACGTGCGTCTCGAACGCCATGTCGCGCGCGGGCGTCATCACGACCGTGGAGACAGGCGGCTCGCGCCGCCCGCCCATGAACCACAGCGGCACGAGCACCGCCCAGTCCATGGGGAACGTCGCGCCCGCCGCATCGTTGCCGCCGTACGAGACGCCGCTCACAGGGATGCCCGCCCCATGGACCGCGTCGATGCACGCCTGCGCGAGGATCCGCTCGGTCTTCACCGAGAGCGAGACGCACCGCTCCCCCGCGAGCGGATCGAACGCGCCGCGGCGCGCGCCGCCCTCGCGGAGCTCGCCGGCGAGCGTGCCCGAGGTGACGACGGCCATCGACCCCTCGACGTGGATCCCGTGGGGCGTGAGGACGACGGCGACGTCGGGCCGTGCCGCGTCGAAGCGCCGGCCGAGCTCCTCGAGGCCGCCGCGCGTCACCGCCGCCACGTCGCGATCCTCGAGCGCGCACAGCTCCGCGATGGCGAGCCCGCCGTGCGGCGCGATCGCGCCCAAGACGAGGGACACGATCGGAGAAGACTAGGCGCTCGGGGTGAAGCCGAAGCGAAGGCGGAAGCGCGCGCCGCCGTCCGAGGGGTGCTCGAGCGTCACCGAGCCTCCGTGCGTCTCGGCGACCTGCTTCACGATCGAGAGGCCGAGGCCCGAGCCCGGCAGGTGGCGCGCGGACGCGGCGCGCCAGAACCGGTCGAACACGTGCGGCGAGTCGTCGGGCGAGATCCCGGGGCCGTGGTCGCGGACGACGACCTCCGATCCGTCGACGCGCACCTCGACGACGCCGCCCGGCGGGCTCCACTTCGCCGCGTTGTCGACGAGGTTCGTGACCGCGCGCGCGATCCGCGAGCGCACGCCCCGGACCGACGCCGGCGCGAGCTCGCTGATGAAGCGCACCTGCGGGTAGCGCATGTGCACCTCGTCGATCGCCGTCGTCGCGACCTCGTCGAGCCGCACGTCCTCGACCGGGAGCGGCACCTCCTCGTCGCGAGCGAGGTCGATGAGGTCGGCGACGAGCTCCGAGAGGCGCTCCATCTGCGCGACGAGGTCACGGAGGAGCTGCGCGCGCTCGGCGGGGTCGGTCACCGCGTCGCGCGCGAGCAGCTCGAGGTTCGTGCGCAGGCTCGTGAGCGGCGTGCGCAGCTCGTGCGAGGCGTCGGCGACGAGCTGGCGCTGCTGGCGGAGCGACATGTCGAGCGCGACGAGCATCTCGTCGAAGCTGCGCGCGAGCCGCGCGAGCTCGTCGTCGCCGCTCGCCGCGACGCGCCGGGTGAGGTCGCGCGTGCGCGTCACCTCCTCTATCGTCCGCGTGAGGCGGCGGACGGGGACGAGCGCGGTGCCCGCGACGGCCGCGCCGAGGAGCGCCGCGAGGAGCACGCCTCCAGCCGCGACGAAGATGAGCGTGCGCCGCGCCTCGGCGAGCGCGTTGTCGACCTCGGTCCGCATGCTCGCGAGCTCGAGCGCCTGCACCTGGCCCACCGGGACGGCGTACACGCGCACGTGGTACGTGCGGTCGTCGGTCACCCCCCTCACGTACAGGTCGCCGAACCAGCTCTCGCGCGTCCGTGCGGCGACCTCCTGCACCTCGCGCGTGACGATCCCGCCGATCGCGCTCCCCGGGACGTTCGACACGGTCACCTGACCGTCGGCGGTGACGACCTGCGCGAAGATGTCCGGGCGCGTCGAAAGAGCGGCCGCTCCGCCGATCGGCCCGATCCGCCGGGGCGGGCGCGTGACCGCGTCGGCCGTCTCGACGAGCGCCTGATCCGCCTGGTCCTGGATCTGGCGCTGGACGATGAGGTACATCGCGACCGATGAGATGACGACCGCGACGGCGACCGCGACGGTGGCGACGAGGGCAAGGCGAAGGCGGAAGCTCATGCCTCTCGGAGCACGTAGCCGACGCCGCGGACGGTCTGGATGAGGCGCGGCTCGCCGCTCAGCTCGAGCTTGCGGCGGAGGTAGCCGATGTAGACGTCGAGCGCGTTCGACTCCGGCCCGAAGTCGTAGCCCCACACCTTGTCGAAGATCGTGTGGCGGTCGAGGACCTTGCGCGGGTTCTGCAGGAACAGCTCGAGGAGCTGGTGCTCCGTGCGCGTGAGCTCGAGTCGCCGCTCTCCGCGCCTCCACTCCATCGCGTCGGGGTCGTAGGAAAGGTCGGCGAAGCCGAGGACGCCGCGGCGCCCGTCGCTCGCGGCGCGGCGCTCGAACGCGCGCAGGCGCGCGAGCAGCTCGTCGAGGGCGAACGGCTTCACGAGGTAGTCGTCCGCGCCCGCGTCGAGGCCCTCGACGCGGTCGTGGATCGCGGCGCGCGCGGTCAGGACGAGGATCGGGACGAGGTTGCCCGACGACCGGAGCCGCCGGCACACCTCGAGGCCGTCCACGCGCGGGAGGCCGAGGTCGAGGACGATCGCGTCGAACGGCCGCGTCATGGCGGCATCGAGCCCGCGCTCGCCGTCGGTCGCGGAGGCCACCTCGTGACCCGCGGACCGGAGCGCTCGCTCCACGGCCCCCCGAACGCCGGGGTCGTCCTCGACGACGAGGAGACGCACCGACGACAGCCTAGTGCGAGCGCGGTAAGGAACGGCTAAGGATCGGCGCTCCGCGCATCAACGACGGCCGCTCGGGCCTGTTAGCTCTTACGTCGTTCTCAGCACTCATCCCGAGGCGGGTGGTGTCCTGAGCTCGACGCGAACCCCGCGACCGAACGACAGACGACACAGGGAGTGATCAGGACATGGACGCAACGAAAATGAAGCTCCTCCTCGGGAGCGGTGCACTGGCCGTCGCCTTCCTCGGCGGCGTGGCGCTTGCGCCCGGCTTCGCCGGCGCCGCGGCCGCGCAGCTCGGCGGCGGGCAGACCGCCACGACGGCCCAGCTCGGCGACGACCTCGACGTCGAGGTCGACGAGCGCCCGGCCGGCGACCTCCTCAAGGCGGCCGCCGACTACATCGGGATCACGACGGACCAGCTCCGGACCGAGATGGGGGGCGACAAGAGCATGGCCGACGTCGCGATCGCGCACGGCAAGACACGCGACGGCCTCATCCAGGCGCTCGTGAACGCGGCGACCACGGACATCCAGCAGCTCGTCGACCGCAAGGGCTTCCCCGCCCCGCGCGCCGAGCTCGTCGGCCTGCGGACCGGGATCCAGGCCGCGAGCGACTACCTCGGGATCGGCGCGAAGGACCTCATCACCCAGCTCCGTAGCGGCAAGGCGCTCGGCCAGATCGCCGACGCGACCAGCGGCAAGAGCCGCCAGGGCCTCATCGACGCGATCGTCGCGGCCGAGAGCAAGGCGATCGACCAGGCCGTCGCGGGCGGCAAGCTCACGCAGGCCCAGGCCGATCAGATGAAGGCGAACCTCACGACGCGCGTCACGACCTTCGTCGACGCGACCCGCCCGCGCATGGACGACCACCCGGGCCCGGGCTTCGGCTCCGGCCCCGGCGGCCGTTCCGGCAAGGGTGGTGGGGCCCCGCAGCCGACGCAGACCCCGTAGACCCCTCCCTCCTCTCCAGGGCGACACGGCGCCGGAGCCCTCTCCGGCGCCGTCGCTTCTCTACGAACGGCGCCGGCGGAGGTGGCCGATCCAGGCGACGACGAACGCGAGCGTGACGGCCGGGATGAGGACGAGCATCACGTCGCTGAACGCCGCGCGCTCCGCCGCGTCGTACGCGTCGCGTGCCGGGTCCTGGAACGCGTAGCCCGCCCCGAGCCAGATGAGCGCCGCGATCCAGACGATCGTGTAGCGGCGCAGGTCGCCGCGGTCGCGCTCGTCCTTCGTCACGAGGCACGGCCGTCCGTCGGGCGGACGAGGAAGATCCACACGTCCCAGACGGCGTGGCTGACGATGAGCGCGGTCATGGGGACGCCGGTCGCCGAGAGCGCGCCCCAGTACGCGCCCGCGGTCGCCGCGGCGCCGACGAGCGTGACGTTCCCGGTGACGAGGTGCGCGCCGGCATACGCGGCCGACGCCGGCAGCCAGCCGATCCGCCGCCCCAGGAAGCCGCGCCAGAACAGCTCCTCGGCCGGCCCGATGACCGTCGCGAGCCTGACCGCGATCTCCTCCTTCGGCGCGAGCTCGCGCAGCGCGTAGATCTCGCCGATCTGCGCGTCGCCGTGCGGCATCGCGCGCCGCGCGAAGCGGTCACCCGCCTGGAAGATCGCGACGAGCCCCGCCGCGATGGCGATCCCGAGCGGGATGTCGCGCGCGCGCGGCCGCAGGCGCTCGGCCTCGCCGGAGGCCAGCGCCAGCGCGCCGAGCGTGAGGCCCGTCGTCGTCATGCGCTGCCAGAACCGCTCGCGTGGGCCGCGGAACGTGCGGCCGAAGTGGCCGTACGCGAGCGCGAGCGCGGCGAGGGTGCCGAGCCATCTCACGGTGGACCGAGAGTACGCGGGGGTGCCGCTAGAGGCAGTGCCCCGGGCCGATGAGGCCGTTGTTGTACCGGTCGAGCGTCGACATGAGCTCGAGCACGAGCTGCTGGTCGAGCGCGCTCATCCGCTTCCACTGTCCGGTGGACCAGGTCGTGAGCATGTCATCGGAAGCCGTGATCGTGTCCGCGACGGCGCTCGCGCTGGCCCCGTGCGCGATGCTCAGCTTCGCCGCGAGCAGCTGCGCCTGCAGCTTCTCGAGGCCGTTCGAGGAATCGGTCTTCTGCAGGAGCTTCAGGGCCTGGTCGCTCGACGTCACGAGCGTCGCCTTCGTGCCCGTTACGGTCATGTCCCCGAGCGCGATCGGCAGGTACTGCGTGATGAGCTCGGGATGCGTCTTCCAGTAGCCCACCGTGTTCGTGCAGTTCGTCGTCGCGACGGGCGTCGGCGTGGGCGTCGGCGTCGGGACGGGCGTCGGCGTCGGCGACGGCGTGCGCGTGGGCGTCGGGACGGGCGTCGCGGTCGGCGACGGCGTGCGCGTGGGCGTCGGCTTCGGCGTCTTGCTCTTGCCGGGCGGCGTCCCGGGAGGCGTGCCCTCGGGCGTCGGCGTCGCGGTCGGCGTGGGTGTCGGCGGCGGCGGGCACGTGACCGTGACCGCGACGGACGCGCTCGCCGAGCCCGTCGCCCCGCGGGAGCCGGTGTACGTCGCGGTGTTGCGGAACGTGTACGCGCCGCACGTGTCGTACGGACCGACCATGAGGTCGTACTGCTGCGGGCCGTCGCCGATCGTGACGCGCCAGGTCCGGATGCCGCTCGGCGACTCGTCGCTCACCGAAACGGTGCGGTCGACCTCGGTGTAGGTGGCGGTCGAGAAGTCGATCGTCCCGGTGGCCGAGTAGGTCGACGCGCGGAACGAGCTCGCGTCGGCGAGCTGCACCGTCACGGTCAGCGTCGCGCCGGCGTCCGTCGCGAACGCGAGGCTCCACGTGCACGTGAGCGACCCGTTCGCGGGGACCGTCGTGCTCGCGCACGACGCCGCGGTCGAGCTGCCCGCGGCCGACGCCGTCACGGACGCGAGCGCCGCGGGCGCCGGCGCGGGATCGGTGATCGTGATCGTGCCGCTCGCCTTGAAGCCGTCCGTCGTCGCGCCGACCGCCGTGAGCGTGACCGTGTACCCGACGCGCTGGAACGCGCCGACGTCGAGCGTGACCGCGCTCGTCGACGCCTGTTTCGCGATCGTCCACTGGTACGTCTTGTCGGCCGTCGTCGCCGCCGCCGTCGCGACGCCGAGGTCGTAACAGCGCACGTCGACGGGCGTCGTGGCCGACGTGTTGCCGCTCGCGCCGCCCGCGGCGCTGAACGACGCCGCGTTCACGACGGTCTGCGGGCCGCACGCGGTGTACGGACCGACCGTGGCCGTGTACGCGAAGTGGCCCGCGTCGGGCGCGCTGACCGAGCCGAGCGACGTCGTCGTCGCGCCGTACTGGTCGGCCACGGCGACGGTCTTGTCCACCTCGGTCACCGAGGCGTTCGAGAAGTCGATCGCGACGGCGCCGGCGTAGCTCGGCGCGGTGAACGCGCTCGCGTCGGCGAGCGCGGCCGTCGCTACGAGGCTCGTCGGCGAGGCGCTGCCGAGCGAGGCCGTCCACGTGCAGGAGGCCGAGGACCGCGCGGCGATCGCCGCGGGGCAGCCGACCTGCGCGCCGCCGCCCGAGGCGGCGCCGCTCACGGCCACCGCGACCGCGACGGGCGACGGGTTCGTGACCGTCACCGCGCCCTGCGCCGCCCACGCGCTGTCGGCCGAGGTCGCGCTCACGTCGACGGTGTACGGGAGGGTCGTCGTCGCGCCGACGTCGAGCGTGACGCCCGCGGCGCCCGCGGTCTTCGCGATGCGCCAGCCCCAGGTGCGCTTGAGGCTCGTCGACGACGTCCCCGAGAGCGCGAGCTCGTAGCACTTCACGCTCACCGCCACGCTCGCGCTCGCGCTGCCCGTCGCGCCGTCGGTGCCGGCGAACGATGCGACGTTGGTGTACGTCTGGTCGCCGCAGCGAGGGTACGGGCCGACGGCGCTCGTGTACGAGAGCGTCCCGCCGCCCTTCGCGATGCGGCCGATCGTCCGCGGCGTGCCGCCGCTCGCGGCGTCCGCGACCGTGACCGTCGCGTTGCGCTCGGTGATCGTCGCGCTCGCGAAGTCCACGGTCGCGCTCGAGCCGAACGCGGTCGCGTTCGTGAGCGTCGCGGCCGCGCTCACGCTCGTCGTCGCGGCGCTCGCGAGCGACGAGTCGTACGTGCACGTCAGCGTCGCGCCTGCCGCGACGCTCGATGCGCCGCAGGCCGCGCCGGCGGCCGGACCACCACCCACCGAGGTGGTCACGGACGCGAGCGGCGCGGCGATCGGCGCGGGGTTCGCCACCGTGACCTGGCCGGAGACGGCCCATGCGCTGTCGACGGGCGTGGAGGCGAGGTCGACGCTGAAGCCGACGTTCGCGCTCGAACCGTCCGGCTCGAGCCTGACGCTCGGGACGCTCGCGTGCTTCGCGATCGTCCACTCGTAGCTGCGCGTCAGGCGCGTGTTCGCGCTCACCGAGACGCCGAGCGCGTAGCAGCTCACGGCGACGTTCGCGCTCGCCGACGTGCCGGTCTCGCGTATCGTCGCGACGTTCGTGTGGATCCCGGCGTCGCCGTCGCACGAGAACGTGCGCGTGTACGACCGCGCATCCGACGCGGCGAAGGCGAAGCTCTGTCCGTTCGAGTCGTCGACGTTCACGCTCGCGTTGAGGTCGCCGATGGTCGCGGTCATCGTCGCCGCGCCGCTCGGGCTCGGTCCCGTCGGCGTCCCGAGCGAGCCCGAGTGGTCCATGATCGTGACGTTCGCCGTCACCTTGTACGTCGCGCCCGCGACGGCGTTCGGCACTTCGATCCGGTACGCGTACGTGCCCGTCTCGCCGGGCTCGAGGATCCCGTTCGCGGATACGTCGACGATGCCGCTCGCGAGCACGACGTCGGAGCCCGGGGTCGTGACGTTGGCGACGATCCACAGGTCCTGCGTCGCCTGGCCGCCGCCGTTCGTGACGGTGACCGTCCCGGAGACGTAGGCGTGCACGACGGTGCCGGTCTCCGTCGCCGTTACCGTGTACGTGACGGTGCCCTGATCGCCGCGAAAGAGGTCGAGCGCCGTCGGCGACGCCTTCTTCGAGAGGCTCCAGAGGTGCTCGCGGACCTGCGACGTCGAGACGGTGACGCTCGCGGTGAGGGTCGTGCCGTTCAGGCCGACGGCGAGGGCGGGAACGCCGAACGCGGCCGTGCCCAGGAGGGCAGCGGCGACCGCGAGCAGGACGCGACCCCTCATCACCGCGGCGGGACGATGGGGCTACGAACGTCCTAGGACCAGCCTCTCAGGGTGCCTCCCGAGCGAGCTGGTACCGGTCCGACACGTTCCCGTTACCGGACCGTACCGGCGTCCAGCGCCGCTGAACGCCGCGGGTGCGCGGTGAACGCGATCAGCGCGCGGCGGCGGCGATGAGGATGCCGAGGACGAGCAGCGCGCCGAACGCGGCGTGCAGCTGCGCGGTCTGGATGTCGATCATCGCGATCGCCCGCTGCTGCCCCTGCACGCCGAGCTCGCTCGCGCGGATGACGCGGATGAGGAAGGGCAGCGAGAGAACGGCGAGCGCAGCGTACGCCGGCACCGCGCCGAACACGACCGCGAGCGCGAGCGCCATGTACGCCCCGCTCACGAGCGCGACGTACGTCCAGTACGACGTCCGGCGGCCGAACCGGCTGGCGAACGTCGCCGACCCCGCGGTGCGGGTGTCCTCGGTGATGTCGCGCCACTCGTTCCCGTGGAGGATGGCCGTGACGAGGAGCCCGACGGGGAGGCTGGCCCAGAAGACCTCGGGCGCGAGCGTCCCGCTGATCGCGTAGTACGAGCCCGCGACCATGAGCGGGCCCATGAGCGCGAACACGAGCGGCAGCCCGAGCGCGTGGAACTTGTACTCGAACGGCGGCGCCGTGTAGAAGTACCCGCCCACGAGGCCGAGCAGGCCGAGCGCGAGGATCGGGACGCCGCGCGCGGCGACGAGGCCGCTGCCGACGATCGTCGCGACGGCGAACGCGGCGACGGCGAGCGCGAATGCCTCGCGCTCCGTGATCCGCCCCTTGAGGATCGCCTGGCTCGCGCGCGGCGACGTGATCTGGTCGACGCCCTTCCGGACGTCGTAGATCTCGTTCGTCACGTTCGTGCCGATGTGGAGAGAGACGGAGCCGAGGAGCGATGCGAGGAAGAGCATCCAGTCGAACACGCCGTTCAGCGCCGCCATCGCGCCGGCGACGATCACGGGCGTGGCAGACGCGGTGAACGAGAACGGCCGCGCGATCTCGGTGTAGCCCGAGAAGCGCTTCCACAGCGCGGCGCCCGCGCCCATCTTCTGCTCCGTGAGCGCGACGCGTGTCGCGCGGCGCGCGCGCCCCTCGCCGTACGCCACGGCCGCGCGGATCGCGAGCTCCGTCTGCGTCTCGTCCTGCACGACGGGCTGCAGGAGCGGGAGCTTCATGCCCGCGGCGTTGTACTCGTCGGCGCGCGCCGCGACCTCGTCGACGGTGCCGCAGAGGATGAACGCGTCGAGCAGCTCGTCGGGGATGAGCTGCCCCGCGCCGTGGTAGTCCTCGGCGCGCCACTTCGCCGCGATCGCGTCGCGCATCGCGGGCTCGAAGCCCGCGCGCGTGATCGTGACGTCGGAGAGGATCGACATCATGTAGATGACGAACGGCTCGCGCTTCGCCCTGTTGAGCGCCTCGCGGCGCGTGCGGTCGATGAGCGTGAGCAGGTAGCCCGTCGTGTCGATCGCGTCAACGTTGCGGCCGGCGTCCCTCGCGGCGCGCGTCATCTTCCGCAGGAGGTACCGAAGGCCGGGGATCGACTCCGCGGGACGCGCGATGTAGCCGTCGGCCTTGCGACCGGCGACCTCCATCATCGGCGTGCGGTAGCCCGCGACGTAGATCGGCACGCGGTGCACCGGCGGGAACATCGGCTGGAGCGGCGGCAGGCCCTGGCGCGCCGGCGGGAGGCGTTCGCCGCTCCAGAGCTTGCGCACGACGTCGATCGCGTCGCTCACCCTGCCCGCGGCCTCGGCCGGGTCGTACGGGACCGCCATCTGGCCGAGCCGCAGTGGGAGCGCGCTCCCGAGCGCGAGCGAGATGCGCTCCGGCGCCATGTCGTCGAGCGCGCTCACGGTCATCGCGATGAGCACGGGGTGGCGCGTGTACGGGTTCAGCGCGCCGAGCCCGACGCGGATCCCGTCGACCCGCGTCGCGACGGCCGTCGCGTACGTGACGGCGTCGCGCTCGAAGTACGAGTCGTGGAACCAGACCTCCGCCATCCCCGCGTCGCGCGCGCGCCGCGTCCACTCGACGGTATCCGCGACGTCGCCGCGCGAGGCGAGGCCGAGACCGACGCGCCGCGCGAGCTCGGCCACCTTCACCTCCCCGCGATCGGCCCAAGCCTAGGGCGTTCCATCCCCGGCTGACACCGAGAGGGCATACAAGCCAGCGCATACTGCTCGCCCGTCAGATGGGGCTGCTGACGGGGGTGGGGCCGCCAGCGATCCGACGCGCCGTGCTCGTGGCGAGCGGCGCGGGTCTCCTCTCGCTCGTGCTCTGGGACACGTTCGCCCGCCCGAGCCGGTACCTCGCGGACACGCTCGGCCTCGGCCCTCTCGCCGGCTCGATCGCGCTCGGGTCCGTCCTCTTCGTCGCGCGCCGCCCGCTCACGCGCGTCTTCACGTGGATCGCCGGACGGCTCCCCGTGCCCACGCGCTTCGTCGTCGCGCCCCTCGTCGCGATGGGCTTCTTCGGCGTGTCGTGGGCAGGGTCGCACGCGACGCGCGCGCAGGAGATCGGGCTCCTCCCGCAGGCGGCGTTCCCGCTCACGATCGCGCTGTTCGCGTACCTCGTCGCCGCGCACGGGATCGCCGTACAGCGCGGCCTGCGTCCGTTCTTCCGCGCGCGCGACCGCGTCGCCGGCCCGATCCGCTTCCTGCTGCTCACGGCGCTCACGACCTGGCTCGCGTCGGTCATCGGCCGCGCGCTCGAGGGGCAGCGGGCACTCGACGAGCAGCTCCTCGTCATCGCCGGGCTCGTGCTCGGCTACCTGCTCATGGCTCCGCGCGTCGCGGCCGCGGCAGTGTTCGTCATCGCGATCCTCGGCGCGGGCGCGACGCCCGCGGCCGCCGCCACGCCGGTGTGCCCGCAGACGATGGGCACGTTCCAGCTCGTCCCGGGCAGCGGCGCCGTGACCGCCGCGGGCGCGGCCGGCAGCTTCAAGGTGACGTGCGCGTACGCCCAGCCGGAGAAGAGCTTCGACCCGCTGCAGGGCCTCGCCGGCGGCCGGCTCGCGACGGGCCCGATCCTCGCGGCGTACTGGCGCGAGAAGCCGGGTTCCGACGCGAACAGCGTGCTCGAATGCCGCGGCGGGGGATTCGACCCGCCCAGCGGCCTCTTCACCGGCTCGAAGATCCTCGGCAGCGGGACGCGCCGCGCGTTCGTCGTCGAGACCCCGCTCAGCACGGGCGGTCAGGCGTACCAGACGAACCTCAGCGACCTCCTCGCGAACGCGGACGCGCAGAAGAAGGTGTCGGCGCAGCTTCTCGCCGCGGCGGAGTCGGTGGGCATCTCGTGCACGACGGCTCCCGCGACGCCCACGCCGAGCCCCACGCTCGTCGCGGCGAAGGGCACGGGCGAGTTCGACATGACCGCCTCCGGGACGCTGAACGGCCGATTCGGACCCCCGACCTCGTTCACGTGCGGGAGCCATCCGATCGGGAACGATCTCTGGCAACGCGTCGACGTCGACACGACGCTCGACGGCACGAAATACCACTTCGTCGTCGACACGCCGACGATCGGCGTCACGACATACCCGCGCACGTACAAGGAGGCGCCTGCCCAGGTGAGCATCACGAGCGCGCAGGGCGCGAAGGTCCTCTTCTGGGAGGCCGACGCGGCGAACGTGCCCGGCAAGCTCACGCTGAACGGCGACCTCTCGGGCAGCGTCGACCTCACGATCGCGGCGAGCGGAGCGGACACGCCGAAGGGTCAGGCGATCCGGCTCGTCGGGTCGTGGCGCTGCGGGACGGTCGCGGCGCGGCCCTCACCCACTCTCGGTGTCGTCGGTGGCATCGGCGGCGGCGATGAGGACAGCGGTGGCGGCGAGCTCGACCTGAGCGGCCTCGAGCGTAGCCTCGTCGAGGCGGGCTTCGACCCCGATCAGGCGCGCGACCTCGTCGCGGGGATCGAGGACAACGCGACGCCGCTGACGAACGCGATCATCACCCTCATCACGGCGTTCACGCTCGGCGGGACGATCCTCGCGGGCGGCGTGCCCGTCGGCGCGGGAACGTCCGGCGGCGTCGCGGGCAGGCTCGGCGGCGCGTCCGACGTGTGGGACCCGTACGAGCGCCGCCGCCTCGTCGTGTGGGAGCCCGGGAAGTACGGCGCGGGCGCCGACGGCCGCGCGGGCGAGGCCGGCGACGTGTGGTTCGGGGGCAGTTGGGTGAAGCCCGACCGCGCGCGCCGGGAGATCCAGGCCTCGCTCGACGCGGACAAGCGGCGCGAGCGCGAGAGCGAGGAGTTCGCGCGCGGCACGGCCGAGGAGCGCGAGCGGTGGTTCGGCGCACGCGACCGCGAGCGCGCCGAGGCCGAGGCCGACCGGCAGAAGCAGGAGCAGGCGCGGATCGCGCTGCGGAACGTCACCGACATCACGATCGCCCGCGGCCTGAAGTACGACGACATCTACGACCGCCTCGACCACGCGTACCAGCCCGACGGCCGCATCGACGCCGCGTACGTCGACAAGCTCCGCGGCATCCTCCGCGACCGCCTCGGCCGCGACCGCATCGCGCCGGACGAGGAGCTGCGCAAGGGGCCTGACTACCTCCAGGCGACCAAGGACACGTTCACGCAGGCGATGGACAACCAGCTCATCCGCATGGGAACGAACTTCCTCACCGCCGGCGGCAGCCAGGTCCTCTTCAGCGCGTACGACTACGGGAAGCTCGCCGCCTCGACGTACGACGCGATGCAGCGCTCGTACGACGAGGCCGCCGACAACGGCCGGTCGTGGGGCTACACCGACGCGATCCGCGCCGGCGTGAAGCACAACGTCGTGTCGCGCCTGCCCCACCAGACGTACGACCTGTACGAGCGCCAGCTCGACCCGACGAAGCCCGCCGCGACGACCGGCGAGATCTTCCGCGCGATCGGGAGCGACGTCTTCGACGCGTGGGGCACCGCGAAGGGGCTGCAACAGCAGTACGCGCAGTTCCGCGAGGGCCTGCGGCCGCCGCGCGGGCCGCTGCCGCTCATCAAGAGCGACGGACGCGATCTCACGCTGAAGCCGCCGGACCCGACGACGCTGCCCGGCCTCCACGGCAATGCGCCCGCGCGCTGGCATCTGCCCGAGGCGGCGCCCGACCCTCGTCCCGGCGCGGCCACGGTCCCGCCCACCGCCGCGCCGAGCGCCGCCGGCCGCGCGGACACGCTGCCCGGGCACCTTCGCCACGAGGCGCTCGTCGTGCGCGACGCGCCGCCCAAGCTGCGTGGGCTCCCGGAGGGGTCGCCGATCGCCGCGCACGACCTCGGGATGAGCGCGACCGCCGGGCGCCTCAACCGCCAGTTCGTGAACGACCACCCCGGCCTCGAGATCGGCTACCGCGGCACCGGCCAGGGCGCGCTCCGACGCCTGGCGCAGGGCGACGCGTACAAGCCCGCCGACGACCACGCGAAGACGGTGAACCCGATCGACGTGGAGCTCGGCGCGCCCGCACAGCACCTCGACCGCTCCGCCTGGTTCAAGCCGATCCCAGAGCAGGACATGCAGAAGCTCCTCGTCGGCCGCAGCCCCGAGGAGATCGTCGCGATCCAGGAGCGCTGGCGCCAGCGCATGCGCGAGTACCACGACCTCGCCCCCGAGATGGGCCAGAAGATCGCGAACGGCCGCTTCGCCCTCGATCGCGCGGGCTTCGCCCCCGGCACCGCAGGCGGCGTCATCGTGCACGGGCCGACCGCCGGCACCGACCACCCCACGTACTTCACCGGCGACAACGACATCCTCTTCTACCGCTACAGGGACCCCGCGACGGGCCAGTACGCGCCCGTGCCGCGCGCCTGGATCGACGAGCACCAGCAGCTCATGCGGCCCTACGGCGTCCAGCACGAGGACCAGTACTCGTTCCGGTGGGCGCGCGACGGGAGCGCGCACGACCTGAACAACCGCGACATCCAGTACGCGATCATCAAGGGCCACCAGCCGGCGGCGCCGGTCACGCCGGAGATGAGCCGCATCGATGCGGCGCGCGCCGGCGGCGGGAACCCCGTCGGCGTCTTCCGCGCGAACGACGTGGTGCGCGCCGAGTACGCGCACCCCGGCGACGCGATCGCGACGCCGCCCGAGGCGCCCGTCGCGCGCGGGCTCGAGAGCTGGCGGAAGGACCAGCTGCGCGGATGACGGCCGCCACCGGCGCGCGCGACGCGGTCCTCGCGGCGCACGAGCGCGCCGAGGGCGACGTCGCCGCGCTCGCCGAGCTCGCCGACGCCGCGAGCGACACCGTGCGCTCGCGCCTCCTCGCCCACCTCGCGCTCGCGCAAGAGCGCGCCGGCGAGCTGCGCGCGCGCTACCTCGCCGCGCTGCCGCGCGTCGCGCTCTCGCGCTGCCCCATCACGGGCGCGGCGTTCGAGATGGCGGTCGACGCGGACGGCATCGACGGCCTCTGGTGGCGCTACCGCGATCCGGTCCGCGCGGCGCTCGATCCGCCGGCGTCGCTGCGCGGGATCGTCGGCGCGCTGCGGCTCGGCGCCGATCCCGAGCGCACGGGCTTCCTCGTGTATCCGGGGCCCGGCGTCCCGTACGTGCTGCCGCGCGTGCTCGCCGACGAGCGCACCGCCGCCGTCGTCTCGCAGCTCGCGATCGGGCCGCACACCGGCTATGCGATCGCGTACTTCGCGCCGCCGCCCGTCGAGCCCGCGGACGCGAACGAGTGGGGCGCGGACCGGTACGCGGCGCGGCTCGCCGACGGCCGCCTCGGCTGGGGCGAGCGCGACGAGGAGAGCGACGCGATCGATCCCGACCTCGCGCCGTGGATCGAGCGCGGCCGCGTGCGCTGGATCGCGCCGGGCGACGCCTCGCTGACGCCGCGCTCGGGCCTCGCGGGCTGTCCGTTCGTCGGGCTCGACGGCCCGCGCGCGTTCCAGCGCATCCAGTACGGGAGGTCGTGGACATGACGCTCATCTCGCCGGCGCGCTTCCGCGTGACGAAGGCGGATCTCGCCGCGCCGCAGACCGACCCCGCGCGCCAGGCCGCGCTCGGCGTCATGGCCCACCCCACGCACAGCGTCGTGCTCACCGTCGTGCGCGCCGGCGACGCGGCGGCGACCGAGACGACGTTCTTCGCCGCCGGCGCGGACGCGCCGGTCGTCGCGCAGTCGGGCGACGCCGAGACGGCCGACCTCGCGGCGTTCCCGTCGGTCGCGCTCGCGACGGTCGCGATCGACGAGCGCGTCGGCCTGAGCGAGCTCCCCGCCATCTCGGGCGACGTCCTCGAGCTCGACCTGACCGCCTTCGCCGCGCTCCTCGCGGTCGCCGACGCCGAGCGCTCGGCGCTGCTCCGCGCGGAGCTCGCGCGCGAGGTGCGCCCGCGGCCCGTTATCACGTCCGAGCTGCTCGAGGCGTCGCTCCGCGAGGGGCTCGCGGGGCGCGACACGCGCTGGTCCGTCACGGCCGCGGCGGCGGTGACCCCCGTCGACCTGCGCTCCGCGACCGGCGCGATGGCCGCGGGCCTCGGCGAGCTCCTGCAGGAGCGGCTCGTCGCGCCGGTCGAGGGCGGCTACACGCTCACGCCCGACGGCCGCCTCGTCGCGGCGACGCTCGGCCAGCTCGTCACCGTCGCCCGCCTCACGCTCGTGCGCCCCGAGGGGACCGTGGCGCCGCTCACGGTCCTGCGCGCAGCGACCGCGGTCTGGCTCTGCTCGTGGGAGGGCGAGCGCGTCACGCTCGTGCCCGCGACCGTGGCGGGCGCGCTCACCGCCGTGCGGCGGATGCTCGAGGGCGGCGGGGCCGCGCCGACGGTCGCGCCGGGCTCCTAGTGGAGCTCCTCTGGATCCTCGCGGCGATGGCGATCGCCCTCGGAGCGCTCGCCCTTTCCGCGTACGCCGCCGCGCTGTACGGCGGGCTGCGGACCGATGGACGGGCGCGCGCCGCGAGCTTCGTGCGCGTCGCGCGGCTCGTCTTGATCGCGCTGTTCGTCGCGTACGCGATCCTCGTCGTGCTCGTCATCGCCGGGCGCGTGTCCGGCCCGATCGCGTAGGAGGAGGTATGCGGATCCTCGTGGAGCGTGAGCCGAGCGGACGCGAGGCGCTCGCGGCCGTCGCGATCCTCGTCGCGGCGTTCGCCGCGACGCAGCTCGACTGGGCCGCCGTCACGTCGTCGTGCGCGAACACCGCCGTGACGCGCGGCTTCGCGGAGTACCCCGGCGAGAACGCGTGGCCCTGGCTCTACGTCATCGGCTTCGCGCTCGCGGCGGGCTCGGTCGTCGTGGCCGGCCGGATCGGCGCGGCCATCGCGGTCGGCGCGACGCTCCTCGCGGCGCTCTCGACCGGCGCGCTCATGAACGAGGTGCTCGCGCCGTTCGAGGCGCGGCCCGCGCCCGGGAAGGCGGTCCTGTGCCAGCTCGACCTCGCGACCGGCGCCTGGCTCGCGACGGCCGCCCTCGCGCTCGCGATCGGCATCGCGGTCGTGCGCGTGCGACGCCCCGCGCCGGCGCCGCGCGGACGCGTCGTCGGTGCGGCGATCGCCGCGCTCGTCGCCGCGGCCTACGCGCTCGGGTGGATCCCCTTCCTCGTCGACGCCGTCATCGACGTCGCGTCGCCGCTCGGCTGGATCGTCCTCGGCGCGATCGACCTCGCGATCGGCGTGCTCGTCGGCCGCGCGGTGCTCGGCGCGGCGTCGAGGGGCGCCGCGGTGGACGCCGCGCTCGCGTGGGTCGGCGGCGCGCTCGCCCTCGGTCCGCTCGCGCTCTTCGTCATGCGCGCCGCGGGCCTCGCGCGCGGCGGTGCGGCGATCCTCGCCGACTGGGAGGAGCCGAACGGGCTCATGGGGCCGTTCGTCGTGGGGACGCTCGCGCTGGCGGGCGCGGTGCTGTGGCTGATCGGGTTCGCGCGGTCGCGCCGCAAGGCGGCGGTCTCCTAGAGGCGCTCCCCGACCCAGCGCTTCGCGTCGGCGCGCGGCATCTGCCAGATATCGCCCCACCACGCTTCCGTGAAGCCCATCTGGTCGTTGATCGCGAGCATCTTCGCGTTCGTGCCGGCGTTGTCGGTGCGGATGAAGCGCGCCTGCGGGAGGTCCTCGAGGAGCCGCAGCGCCATCCGCGCCTTGATCCACTTGCCGATGCGCTTGCGCTGGTGGTCGACGTCCACCGCGGTCCCGCCCTGGTGGACGATCGCCGGATAGCGGCGGTCGAACACCACGTCGGTGAACGCGACGCCGTCGCCCGTGGTGTCGTCGATGACGAGCAGCAGGTACTGCTCCTGGCCGCGCGCCTTCCGGACGCGCTCCCAGTCGCGGACGTTCTCCTCGCTGTGGACCCAGTCCTCCACGTCGAGGTCTTCCTTCGGCATGCGGTTGATCGCGTTGAATGCGCGGACCGTCGCGGGCATGAGGCGGTCGGGGATGTCCCCGATCACCCACTCGAGGCGGTAGCCTGGCGGGTCGATCGCCGCCCACTCGCGCATCTTCGCCCGGTCGATCGTGCGGAGGTCCGCCTGGCTCACGCGCATGTGCAGGCCGCGCTTCGCGCCGACATGGCGCGAGACGGCCTCCCCGGCGGGCACGCGCGTCGAGGTGAACCACTGGAGGAGCCGGGCCTGACCCTCGCCGATCCCGGCGAGGCCCTCGGCGAACAGCGCCGTCGCGATCCCGCGCCGCCGGTGGTCGGCGCGCACGCCGAGGCGCACCTGGCGGATGTCCTCGTTCGACCCACTGCGGTTCTCGACGAAGATCGCGAGGCCCACGAGGTCACCGGCGTCGTCGAACGCACCCCACTCGCTGCGGATGAACATCGGGGACGTCGCGCGCAGTCCCCCTTCGGTCATCGCCGCGGGGATCGGCGGATCCTCGGGGCGCTCCTCGGCGTCGTAGGACGCCATGAAGGCGACCGCCTTCCGCATGAGCGCGGCGTCGGCGGTCGCGAGGTCGATCCGCTCGATCTTGTATCCGGCCGCGATCTCTGTGGCCATGAGGCGGGGACCGTACCAGGCGCGACCGGCCTCGTCTGCTAAGTGGATAACTCTTTCGTCAAAGGGGCTGCGCTCCGTCCACCCCCCGTTCGCGTCATGCTGTCGGCGTGGCGGTGACGATGGACGTGCGCGCCGAGGTCGAGCGGATCGTCACGGAGGAACAACGGCGCCTGCCGATCCCCGGCGTGTCGGTCGGGATCGCGTCCGGGGGCGACGACACGCTTGCGGCGTTCGGCGTTACGAGCGTCGAGAACGCGCTCCCGGTGACGGCGGACACGATCTTCCAGATCGGCTCGATCTCGAAAACGTTCCTCGGCACGCTCGTCATGCGGCTCGTCGACGAGGGCAAGCTCGACCTCGATGTGCCCGTGCGCCGCTGGGTGCCCGAGCTGCGGCTGCGCGACGGGGACGCCGCCGCGCGCGTGACGCTGCGCCACTGCCTCACGCACACCTGCGGCTGGTTCGGCGACCACTTCATCGACACGGGATGGAACGACGACGCGCTCGCGCGGTACGTCGCGACGATGAGCGAGCTCGAGCAGCAGGTCCCGCTGGGGACCGAATGGGCGTACAACAACGCCGCGTTCGCGCTCGCCGGCCACGTCGTCGAGCGGGTGACGGACCAGGCGATCGAGCACGCGATGCGCCATCGTCTCTTCGTCCCGCTCGGCCTCGAGCGCACCTTTTTCTTCGCGAACTCCGTCCTCACGCACCGCTTCGCCGTCGGTCACAACGTGTTCGAGGAGGAGCCGCGCGTCGTGCGGCCGTGGGCGCTGCCTCGCTCGAGCAACTGCCTCGGCGGGATCGCGTCGACGGTCGTCGACCTCCTGGGATTCGCGCGCTTCCACATGGGCGACGGCACCACCGCCGACGGCGCGCGCTACCTGAGGCCGGAGTCGGTCGCCCTCATGCGGTCGCCGCTGGTGGACGGCCCGCTCGGCGCGTTCCGCGGGATCGCCTGGGCGGTCGAGAAGGTGACGATCCCGGGCGTGGAAGGGGGCGGAGCCCCCTGCGAGGAGTGGGTCATCCAGCACGGGGGCGCGACGTTCGGCCAGCAGGCCATGCTGCACGTCGCGCCCGCGAAGCGCGCCGCGATCGCGATGCTCACGAACACGAACCAGGCGGCGCAGCTCCAGAACGCGATGACGCGCTGGTGGTGGGAGCGCGCGCTCGGCGTGCGCAAGGACCCGCCGCGACCGCGCGAGTACACCGCGGAGGAGGCGGAGCGCGTCGCGGGCACGTACCGGAACACGTCGGCGGAGATCCGCGTCGCCGTCGGGGACGGCAGGCTCGTCCTCCACTCGCGCCCGCTCGAGTCGGGCTTCCGCAAGCTCCAGCGCGACCCGCCGCCGATCCCGGAGCCGGTGCCGCTCGCGTTCAACTCGGCCGGACGGCTCGTCCTGCTCGCCGGCCCCCTGAAGGACCAGCAGGTCGAGCTCCTCTCCGCGGAATGGGTGCGGACCGGCGGCCGCCTCTACAAGAAGGTGTCGCCGTGAGTTTCCGGCTCGTCGACGAGCCCGCGGACCGCGCGCGGTTCCGCAAGGAGGCGCTCGGCCTCCTCGCCGCGCGGGTCGAAGCGGGGCGCAAGCGTCTACTCGAGCGCGTCGCCGCGGCGAGCGACGAGGAGCTCGCGCGCGGGAGCGAGGACGACTGGGGCCTGGGGCAGGTCGCGGCGCACCTGCTCGCCGTCGAGCGCGGCATCAGCGGGATCGCGCTCCGGCTCGCGAACGGCGAGATGGCCGGCCAGACGGGACAGCCGCGCGCCGCAGCCGGGTCCGTGGACCGCGCGAAGGTCGACGCCCTCGCCGCGCGCGCACAGGACCGCCTCGCGAAGCTCGTCGCCGAGTTCCCCGACGCGCCGAACACCGAGGCGACCGCGCGCCAGCCCTATTACGGCGAGATGAACTGCTTCGCCTGGCTCCTCACCGTGCCGCTCCATTACGAGGCGCATCTCGACGCGCTCGAGCGCGGGACGAAGACCGCGCTGTGAGCGGCGCGCTCGCGCGACCGTGAACGCGCGCGAGCGCGTGTTCGCGACCGTGCGCGGCGAGGCGCCCGACCGCGTGCCCTTCGCCGTGTGGCGCCACTTCTATCCGGATGAGGCCGATCCGCGCCGCCTCGCCGAGACGACCGTCGCGTTCACGCGCCGCCACCGGCTCGACCTCGTGAAGCTCAACTCGCGCGCGCATTACCACGCGGAGCCGTGGGGTACGCGCTACGCGTACGGCGGCGCCGAGCACCCGCGCCTCGTGCGGCGCGCCGTCGAGCGCGCCGAGGACTGGGCGCGCGTCGATCGCCGCGGCGTCGACGAGCCGGCATTCCAGGAGCTCCTCCTCGGGCTGCGCCTCGTGCGCGACGCGCTGCCGGACGTCCCGATCGTCGCGACGATCTTCACGCCGCTCGGCGTGCTCGCGTACCTCGCGACGCGCGAGCGCGTGCGCGAGGACCTGCGCGAGCGTCCGGAGGCCGTGCTCCCCGCGCTCGACGCGGTCGCCGAGACGTTCCGCGCGCTCGCCGCCGCCTGCGGCGAGGTCGCCGACGGCATCTTCCTCGCGACGACGCCGGCCGCCTCGCGCGCCTACCTCACCGACGAGGAGTACGCGCGCTTCGGGACGCCGTTCGACCTGCGCGTGCTCGACGGCGCGCGCGGCGCGCGGCTGAACGTCCTGCACGTCTGCGGCGACGACGCGCCCGTGACCGCGCTCGGGCGCGCGTACGACGTCGCCGGGGTGTCGTGGGACGCCTTCGGCCGCTCGAACCCGCCCGTCGACGCGTTCCTCGCGGCCGTCCCGGGCAAGGCCGCGATCGGGGGGATCGCGGACGCGGCGTGGCGCGATCCCGGCCAGGCGCGGCTCGAGGCGCATGCCGCGCGCGAGCGCATCGGCACGCGGCGCTGGATCGCGGCGGGCCGCTGCACCATCCCGGTCGACACGCTCCCCGAGGCGATCGACGCCTCCCGCGACGGCCTCGGCGGCTAGCGCTTCTCGGGGTCACGCATGCGCGTGCCGTTGCATGCTCGAAGCATGCTAGCCTCGCATGGCCGTGAGAGGTGCTGGTACGACGAACATCCAGATCCGAGGCGTGCCGACGAGCCTGCGGAACAAGGTCCGCGCGCGTGCGACGAAGAAGGGTCAGACGATGAGCCAGTACCTCATCGACCTGATCCGCACGGACACTTCGCGGCCGACCTTGGACGAGTGGCTGGAGCAGGCGCGGCGCTGGACGCCGATCCCCACCCGCATGACCGGAGCACAGGCCGTGAGAGAAGCGCGCCGCATCGAAGAGGGGCTCGAGCCGTGATCGTGCTCGACGCATCCGCCGCGATCGACGCCGCGCGGAGCGCTCCGAACGCCGGTGCCATCGAGGACGACCTCTCGCGCGAACGACCGGTGCAGGTCCCCGCTCATTTCGAGGCTGACGCCTATGCCGGGCTGCGGCGCATGGTCAACACTCGCGCGCTCGACCGCGAGTCCCTGGCGACGATCCTGACGCGGCTCACGACGCTCCCCGCCGAACGAGTCCCGCTCGCGCCCCTGCTCCCGCGTGCGTGCTCGCTGTTCGACAGCGTGGGCGCGCATGACTCGTTCTACGCCGCGCTCGCGCTGGCGCAGGGTGCCGCTCTCGTGACCTCTGACGGGCGGCTCGCGAGGACCGCCGCCCAGCTCGGTGTGCGCGTGCGCTATCGCCCGGCGGCGGATGGGGACGGAGCGGCGTAGCGCGCGAAGCGCATCTCTCGGCGGAACTTCTTCCAGTCGCTCGCCCGCGTCGACAGCGTCGCGTCGGTGACGAGCTGGAGCACGCCGATCCCGAGGAGCACCCAGACCGCCCACGCGGCCGCGCCCTGCGCCGCGGCGATCGCCGCGACGAGGAACGGGATGACCTTCGAGACGATCGCGCCGCTCGCGTGCATCCATGCGCGCGAGCGCGCCGGCGTCCGCAGGTACGTCGCGTAGTCGATCTTGAAGCCGGGCTGCGGCCGCAGCGGCGGACGCGAGTGGAAGTGCGTGAAGCGCATGCCCATCGCCGAGCCGACCACGTAGTGCGCGAGCGCGTGCGTCGCGCCGATGAGCGCGCCCGCGCCGACGAGGTACGCGAGGTCGCGCCACGGCGGTCCGAAGACCGGCGCGAGCGCGGTGACCGCGAGGCCGGCGAGCGCGCCGAACGCTTCGAGGCCGACGCCGACCGCGGCGGGGAGCGCGATCGGCGTGGCGCGCAGGAACGCCTCGCGGTCGATGCGCGCGATGCGGTCGGCGAAGCGCGCAGCGAGATCGGGGCGCCGCTTCGCGGCGGAGACCGCCTTCCAGAAGCCGAGCCGCGTGAGGTCGATCGCGCCGGGACTCCGCAGGGCTTGCTCGCAGGAAGTCAAGGTCCGCTCGATGTCCGCAGCGTCCATCCCTCTGCTCTCCTACACGGAGTAGTAGTGAGCGTATCAGCGGTGTCGATGAGCCACTCGCGCGGCCCGCCGCGCAGCTCCTCCAAGGATCGGCGAGAGCTCGACAGGCAGGCCCAGCGCCGTCGACGCTCTCGTGGCAGCGGAGGCCGAGCGCGGCGACGACCACCTCGTGTACGAGGGCGGCTGCGCCGATCTCGAAGCGCTCGTGCAGGCGAGCGGAAGGATCGACCTTCGGGAGCTGCGCGCGATCGCGTAGGATCGATCCGCGAGTGAAGGGGACGGTCGCGGAGCTCTTCGCGGGGATCGGCGGGTTCCGGCTCGCCCTCGAGTTGGAGGCGCGCCCTGCCACGCCGGCGCATCAGCGCGGCCGCGACTCCGGCGTGATGCTCCGCTGCCTCGCCGACCTCGGGTGTGCGGTCGAGTGGCGCGTCGCGAACGCCGCCGGCCACGGCTCCGTCCAGCGCCGCCGGCGGACGTTCGCCGTCGCTCTCGCCCTGGCGGCGGGTCCCGCCGACACCGCCCTCGCCGCCGCGGCGAAGTGACGTACCGCCGGCTTCCCACCTCGCGCCGCGCGCTCGCTGAGCGGCCGCTCGTCGCGACCGACCGGCGCAACCCCGACCCCAGCTCGCTCGCGGCGCGCATCGCGATGCTCGGCAACGTCGGCCGCGGCACCGCGCCCGAGGTCGCGCTGCGCCGCGCGCTGAGCGCCGCCGGCGCGCGCGGCTATCGGCTCAACCTGCGCGCCGACGGCGTGCGCGCCGATCTCGTCTTCACGAAACAGCGCGTCGCCGTCTTCGTGCACGGCTGCTTCTGGCATCGCTGCCCGACCTGCCGCTATCCGCTCCCGCGATCGCACCGCGACTTCTGGCTCGAGAAATTCCGCCGCAACCGCCGCCGCGACCGGATGAAGCGCGCACATCTGGAACGCGAGGGCTGGCGGGTCGAAGAGGTCTGGGAGCACGAGATCCGCGACACGCCCGGCGTCGTGACGAAGCGCCTCCTTCGCGCCCTGCGCTAACGAGCAACAGCCACGCCCCCGCTACCCGCGGTACGTCAGGACCAATAGGCTTGCACGACAGGGAGGGGAGCGTGCGAGCGAGGGATCTGCGGTACATCGTCACCCTTCTCGGTGTAGCCGCCCTCTACGTGCTGGGAGGCAAGCTAGGGCTGAGCCTCGCGCTGATCAACGCGAGCGCGAGCTCGGTGTGGCCGCCGAGCGGGATCGCGATCGCCGCACTCCTCATGTATGGGCCGAGCGCGTGGCCGGCCGTCGCCGCCGGCGCGTTCGTCGTGAACGTCACGACCGCGGGCGGACCGCTCGCCGCGATCGGCATCGCCGCGGGCAACACGCTCGAGGCGGTCGCCGCCGCGTACCTCGTGCGGCGCTACGCCAACGGCGCGCGCGCGTTCGACCGCGTGGTCGACGTGTTCCGCTTCACGCTCCTCGCCGCCGTCGCGGCGACGACGATCAGCGCGACGACCGGCACGGCGACGCTCTTCCTCACCGGGAACGCGCAGGCGGAGCGGCTGCTCACGATCTGGTGGACGTGGTGGCTCGGCGACGCCGGCGGCGCGGTGATCGTCGCGCCGCTCCTCCTCGTGTGGCTCACGCCGCCGGCGGTCGTGACGCCGTGGAGCGCGCTGCCCGAGATCCTCGCGCTCTCGGCGCTCGCCGCGGCGACGATCGTCGTCGTGTTCACGCCGCTCTCGCCGCTCGCCGTGGCCCACGTCCCGATCGCGTACCTCACCTTCCCGGCGATCGCGTGGGCGGCGGTCCGGTTCGGGCCGCGCTCCTCCTCGGTCGTGGTGCTCGCCCTGTCGGCCGCCGCCGTGGCCGGCGTCGCGCTCGGCGTCGGCCCGTGGGTCGGCGGCGATGAGAACGCGACGCTCCTCATCACGCTCGGCTTCATGGGGACGGCGTCGGTCACGGCGCTCGCGTTGACGGCGGCGGTCATCGAGCGCGAGCGCTCCGTGCGCGCACTCCACGCCACCGAGGTCCTGCTGCGCCAGGCCGAGGAGGACAAGGTCGCCGCGCGCGACGAGTTCCTCTCGATCGCCGCACACGAGCTGCGCACGCCGCTCACCGCGCTGCGCCTCGCGTCCGAGTCGTTCGTGCGCGAGGTCGACCAGGGGCGCGAGGTCCGCCCCGAGCGCCTGCGCACGCTCGCGGCGCTCGTCGCCGAGCGCAGCGTGCGGCTCGCCGAGCTCGTCGCGCACCTCCTCGACACCGTGCGCATCCAGACGGGCCGGGCCGACGACCTCCACCGCTCGGAGCAGGACATGCTCGCGCTCGCGTCGCGCGTCGCGACGGAGACGCAGGCGCGCACGTCGCGGCACCGCATCGAGGTGCGCGGGACGCCGCCCATCGTCGCGAGCGTCGATCCGCTGCGCATCGAGCAGGTCGTGCGCAACCTCCTCGACAACGCCGTGAAGTTCAGCCCCTCCGGCGAGATCGCCATCGACGTGTCGGCCGACGACGGCCACATCGAGCTCCGCGTCCGCGACCACGGCCCGGGGATCCCCGCGGAGCACCGCGCGAAGATCTTCGACCGCTTCTACCAGGCGCGCGGGAACGGCGCGGACGGGCTCGGGCTTGGGCTGCACCTCAGCCGCCACATCGTCGAGCTCCACGGCGGGACGATCGCGGCCGAGTTCCCGGGCGACGGCGGCACCGCGATCCTCGTGCGCCTGCCCCGCTAGCCCGCGCCTCCGCGCGAGTCGCCGCTCCTCTCGGGCTCGGGCGTCTCGCTCCTCGTCGGCGACCGGGTCGGCGTGGGCGTCGCGCTGCGCGTGGGCAAGGGCGACGCCGTCCGGGTCGGCGACGGCGTCGCGCCCTCCACGTGCTCGGGCTCGGCGGTCTCCATCGGCTCAGCGCTCTCGCTCGGCCCGGGCGTCTCGCGCGGCTCCGGCGTCTCGCTCGGTTCCGGCGTGCGCGTGGCGGTCGGGGTCGGCGACGCGGTCGGCGTGGTGGACCCGCTCTCCGTCGTCGCGGGCGCGCTCGACGCGGGCACGGCGGGCGTCGGCGACGCCGCCGGCGTCCGCGCCTCCTGGACGAGGAACGCCGCCGCGACGATCGCCGGCGCGAGCGCGAGCGCCAGCGCCGGGAGCGCGACCGAGCGCGCGAGGGACCAGACGAACGGCCAGAGCGCGGGCGGCGCCGGCGCGCGCAGCGCGCTCTGCACGTGCGACCAGCTGCGCGCGCGGTGGCGCTCGACCTCCGCGCCGGAGGCGGCGGAGCGCCGAAGGAGCTCCTCGAGCCGCTGGTCGTTCATGCGTCCTCCCGCGAGAGGTGCGGCGAGCGCCGCAGCGACTCGAGCGCGCGATGCTGCAGGCTCTCGACCGCCTTCACGCCGCGGCCGAGCGCGGTCGCGACCTGCGCCGTCGTCATGCCGAGCGTGAAGCGCATCACGAGCACCTCGCGCTGCGCCTCGGGGAGCGCCGCCAGCGCGCGCGCGAGCGCGATCGCCGTGAGCGGGTCGCGGTCGGGGGCGGCGGCGTCCACGCCGTCGAGGTCGCGGTCGCTGTTGCGATCCCTGCGGAGCTGGTCGCGGAGGTAGTTGCGGCACACGACGATGAGCCATGCCCGCAGCGCGGCGTACGAGCGGATCTGGAGCCCGCCGAGCTTGTGGAGCAGCCGCGCGAAGCATTCGCTCGCGCAGTCCTCCGCGAGATCCGGGTCGGCACCCATGCCGCGCGCGTAGCGATAGAGGAAGGTGAACTCACGATCGTGCAGCTCCCGCCATGCGGTCTCGTCTCGCGCGAGGAGCCGGGCGACGTCGCCCGGCCCCTCTCTTGGTAGCTCGCGTTCGACCACGCTTCGACGTTAGTCGCCATCCCCTTCGCGGTCGCCGCCTCCGTCGTGATCGCCACCGTCGTGGTGCTCGGACTCGGTCGGCTTGGGCGTCGGCGTCGGCTTCGGCGTTGCGGTGGACGTCGGGGTCGGGGTCGGGGTCGCGGCGTGCTCCGCCTCGTCCTCCGCCTCGTCCTCCGCCTCGTCCTCGTTCTCCACCTCGGGCGTTTCGGTCGGCTTGGCCGTCTCCGTCGGCTGCGCGGTCTCGGTCGGCTCCGGCGTCTCGGTCGCCTCCTCGGGATCGACGTCGCCTACGTCCTCCGAGTCGTTGTCCACGTCCTCGGAGTCGGCCTGGGCCGAGTCTGACGCCTGCTGAGCGAACGCAAGGGTGACCGCTTGGATGGCGCGGGCCGAAGCCCCGTCGGGAAGGCTCGGCCCGCTCCATCCCGCGTTGTCGGCGCCCACGTCGTGGGCGTAGGCCGCGCCGGCGAGGGGCAGTGCCAGCGCGAAGAGAAGGACAAGTGCACGGACGATCCCGGTCGGCATCAGCTCTGTTCCTCCTATGGCTTCGTTGCAGAGGGAACGGGCCGGGGGCCGGCGGCCCTTCGGTGGACGGAGGTCCTGGGACTTCGCCACGCGGGAGGCGTTGTGCGTTCCCCGTACACTTGAGGTGCTCCGGAAGCGGAGCGCAGCGAACCGACCAGACGGTACAGGGCCGCGGCATGTGAAGGGTCTCCTCACACGTCCCAGCCACCGACCCGATGTAAGTGCGCTGGAGCGAACGAAAGAGGACCCTTCAGATGAGCTTCGCAGACAAGACCCTTACCTGTCGCAACTGTGGGCAGGAATTCGTGTGGACCGCGGGCGAGCAGGAGTTCTATCAGTCCCGCGGGCTGATGAACCCGCCGGGCCGCTGCCCGAACTGCCGCGCCGAGCGGCGGGCGCAGCGCGACGCCGGATACAGCGGCGCGCCGCGGCAGATGTTCACGGCGACCTGCTCGAACTGCGGGAAGGAAGCGCGCGTGCCGTTCCAGCCGCGCGGCGACAAGCCCGTGTACTGCAGCGAGTGCTTCGAGCAGCGCTCGGGCCGCTCCACCCGCGCCGCCCGCTACTAGAGCAACGCGCTAAGGGGGACGGTCAGGAGACCGCCGGCCCCCTTAGCTCAAGCGGGGCGCGTATAGTTGTCAGCAGCGAACCTCTTCTTCTTCCCCCGGGACCGCAGCGCATGAACGGCGCGCCCCGGACACCCGTACCCGCAAAGGAGCGAACACACCTTGGAGGAACAGACCCCCACCCCCGCGGAGCCCCAGCAGACCGCATCCCCTGAGACGCAGAGCACGGCCCCCGCCGAAGCCCCCACCACCGAAGCTCCCCGGCGTGTGAACGGCGACCGCCGCCAGTGGCAGCCGCGCCGTCCGATGCCCGCGCCCGAGCAGGAGGCGCCGCCCGCCGACGGCCGCAGGTTCTACGGCATCGCCGAGCTGAACGAGATGAAGGGGAAGGAGCTCCTCGACCTCGCGAAGGAGCTGAACGTCCCCGACCTCGCGGACATCAAGAAGAAGGACGAGCTGGTCCTGCGCATCCTCCAGGCGCAGACCGAGGCCCAGGGGAACATCTTCGCGCAGGGCATCCTCGAGATCGTCGAGGACGGGTTCGGGTTCCTCCGCCGCCGCAGC
>CAZSRI010000011.1:0-40902 GCA_964609145.1 uncultured Chloroflexota bacterium
GTCCGCAGGGCCAGTGGGCCACGTCGTCCCGGTCACGTCGAGCAGCTGGGCGTCGACGAACACGTGGGCGATCTCCGACCCGAACGCGCCGGCTTTGCCGTGGACCGCGCCGCCGACCGTCCCCGGGACCGTCGCCATCCACTCGAGCCCGCCGAGCCCCGACCGCGCCGCGAGCGCCGCGACGTGCGCGAGCGGCGTGCCCGACGACGCGCTCACGACGATGCCGTCGACGCTCGCGTCGCTCCACGCGTTCTCGAGGACGACGCCGCGGATCCCCCTGTCGGCGACGAGCAGGTTCGTCCCCCCGCCGAGCACGAACACGGGGATCTCGTGCTCGTGCGCGACCGCCACGGCGCCTCGCAGGTCCGCCTCGGTCGCGACGCGCACGAAGTACTCCGCGGGCCCGCCCACGCGGAGCGAGGCGTGACGGCTCATCGGCTCGCCACGGACGCCGAACGGAGACCGGCTCGATCTCATGGCCTTCGGCCCGAGATGGGCCGCGCCCTCGACTCGCTCGGGCCGGCGGAGCCGGACCCTCGCTCGATCCATCTCAGCACGCGGGCGCCTTCGCCGCGAGCAGCTCGACCGCACGGACCGCCGCCTCGCGGATGTCGCCGGCCCCGAGGACCAGGACGACGTCGCCGTCGGCCGCGAGGTCCGCGAGCGCGCGGGCGCCGGCCTCGGCGTCCGCGACGTAGGCCGCGCCCGCCGCGTCGGCCAGGCGGCGCGCGAGGCCGCCGGTGTCCGCGCGCTCGCGCGCGGACGAGAACGTCTCCGTGACGAACGCGGCGTCCGCGGTGCGGAGCGCCGACGCGAACTCCTCGAAGAACGCGCGCAGGCGGCTGGGCGTGTGCGGCTGGAACAGCGCGAGGACGCGGCCGTGCGAAGCCGTGCGCATCGCGGCGACGTCGGTGCGGATCTCGGTCGGGTGATGCGCGTAGCTGTCGACCACGCGCACGCCCGCGGCCACGCCGATCGTCTCGAGGCGGCGGGCTGGCAGGGCGAAGCGCTCGAGCGCGGCGGCCGCCTCGCGCGGGCGCACGCCGAGCCGCTGCGCCGCGGCGATCGCGGCCGTCGCGTTGCGCAGGTTGTGGACCCCCGGCACCGGCAGGCGCAGGGCGACCGACCGGCCATCGAGGCGCACCTCCGCGGCCGCCCCTTCCGCCTGCGATCGCGCGCCGGCGATGAGCACCTCCGCGTCCGCCGACGTGCCGTACGTCACGACCTCGGCGCGCCCGCGCAGCCGCGTCGAGGCGTCGTCGGCGAGGCCGCGCGCGCCCGGGTCGTCGGCGCACGCGACCACGGCGCCGCCCGGCGCGGTGCGCGCCGCGAACCGCCGGAACGCCTCCGCATAGTCCTCGCGCGTCGGGAAGTGGTCGACGTGGTCGTGCTCGACGTTCGTCACGACGGCGACGGCCGGGGAGAGCACGTGGAACGTCCGGTCGTACTCGTCGGCCTCGATGACGAGCTGCGGGGTCGAGCCGACGAACGCGTTCGCGCCGATCGCGCGGACCTCGGCGCCGCAGATGAGCGAGGGATCGAGGCCGCCGGCGCGGAGCGCGGCCCAGCACATCGCCGTCGTCGTCGTCTTGCCGTGCGTGCCGGCGACCGCGACGACGACCATGCCGCGCGCGAGGTGCGCCCACGCGTCGTGCCGCCGCCAGACCTGGATCCCGGCCGACCGTGCCGCGACGACCTCGGGGTGGTCCTCGCCGTACGCGCTCGATCGGATGACGACGTCGGCGCCGATGACGTTGCGCGGGTCGAAGCGCTCGTAGACCGTCACGCCGAGCGGGCGCAGCGCTTCGGCGAGCGGCCACCGGCCCACGTCGGAGCCGCTCACGCTCGCGCGCGCCGTGAGGAGCCGCGCGACGGCGGACATGCCCGCGCCGCCGATCCCGACGACGTGGTACCTCACGCGCATCCTCCTATCCCCAGCACCTCGTCCGCGAGCGCGACGGCGGCGTTCGGCCGCCCCGCCGCGCGCGCCGCGGCCGACATCCGCGCGAGGCGCTGCGGGTCGTTGAGGAGCCCGACGACCTCGGCGACGAGCCGTTCGGCGTCGAGCTGGCTCTCGCGGATGACGACGGCGGCGCCGGCCTCGCTCGTCACGCGCGCGTTCGCCTCCTGGTGGGCCTCGGCGGCGGCACGGAACGGGATGAGCACGAGCGGGATGCCGAACGCCAGCGCCTCCGCGATCGAGGACGCGCTCGCGCGGCCGATCGCCAGGTCGGCCGAGGCGAGGGCCGCGCCCATCTCGTCGCGCAGGAACGCGTACGGCCGATAGCGGCCGGCGAGGTCCGCCGGGAGCTGCGCCTTCCGCGCCTCGGCGCGCGCGATGTGCGCGCCGCCCGTGAGGTGCACGACCGTCGCGCGCCGCAGGAGCTGCGGCAACGCCGCGGAGACCGCCTCGTTGATGCGCTCGGATCCCTGGCTGCCGCCGGTGACGAGGACGACGACGCCCTCGTCGAGGCCGAGCGTGCTGCGCGCGATCGGCCGGGTCCATCGCAGCAGCGACCGGCGGATCGGGTCGCCCGTGAGGAGCGCCTTGCCGCTCGGGAGGAAGCGCTCGGCTTCGGCGAACGTCATCGCGACCCTGCGCGCGACGCGCGCGAGCGCCCGGTTGGCGCGGCCGGGGACGACGTCGCCCGTCCACACGATGACCGGGACGCGCCAGACGGCCGCGGCGAGGACGATCGGGAACGCGACGAGGCCGCCGCTCGTGAGGCAGGCCGACGGACGGAACGCGGCGATGCGCACGAGGGCGTCGAGCAGCGCCGGGACGAGCAGCGCCGCGCGCGACACGAGCGACAGGCGCGAGTCGGGGTCCCGCAGCGACGGCATGACCGTCGCGTGGAAGCGGATCCCGCTGGCGCGGACGAGGTCAGCCTCGAGCCCGCGTCTGCCGCCAAGGAAGAGGATCTCGACGCCGGGATCCCGCTCTCGCAGCGCCTCCGCGACGGCGAGGAGCGGGCTCACGTGGCCACCGGTCCCCCCGCCCGCCAGGAGCACGCGACAGGAGCGTCGCTTCCGTGGCGCCCGCCGCACCCGCTCGTCCAACGCTGACGAGTATGCCGACGGCGAAGAGGCCGACGCAGAGCGAGGAGCCGCCGTACGAGATGAACGGGAGCGTGATGCCGGTCATCGGCACGAGGCTCGCGACGACGGCCATGTTCAGCCACGCCTGGAACGCGATCCACACGGTGATCCCGATCGCGAGGAGCCCGCCCTCGGCGTCCGGCGCGCGCAGCGCGATGCGCGTTCCGCGGAACGCGAACACGAGGAAGAGGAAGATGACCGTCACCGTTCCCAGAAGACCGAGCTCGTTCCCGATGACGGAGAAGATCGAGTCGGTGTACGGGGCGGGCAGGAACCCGAACTTCTCCTTGCCCGCGCCGAGCCCCTCGCCGAACGGCCCACCGAGCGCCAGGCCGTAGAGGGACTGCACCGTCTGGAAGCCGGCCCCGCGCGGGTCGGACCACGGGTCGAGGAACGTGAGCAGGCGCGCCGTCCGGTACGGCTGCTCGATCGCGAGCACCGCGACGCCGCTGGCGGCGAGCGCGCCGAGAGCGGCGAACGCGATGAGGCGCGCGCCGGCGGCGAAGTACAGCGCGAGCGCGACGACGACGATGACGATCGCCGTGCCGAGGTCGGGCTCGGCGATCACGAGACCCGTGACCGCGGCGACGACGATCCCGAAGGGCACCATCGTCGACGCGGACGTGACGCGCCCGGTCCGTGCCGCGAGCCATGGCGCGAGGTACGCGATTACCGCGAGCTTCGCGATCTCCGCCGGCTGCACGCCGATCGGCCCGAAGCGCAGCCAGCGGCACGCGCCCCCGGCGCACGCGCCGACGCCGGGCACGAGCACGAGCCCGAGCAGCACGAACGTGACGACGAGCACTGGGAGCGCGGCCATGCGGACGTAGCGGTAGGGCATGCGCGCCGCCGCGGCCATGCCGACGATCCCGACGGCCGCCCATGCCGACTGCTGCACGAGGTAGTAGGCGGGGTCGTCGCCCGCGTCGAGCGCCCGGATCCCGCTCGCGCTGTAGACCATCGCCAGCCCGATCGCGACGAGGCCGAGCACGACGGCGATGAGCGGCAGGTCGTACGCGGTCGTGCCCGCGAGACGCGCCCTCATGCGGGCGCGCCCGACGTCATCTCGCGCACGAGCTCGCGGAAGCGGTCGCCGCGCTCCTCGTACGACGAGAACATGTCGAACGACGCGCACGCGGGCGAGAGGAGCACGACGTCGCCGGGAAGCGCCATCTCGCGTGCACGCAAAACAGCGTCGCGCAGATCCTTCGCACGGGCCACGAGCGGTCCGTGGAAGAGCGGCGCCGCCGCAGGGGACGGAGTCCAGGGCCTACGGCGGCGCTCGATCGCTGATCCGATCTCGTCAGCGGCCTGCCCGATCAGGACCACGGCACGCGCGCCGTCGTCGAAGAGCGCCTCCGCGAGATCGCTGAAGTCGGCGTCCTTCGAGACGCCCCCGAGGATGACGACGGGCGTGCGCCGGTACGCCGACAGCGCCGGGATCGTCGCGTACGGCGTCGTGCCTTGCGAGTCGTTCACGTAGAGCACGCCGTCGTGCTCGCCGACCGTCTCGAGCCGGTGCGGGAGGCCCGGGAACGCGCGCAGCTCGTCGGCGATCGCCTCGGCGCCGATCCCGAGGACTTCGCCCGTGATCGCCGCGGCAAGGGCATTCGCGACGTTGTGCCGGCCCGGGACGCGCAGGTCGCTCGCCGCGCACACGGGCGTCTCGCGCTCGCCGTCGACGAGCACGAGGCGCCCGCCGGCATCGAGGTACGCGCCGTGCTTCGGCCGCAGCGTGAGCGAGAACGTGCGCAGCTGGGAATCGACGCCCTCGTGCAGCCCCATCGCGACCGGGTCGTCCAGGTTCAGGATCGCGACGTCGCGCGAGCCCTGCCAGCGGACGACGTTGCTCTTCGCGGCGATGTACGCGTCGCGCGTCCCGTGGTGGTCGAGGTGGTCCTCGAGCACGTTCGTGACGACGGCGACGTGCGGGCTGCGCCCGAGCGTCTCGAGCTGGAAGCTCGAGAGCTCGAGCACGACGAGGTCGTCCCGCGTGAGCGTCGGGAGCTCGTCGATGACGCTCTGCCCGATGTTCCCGCGCACGAGCACGCGGCGGGGTCCGCGGGCGAGGATGCGCCCGACCATCGTCGTGGTCGTCGACTTCCCCTTCGTTCCCGTGATCCCGACGATCGCCGCCGGGCAAAGACGGAAGAAGAGACCCATCTCGGTGAGGATCGGGATGTCGCGCTCCCGCGCGCGCAGGATCGTCGCCGAGCGCGGGCGGATGCCCGGCATGACGAACACGAAGTCCGGATCCGCGAGCGCCGCGTCGTCGCTCGACGGGCCGAGGACGAGGTCGATCCTGTCCCTGATCCCGATCGCGCGCAGACGCTCGAGCCCCTCGCCCAGCTGCTCCGCCGGCTTGCGATCGGACATCGTCACGTTCGCGCCGTGGCCGATGAGCCACTTCCCGAGCCCGCCGGCCGTGCGCGCCTTCCCCATCCCGACGATCGTCACGCGGCGACCGCGGAACTCCTCGGGCTGGATGGGGGCGTCGAAAAGGAGGCTCATGCCGTCCGTCCGATGAACGCCAGACCGAGCAGGCCGACGTCGCCGCCCCGCCTCGAGAACAGCCCGTTGCCGCCGCAGCGCGTGCAGATGCGCGCCGCGTCGACCGTGCCGACACCCGCGTCGCGCAGCTGCGCCTCGTTCGCGCTCCAGAGGTCGAACGCCGCCGCCCCGCCGGACCGCACGAGCGCGCCGCCGGCGCCGTCGCCGAGGCGCGCGCGGATGACCGCGGCACGATCCTCGCCGATCAGGTAGCAGCACGGTCCGATCGACGGGCCGAGCGTCGCGACCATCCGCGCCGGGTCCGCCCCCGCGTCGCGCAGCGCGTCGACGAGACGGCGGGCGATCCGCTTCGTCGTGCCCTCCCATCCCGCGTGCGCCGCGCCGACGCGCCCCTCGGCGTCGGCCGCGAGCACCGGGACGCAGTCGGCGGCCACGACGCCGAGCAGGACGCCGGCGCGATCCGTCCAGAGGCCGTCCGCCTCCGGCCACGGCGCCGCGAACGGCGCGTCCGCATGCAGCACGACGTCGCCGTGCACCTGCTTCGCGCGCACGACCGCGTCGAACCCGAGCCGCGCTGCGAGCGCGGCGCGGCGGCGCGCGGCCTCGTCGGGTGCGGTCGCGGATCCGCCCATGCTGCCGAGCGCCTTCGTCGTGAACCCGGCGACGACGCCGCGCGCGAACGACGCGCGCGGGCGCAGCACGTCGCCGTGTCTGGTCCAGCCCGTCAGGTCGATGCTCACTGCCCAGGCACCCGCGTCGCGAACGCGAGCACCGCCGCTGCGATCCCCGCGACCGCGCCGATGAGCCAGAACCGGATCGTCACCTTCTCCTCGGGCCAGCCGATGAGCTCGAAGTGGATGTGGAACGGCGCCATCCGGAAGATGCGCTTGCGCCGGATCTTGAACGATCCGACCTGCAAGATCACCGACACCGTCTCGGCGACGAACACGATCCCCGCGACGGGCAGGAGGACGACGAACCCCGTGACGAGCGCGACGCTCGCGAGCGCCGCGCCCAGGGAGAGCGCGCCTGCGTCGCCCATGATGAACTCGGCCGGGTGCACGTTGAACCAGAGGAAGGCGAGCACCGCGCCGACGACGGCCGCGCAGAAGACCGCGAGCCACGGGAATCCGCGCGCGACCGCGATGAACGCGAACGACAGGAACGCGAAGACGGCGGTGCCCCCGGCGAGGCCGTCGAGGCCGTCGGTGAGGTTGACGCCGTTCGACGTTCCCACGATCGCGACCGTCGCGAGAATGACGAACGCGGCCGCGCCGATCTCCCACTCGCCGACGAACGGGATGAGGATCCCGGTGATCCCGAAGTGACGCTGGATGTACAGCGCGCCCGCGAGCGCGACGATCCCCTGCCACACGAGCTTGTGGCGTCCGCGGATCCCGAAGCCATAGGCGACGTTCACGAGGTCGTCGATCGCGCCGAGGAGGCCGACGGCGAGGAGCGCGCCCATCGGGACGATCGTCTGCGGGATGAAGTCGTCCCGCTCGCTCGCGGGGAGGACGACGAGGATGATCCCCCACAGCGCGAAGACGACGAGGATGAAGAGAAGGCCGCCGAGCGTCGGCGTCCCCTGCTTCGCGAGGTGGCTCTGCGGACCCTCGAGGCGGATGTTCTTGCCGATGCGGAGATCGCGCAGCAGGCGGATGTAGGGCGTACCGAGCGCGAGTCCCGCGGCGAACGCCGCGAGGAGGACACCGAGGGCGATGACCGGCGAATGCCAGTCGAGCGTCATCGCGCGGCGACCGCCTCCGCGCGCACGAGCGCGTCGGCGACGGCCTCGAGCCCGATCGCGCGCGATCCCTTCACGAGCACGGTGTCGCCGCGCCGCAGGAGCCGCCGGACGGCGACGAGCGCGCCCGCCGCGTCTTCCGTCTCGAGCACGTCGCGCAGCCCCGCGTCGCGGGCCGCGCCGGCGATCGTCCTCGCGAGCTCGCCCACCGTGACGAGCGCGTCGGCGCTGCGCGCGGCGGCCCGGCCGACGTCCTCGTGGGCCGCGTCCGCGAGCCACCCGAGCTCGCGCATGTCTCCGAGCACCGCGATGCGCCGCGTGCCGACGCCGCGCAGGAGCTCGAGCGCGGCGTGCATCGCGGCCGGGCTGGCGTTGTACGAGTCGTCGATGACCGTGACGGCCTCGGCGCGGCGGACGGCCATGCGGTGCGCCGGCGGCTCCATCGTCGCGAGCGCCACCGCGGCCTCGTCGAGCGGCACGTCGAGCGCGACCGCCGCGCCGATCGCCGCGAGGCCGGCCGCGAGGAGGTGCCGTCCCGGCATCGGCATCGCCGCCTCGGCCTGTTCGCCCTCGTACGCGACGTCGAACGCGAGGCCCTCGAGGCCCCCGTCGCGGACGGCCGTCGCGCGCAGGTGCGCGTCCGGCGACTCGCCGAACAGCACGACGCGCGCGCGGGTGCGCGGCGCGAGCGCCCGCACGCGCGGATCGTCGGCGTTGAGGAGCGCCACGCCCTCGGCGGGCAGGGCCGCGATGAGCTCGGCCTTCCCCGCCGCGATCGCCTCGAGGCTCGGCGTCCGCGAGAAGTGGACCGGGCGGTCGGGGATCCGCGTGATGACGCCGACGCGCGGGCGCACGAGCTCGCACAGGTCCGCGATCTCGCCCACGACGTAGAAGCCGACCTCGACGACCGCGACCTCGTGCGTGGGCTCGACCGCGAGGAACGTGAGCGGCACGCCGATCTCGTTGTTGTACGAGGAGGCCGACGCGAGCACGCGATAGCGCGCGCCCAGCGTCGCGATCGTCGCCTGCTTCGCGGTGGTCTTGCCGACGTTCCCGGTGATCCCGACCGCGGGGATCGGGTGGTCGTCGCGGAGTGCGTCGGCGAGCCGGCGCAGCGCGCGCGGGACCGACGCGACCTCGACGAGGAGCGCGTCCTCCGGCACGCCGTCGGGCACGCGCTCGACGACGGCCCCCGCGGCACCGCGCGCGAGCGCGTCGGCGACGAAGTCGTGGCCGTCGCGGACGTCGCGCAGGGCGAAGAAGAGCGCTCCGGGCTGGAGGATCCGCGAATCGAATGCGCCGCCTTGGAACGCGAGGGTCCTCTCGGCAGCCCCGCGGACCACACGCCCGCCCGTGGCCTCGAGCACGCGGCCCAACGTGAACACTGATGCGATCCTACGTCCCTCGCGCGCGCAGACCGAGGCGCTGAGGCGAATGCCGAAGGGACGAGGTCGAGCACGCGAGGCCGAGGGAGGGCTCTGCCCGACCGAGGGTCGGACTCATCGATCGGGCTGGACGCGGGCGAAGCGGAGGGTGTCGCCGGCGACGCCGCGGAAGGCGGCCATCGCGCTCAGGGTGCCGAGAAGCTTCGACTGGGGCCGCTCGAGGACCACGACCACGACGAAGCGCGGATCGTTCGCCGGAGCGAAGCCCGCGAACGTGCTGATGTACTGATCGTCGACGTACCGGCCGTCCGACGAAGGGATCTGCGCCGTGCCGGTCTTCCCCGCGACGCTGAACCCCGCGAGGCGCGCGCCCTGCGCCAGGCCGTTGTCGACCGACGACGTGAGCATCGTCCGGAGCGTCGCCGCGCTCTGCGGCGAGACGACCCGCCGCACGGCGGCCGGCGCGGTGCGGTGCTCCCCGTCCGCATCGCGCCGGGCCGCGACGACGTAGGGCCGGTACAGCGTCCCGCCGTTCGCGACAGCCGCGTACGCGGCCGCGATCTGCAGCGGGGTGGCCGTGAGGCCCTGGCCGAAGGCCGCCGTGCCGAGGTCGACGGGGTACCACTGCGCGAGCGGGCGCACGAGGCCGTCCGCCTCGCTCGCGAGGTCGACGCCCGTCCGGCGGCCGAAGCCGAACGCGAGCAGCGCGTCGTCGAGCCGCTGCGCCCCGAGGCGCTCCGCGACGAAGACCGCGCCGGCGTTCGCCGAGCGCTCGAGGACCTGCGTCATCGTCGAGAGGCCCCACGACTTGCCGAGCGCGTTCGACAGGCGCCGCCCGCCGATGTCGGCGTACCCCGTGTCGAAGTACGTGGTCTGCGGTGTGACGACGCCCGTGTCGATGCCGGCGGCCATCGTCACCGCCTTCATCACCGACCCGGGCTCGTACGCCCACTGCGACGCGCGGTCGACCAGCGCCGACGGGTCCGCGCCGGCGACGCCGGCGGGACGGAACGTCGGGTACGAGGCCATCGCGCGGATCGCCCCGTCGCGCGGGTCGAGGACGACGATCGCGCCGCTCGTCGCGCGCTCCTTCCCGATCGCGCTCCGCAGCTCGCGCTCGGCGGACGTCTGCACGGCGAGGTCGATCGTGAGGACGAGGTCGACGCCGTCCTGCGGCGCGACAGCCTGACGCAGGCCGAGCGCGATCGAGCGGTCGCTCGGGTCGCGCTCCACGACGAGCGTGCCGTCGACCCCGCGCAGGAGGTCGTTGTAGGCGCCCTCGACGCCGCCTTGCCCGACACCGTCGTCGTTCACGAAGCCCATGACGTGCGCGGCGAGGTCGTCGTTCGGGTACAGCCGCTTCGGCTCCTTCACGAAGCCGAGCCCGTCGATCCTCAGCGCGGCGATCGCGTTCGCGGTCGTCTCGGGCAGGCGGCGCTGGATGAAGATCCAGTCCGCACCGCTCTCGAGCCGCGCGAGGATCGGCGCGGGATCGCTCCCGAGGAGCACGGCGAGGGATCGCGCCGCGCCGGCCTTGTCGGAGATGCGCGACGGGATCGCGTAGAGCGAGCGCAGATCGACCGTCGCGGCGAGGATCTCGCCGCTCCGGTCGAGGATCGTCCCGCGGTGCGCCGGGAGGACCTCGTCGCTGCGCACCTGCTGCTGCGCGCGCGCGAGGAGATCGGGCCGCGCGACCGTCTGCCAGTACACGACGCGCGCCGAGAGGACGATCGAGAGGACCGCGAAGAGGGCGAAGATCGTCCGGAGCCGCGCCGGCGAGACGGGCCCCATCCGCTAGCGCTGCACGGCCAGGGGGGCCGGCTGGACGACCGGGATGTAGGCGAGACGGACGAGCCCGAGGCGCTGCGACTCCGCCTCGATCCGCGCCGGCGACGCCAGGCGCGCGAGCTCGAGCTCCATGAGCGCGTTCTGCCGGCGGAGCTCGTCGCGCTGCGCCGCGAGGCGCTGGGCCTCGTATCCGGCCGTCGCGACGCCGGTCGACGACGCGAGGTACGCGAGTGCGAGCGCGAAGGCGACCGCGATCGCCGCGGACGCGGCCACGAACGACCGCAGCTCGAAGGACGTCGCGCGGACGGCGCGGGGGCGGCGGTCTCTCATGCCACGCCTTCGACAGCGGTCCCCCGCGCGCGCGGACCGAGACGCTGAGGCGAACGCCGAAGGGGCGAGGTCGAGCACGCGGGCCGCGCCCGGGGCTTTGCCCCGAGCGCGGTCGGACAAGACGGTCATGCCGCGAGCTTCTCGGCGACGCGCAGGACCGCGCTGCGGGCGCGCGGGTTGCGTTCGACCTCCGCCGCATCCGGCATGACCGGACGCCGGGCAACGAGACGCAGACCCGCGCGGTGCCCGCAGACGCAGGTGGGGAGGTGGGGAGGACAGATGCAGTCGCGCGACTCGCGCGCCATGAAGGTCTTCACGACGCGGTCCTCGAGCGAGTGGAACGAGATCACGAGGAGCCGTCCGCCTGGGCGCAGCACCCGCTGCGCCGCGGCGAGGCCGCGCTCGACGTTCGCCAGCTCGTCGTTCACCGCGATGCGGAGCGCCTGGAAGACCCGCGTCGCCGGATCGATCCCCCGAGGGCGCCGCGCCTTCACGCCCGCGACGAAGCGGCCGAGGTCGTCGGCCGTCCCGAACGGGTGCGTCACGCGGCGGCGCGCGATGGCCCCGGCGACGCGGCGCGCCTCGGGCTCCTCGCCGTACTCGGCGAAGATCCGCGCGAGCTCGGCCTCCGGGCTCGTGTTCACGAGGTCGGCGGCGGTCACCGCCAGCGTGGGATCCGCTCTCATGTCGAGCGGCCCCGCGGCGCGAAAGGAGAAGCCGCGCCGCTCGTCGGCGAGCTGGATCGACGAGAGTCCGAGGTCGAAGAGGACGGCGTCGATCGGAGCGAACGCATGCTCCGCAGCAACGTCATCGCAGACCGCGAAGTTGGCGCGGACCAGCGTGGCGCGGTCGCCGAAACGCGCCAGCTCCCGTCGCGCGACCTCGAGGGCCGCAGGATCGACGTCGAGACCGAGTAGGCGCCCGTCCGGGGCGCTCCGCTCGAGGAGGGCGGCGGCGTGACCGCCCGCACCCACCGTTCCGTCCAGGTAGCGGCCGCCCGGACGGGGCTCCGCGTACCGAACGACGGCCTCGAGAAGGACGGGGACGTGATGCTCATATCCCGAGCCCCGCGAGCTTTTCGCCGATCGAGGGGACGAGCTGGGCGATGCGCCCGCGCCAGCGACCCGGCTCCCAGACCTCGAGGTGGGCCGACGCGCCGATGACGACGGCGTCCGCGCCGAGCGAGGCGTACTGGCGAAGGTGCGCCGGGATGACGATGCGCCCCTGCGCGTCCGGCTCGGTCTCATGCGCGCCTCCCACGACGAAGTGGACGAACTCCTGCACCGTCGGGTCCGTGCGCGGCCGCTTGCCGATCTCGGCGTTGATGGCGTTCCATTCGCCTGTGGGAAAGATGGCCAGGCACTCGCCGATCCAACGCGTCACGACCGCTCCTTCTTTGAAGCGGGGACGGAACTTGGCTGGGATCGCCAACCGACCCTTCTCGTCCAGGCTGTGGGCGAATTCCCCGGCGAAGTGGCCTTCCAAACACCGTTCCTTCTGAGGGGCCCGGTTCCCCACCGTCCCCCACTGCTCACCACGCGAACGGCATTCTCCACCACGTAGACGGCCTGTCAAGCCCCCTTTCCCACGAAATACAGGGAGAACTACTGTTCTATGCTCGCTAGGCGGGTGACTATCTGAGCGACGCCCGGGTAGAGCGGCGCTCGGCGATCGGCCTCTCCCCAGCGATCAAGGTGCTGCCGACATGCCGCGCGGTGATGACGTCAAAGGCATCAAGACGCGCATCGACCGGAGCGCGGCCTCGGCAGGTGCGCCGGACCACTGTCGCGTTGCCCGCGGACCCGCTCGACGCGGCCGATCGGGCCGTTCGGCGAGGGATCGCCCCCAGCCGCGCTGACCTCCTCAGCCGCGCCTTGCGCCGCGAGCTGGCGGCGCACGACCGCGCCCGCATCGATGCCGCGTTCGCCGACGTGGCGGATGACCAGGACTACCAGCGCGAGGCCGTCACCCTGGCCGAGGAAGCGGTGGTGGCCGGGTGGGAGGCGGTCCTCGCGACGGAGGGCCGTCCGTGGAACGCGGCGACGTGTACGACGCTCGCTTCGACCCCGTCGGAGGCTCGGAGGCGCCGGCGAGCGCCCCGCAGTGGTGGTGAGCCGCGACTCGTTCAACAGCGCGAGCCCGGTCGTGGTCGTCGTCCCCTGCACGTCGCATCGCGGCCGGCGGCTCTATCCGAGCCACACGCTGCTGCGCGCCGGACAGGGTGGGCTGCCCGTGGACTCGGTCGTCCAAGCGGAACAGGTCCGCGTGGTCGCGAAGTCGAGGTCGCTGAGACACCGCGGTTCGCTCTCGCCGCGCGCGATGCTCGCGATCTCCACCAGCCTCGCGCCGATCCTCGACCTCGGCCAGCCGCAGGCGGCGCCGCGCGGCTGACCACCGTCGATCAGGTCTTCATGCCGTCGCGACCGCAAGCCCTGCCACTGCCACGAGACGAGCCGACGGCGACCGCAATGCGTTCGGCGTCGAACAGTCAGGTATCTCCCGCCCGAACGGCGCCCTAGCCTCCCGGCAGCACCCGATCGAGCAGGTCGTCGACGGTGCGCGCGGCGCGATCGACGATCGAGCGCTCGCGGCGGTCGGGGATCGGCACGCCCCACCACTCCATGACGGACGCGCCCCACGTGAAGCCGCCGCCGAAGGCGACGAGGAGGACGCGGTCCCCCTTCTTGAGGCGCCCCTGCTCGGCGGCCTCGCCGAGCGCGATCGGGATCGACGCCGCGGACGTGTTCCCGTAACGCTGGATGTTCACGAAGACCTTCTCCGGCGGGAAGCGCAGGCGCTTCGCGACGGCGTCGATGATCCGCACGTTCGCCTGGTGCGGCACGAGGAGGTCGATCTCCTCCGCCCTCACGCCGGCGGCACCGAGCGCCTCGTCGGCGGCATCGGCCATCGCGCGGACGGCGAGCTTGTACGTCTCGCCGCCGTTCATGCGGATGAAGTGCAGCCCCTGCTCCACGGTCTCTTTCGTCGCGGGCATCTTCGTCGCGCCCGCCCTCACGTAGAGCATCTCGCCCTTCGAACCGTCGGCGTGCAGGACGGCCGACTCGATCCCGACCGAGGCGTTCGACGCCTCGAGGACCACCGCGCCCGCGCCGTCCCCGAAGAGCACGCACGTCGTGCGGTCCTTGAAGTCGAGGAGCCGCGAGAGCGTCTCCGCGCCGACGACGAGCGCGTTCCGCGCCGTCCCGCTCAGGATCATGCCGTTCGCGATCGCGAGCGCCGAGACGAACGAGGTGCACGCGGCCTCGACGTCGAACGCGCCCGCGCGCTCCGCGCCGAGCGCCGACTGGACGAGGCACGCCGTCGCTGGGAAGAGGTAGTCGGGCGAGCAGGTGCCGACGACGATGAGGTCGAGCTCCTGCGGGCGGAGGTGCGCGCGCTCGAGCGCGATCCGCGCGGCCTTCGTCGCCATCGTGGAGGTCGACTCGCCGTCCGCGGCGAAGCGGCGCTCCTTGATCCCCGTCCGCGTGGTGATCCACTCGTCCGAGGTCTCGACCATCTTCTCGAAGTCCTGGTTCGTGACGACGCGCGGCGGTGCGTAGAAGCCGAAGCCGGTCACGACCGCGTTCTGCTTCGCCACGGCGCGGCCTTAGGCCCGCCGCACGTCGCGCTTCGTCGTCCCCGCGCGCTCGAACAGCGCCGCCACGTCGCCGCCGAAGTCACGCAGCGCCTCGTGCGCGTCGAGCACCTCGTCGTCGGTGATCGGCGGGCGCCGCCGCACGGGACGCGCCGGCTCCTCGCGGACCGGGGTCACCGCCGCGGTCCGCTCCTCCACGACGACGAGCAGCTTGAAGGCCGTCTGGCAGGTGGAGCACGTCACGCGGACGATCCAAGCCGCGTCGAGCTTCCCGAGGACGCGGATGTCGGAGCGCGTGTGATTCGTCCCGCACACGCTGCAGTCGAACTTCTTCGCTTCCTCACGCAGGCGCCGGAGGATGTTCACCTCCTCCAAGAGTAACCGCCTTCCAGAGACTGACCGCCCCCGAGTCCGAGCCGCCACGCCGGGAACGCCGCCCGGTCGCCGACGCCGTCGACGCGGCTGCCGCCCTCGGCCGTCGCGAGGAGCATCGGCGGTAGTGCGCCTCCGGCATGACGTGGGGCTCGGGGGCGCGAACGGCGACAGCCGCCCCTAGTCTTCCTTCTCCTGCGCGCTCGCGGTCCGGATCGTCTCCACGACCGTCGCGTCGGCGAGCGTCGTCGTGTCGCCGAGCGGCTGGCCGTTCGCGATGTCGCGCAGGAGCCGACGCATGATCTTGCCCGATCGCGTCTTCGGCAGCTCGGGCGTGAACATGATCGTCTTCGGACGGGCGATCGAGCCGATCTTGCCCACGACGTGCTCGCGCAGCTCCGCCGAGAGCGCGTCGCCGCCCTCACTGCCGCCGCGCAGCGTGACGAAGGCGAAGATCGCCTGGCCGGTCACCGCGTCCTCGCGCCCGATGACCGCGGCTTCCGCGACCTTCGGGTGCGACACGAGCGACGACTCGACCTCGGTCGTCGAGATGCGGTGGCCGGAGATCTTCATTACGTCGTCGACGCGGCCCATGAGCCAGAAGTAGCCGTCCTCGTCGCGCTTCGCCCCGTCGCCGGCGAAGAAGCGACCCGGGAAGCGGCTCCAGTATGTGTCGCGGTAGCGCTGGTCGTCCCTGTAGATCCCGCGCAGCATCGCCGGCCACGGCTCCGTGATGACGAGATAGCCCGCGCCGCCGAGCGGCACGCTCTTGCCTTCCTCGTCGACGACATCGGCGCCGACGCCGGGGAACGGGAACGTCGCGCTCCCGGGCTTCAGCGTCGTCAGCCCGGGCAGCGGCGTGATGAGGATCATGCCCGTCTCGGTCATCCACCAGGTGTCGACGACCGGGCAGCGGCCGCCGCCGACCGTCGAGTGGTACCAGAGCCAGGCCTCGGGGTTGATCGGCTCGCCGACGGTGCCGAGGAGGCGCAGTGAGCGCATGTCGTGCTTGCGCGGGTGCTCCGGCCCCCACTTCATGAACGTGCGGATCGCGGTCGGAGCGCAGTAGAGGACGCTGACCTTGTACTTCTCGGCGATCGACCACCAGCGGTCGCGATCGGGGAAGTCGGGCGTCCCCTCGTAGATCACCCCGCTCGTCCCGTTCGCGAGCGGGGCGAACACGATGTAGCTGTGGCCGGTCACCCACCCGATGTCCGCGGCGCACCAATACACGTCGTCGTCCTTCACGTCGAAGATCATCCTGTGCGTCGCCGTCACGCCCGCCAGGTATCCCGCGCTCGTGTGGACGATGCCCTTCGGCTTCGCCGTCGTCCCGCTCGTGTAGAGGAGATAGAGCATGTGCTCGGCGGGGAGGGCCTCGGGCTCGCACGTCGCCGGCTGCTTCGCGACGAGGTCATGCCACCAGACGTCGCGGCCGTCCGTCCACGCGACGTCGTGTCCCGTGCGCTTCACGACGAGCACCTTCTCGATCGTGTTCGACCGGGCCACCGCGTCGTCGCCGTTCTTCTTCAGCGGAACGACGTCCCCCTTGCGGTAGCCGCCGTCCGCCGTGATGAGGACCTTCGCCTCGGAGTCGCGGATGCGTCCGGCGAGGGCCTCGGCGGAGAACCCGCCGAACACGACGGTGAACGGCGCGCCGATCCGCGCGCACGCGAGCATCGCCGCCGGCAGCTCCGGGATCATCGGCATGTAGATCGCGACGCGGTCGTCCTTGCGCACGCCGAGCTCCTTCAGGGCGTTCGCGCAGCGGCACGTCTCGTCGAGGAGGTCCTGGTACGTGATGGCGCGCGCGTCGCCCGGCTCGCCCTCCCAGTAGTACGCGACCTTCGCGCCGCGTCCGGCGCGCACGTGCCGGTCGAGGCAGTTCACCGAGACGTTCAGCGTCCCGTCCTCGAACCACTTCGCGTACGGCGCCTCCCAGGAGAGGACCTTCGTGAAGGGCTTCGACCACTCGAGCGTTCTGGCCTGCTCGGCCCAGAAGCCCTCGAGATCGTTGGCCGCCCGGTCGTAGATCGCCCGGTCGCGGACGTTCGCCTCCGCCGCGAAGGACGCAGGCGGCGGGAAGGTGCGTGTCTCGACATAGAGCGCCTCGAGCGCGCGGGCGTTCTCGGTGACCATCCGTAAAGCCTCCAGCACGTGCTTCCGACAAGTGTGCCGGACCGCCTTGGCGGCGCTAGCCGCTGCGCTTCAAGCGGCCGGTCCGCTTCGCATGTCGCTCCGCGAAAAGGAAGAGGCGGAGCCCCACGGGGATCGACGCCGCCCCGATCGCGAGCGCCGGCCACGTGATCGGCCAGAGTGCGGCGAGGTCCGTCCCGTCCAGGAGGGCGCGGCGCATCCCCTCGATGACGTAGGTCGCGGGCGACACGACCGAGAGCGCTTGGAGCGCACCGGGCAGCACGCTCGTCGGGTAGTAGACGCCGGACACGAGGAGCACGACGGCCTGGACGATGTACGCCATCTGCAGGCCCTTCTCGGTCCAGAGGAGCGGGAAGCACGCGGACGCGATCCCGAGCCCGACGAAGGCGAGCGTCCCCACCCCGAGGAGCGCGATCGCGCTCAACGCGTTCGCGTGCGACAGGTCGACGGGGATGAAGAGCACGACGGCGAAGAGCACCGCCACGCTGATCGCGGCCGCGCGGACGACCGTGCCGATCGCCATGCCCAGGAGCTGCGTCAGCCGCGGGACGGGCGCCATGAACGTGTGCTCGATGGTGCCCTCCCACCGCTCCCACGCGATGAGCTCGGCGATGTCCTCGAACACGATCCCGAGGAACCGCCATGCGATCGTGCCGACGAGCAGGTACAGCACGAAGCGCGACGTCGTCGCCGCGTCGGTCGGCGTGCCCGTGACGATGGGCTGCGCGAGGCCGATGTACGCGACCGACAGCGAGGTCGTGATCGAGTAGATGACCCACACGAGCTCCCATAGCCAGTAGCGCCGCATGAGCGCCACCTGGCGCTCGACGAAGGCGTAGGCGAGCCCGCTCTGGGTCTCGAGCGACCTGATCACGAGGCCGCCTCGCCCTCGCCGGTGTCCGCCTCCTCGAGGCGGCGGCCGGTCAGCGTCATGAAGGCCTCCTCGAGGTCGTGGCCGCCGCTCCGCGCGAGCAGCTCGTCGACCTCGCCCTCGGCGACGAGGCGCCCGCCGTCGATGACCCCGACGCGGTCGGCGAGCCGCGCCGCCTCGTCGAGGTCGTGCGTCGTCAGGAGGATCGTCGCGTCGTGCTGATCGCGCAGGTCACGGACGAACGCCTGCACCTCCCGCTTGCTCCGGATGTCCAGTCCGGTCGTCGGCTCGTCGAGCAGCAGCAGCATCGGCGACGTCAGGAACGCGCGCGCGATCGCCACCTTCTGCTGCATGCCGCGCGAGAGCTTCTCGAGCGGTTCGTCGAGACGGTCGCGGCCGATGCCGAGCCGCGCGAGGATCTCCCGCGCGCGGTCGCGGACCTCCGATGCCGCGACGCCGTACAGCCGTCCGGCGTACACGAGGTTCTCCATGGCCGAGAGCTTCTTGAAGAACGAGGCCTCGACCGACACGCGGTTGATGAGCCGCTGGACGGCGAGCTCCTCCATCCGGATGTCGAGCCCGAAGACCCGCACCTCGCCGGCGTCGGCCTCGAGGAGGGTCGAGAACATCCGGATGAGGGTGGACTTCCCGCTCCCGTTCGCGCCGAGCAGTCCGTAGATCTCGCCGCGCCGGACCTCGAGCGACACGCCGTCGACCGCGCGCACGGGCTTCCCGCCGCGTGTCGAGCGGAACGACTTCGAGACGCCGCGGGCCTCCAGCGCCCAGGGGGTCGGAGACCCGTGCTGAGGCAGGCGCGGCGATGCCCGCAGGGCTTCGCGCTCGCGGGGCCTGGCATCGCGTGCAGCGAGCATGGCCGTGTCCCTTTCGTCGAGATCGGCCGGCCCGTCGGTCCCGCCGTGTTCGGCGGAATGAAAAGACCGTGGGCCGTCCCTTCGGGTGCCCACGGTCCGGAGGACCTCGCGAAGGTCTGGGCTAGGTCATTCCGGAAGTGGGCAGGCTCCGCCGAAGCGGATCCGCGTGGTGCCCGCGAGGATCGAGCAGATCACTGCGCCACTTCCTTTCGTCGTGTCCCCTTTCGGAGCGAGTGCGACTGTACTCGTGACGATCGGCGCACGCAAGATGTCGCGGCCCCGATCACGCCGGCTCGGCGGCGCGCTCGGGCGGCGCGAACTGATATCCGACGCCGCGCACCGTGAGGATGTAGCGCGGCTTCTGCGGATCGGCCTCGAGCTTGTTACGCAGCCGACCCACGTACACCTTCAGGTAGTGGACCTCCTCGCGGTACTCCTGCCCCCAGACCTTCGCGAGGAGCGCCTCGTGGGGCATGAGCCGGCCCGCGTTCGTCGCGAGGTGATAGAGGAGGTCGTACTCCGTCCGCGTGAGCGGGACGAGCCGGTCGCGCACGGCCACCCGGCGCTGCGTGAAGTCGATCTCGAGATCGCCGTGGCGGAACACGCTCGCGCGCCGCAGCCCCGTGGCCGCCTGCTGCCGGCGGATGACGGCGTCGATGCGCGCGACGAGCTCCTTCTGGCTGAACGGCTTCGTGATGTAGTCGTCGGCGCCGAGCTCGAGGCCGCGGACCTTGTCCTGCTCGAGCGCCTTCGCGGTGAGGACGATCACGGGCACGTCGTCCCCGCGCTCGCGGAGCTCGCGCAGGACGGCGAAGCCGTCTTTGCCCGGCATCGCGAGGTCGAGAATGACGATGTCGGGCCGCTCGCGCGCGACGCACTCGAGCGCCCCGGCGCCGTCGTGCGCCTCGCCCACCTCATGGTCGGGGCGCTGCCAGCGGATGGCCTCGGCGATGAGCGACGCCATGTCGGGCTCGTCGTCGACGACGAGGATCCTCATGCGCTCGCCTGTCGCGGCACGGCCTCGAGCGGAATGTCGACGACGAAGCGCGCACCGCCTCCGGGACGATCCTCGACGCGGATGCCGCCGCCGTGCAGGTCGACGAGCGTACGCGCGATCGCGAGGCCCAGACCCGTGCCCGCCGTCGTCCCCTTCGTCCGCTCCCCCCGGTAGAACTTGTCGAAGACGCGCTCGCGCTCGCCGAGCGGGACGCCCGGCCCCTCGTCCTCGACCGCGAAGCGCGCCGCGAGGTCCGCGCGCGAGATGCGCACACGGACGGTCGTGCCCTCCGGCGAGTAACGGCTCGCGTTCTCGACGATCGTCCCGAGCGCCTGGAGGATGCGGTGCCGGTCGACGAGGACCGCGGGGACGTCGTCATCGCAAGTCAACTCGAGGCGTTGGCCCTTCGCGGCGAGCACGGCCTCGTGCGCGCTCGCGATCTCCGCGAGGAGCGCGGCCGGCGGCACGAACGCGCGCTGCAGCTCGATCCGCGCCTCCTGCAGCTGCGCGAGGTCGAGCAGCTCCTCGACGCTGCGCTGCAGGCGCCGCACGTGCCGCTCCGCCTGCGCGACGAGACGGAGCGCGTCGCCGGGGAGCGTCGCATAGCGCTTCGCGAGGAGCTCGAGCGAGCCGCTGATGACGGTCAGCGGCGTGCGCAGCTCGTGGCTCACCGCGGCGAGGAAGTCGTCCTTGAGCCGGTCCATCTCGCGGAGCGCCTTTGCCTCGCTCGCCTCGGCGAAGAGGCGCTCGTTCTCGGTGAGCTGCCGCTCGAGCTGGACGATCAGCGCCTCACGCTCCGCGCGGACACGGCGATCGTCGCGCCACACGCGGTCGACGAGGAGCGCCATGAGCCCGAACACCGCGACGTGGAACGCCGCGCGCGCGGGCTCGAAGGCGAGGTCGAACCGGCTCGCGCGGAACACGAGGACGGCGACGTACGCGAGCGACAGGACGATGGCCGAGGCCCATGCGCCGGACGCGCCGAAGCGGAACGCCCCGGCCACGATGACGAGCATGCCGAGGATGTACGTCGTCCAGTACGGGTCGGCGGAAAAGAGAAGCATCGCCGCCGAGAGCGCGAGGAGGTCGACGCCGAACGCGGCCTGCGCCACGCGGCGCTGGTGGGCGAGCGTCGTCGCGCGCGACGTCGCGGCGATGACGGCGACGTTGTAGAGCGCGATCGCGGCGGCGAGCACGATCACGGCGGGCTGCGAGAGATTCGGGAACTGCGGGCCGAGGAAGAATGCGAGGGCCGCGGCACCCCAGCGGATGCGCGCGACGGTCCTCTCGAGACGCTGCTGCTCCGCGAGGAGCCCTCCCGGCACGGCGTCGATCCTCACGCGGCACCGGGAGCCCGGAGCCCTACCGGACGGCTCCGCGACCCGTCGGCAACTGGATGACCGGAGCGCCCCGCCCCCGCTAGGAGGCGAGGACCCGGATCCGTTCCCTTGAAGAGCGCAAGCGCCATGCCGCGCAGCCCTATGCGACCGCCGGCCGCCCGCCGGGCGGTGGACCGCAGAACCGCTCGACGACGCGCAGCAGGTCCCCGAGCTGGAAGGGCTTGGCGAGATGGTCGTCGGCGCCGATCTCGCTGGCCCACGCGCGCGCGTTCTCGGCCGCGGTGACCACGACGACGGGGCAACGCAGGCCCTTCTCCCTCATCGCGCGCGCGAAGCCCCAACCGTCGAGCATGGGCATCCGCATGTCGAGGAGGACGAGGCACACGTCGCGGTTGCGGTCGAGGACGCGGAGCGCCTCCGCGCCGTTCTGAGCGAGGAGGACCTCGTACCCTTCGCCCGCCAGGATGTCGCGCATGAGGTCCAGGATCGACGGGTCGTCGTCGACCGCGAGGATCGGTGCCAGCGGCGACGACCCACCCACCGCCTCGCCCATCGCCGCGGGAGTGTAGGGACGATGTGAGCGGAGCGTGACCGAGCAGCTCGTAAGCGGGTTCCTGTCTCCCCTCGCGGGGCGACGGTCATCCATCTGGGACGGAGGTCGCCCTCCGCCTCCTGCGACCGACCCCGGGACGGCGCGGGCCACGCCATCGTCCCTCTATTCGGTCTTGCTCCCCGTAGAGCTTGCCGCGTTTCACCCGCCTTTCGGCGGCTCGTCACTGTGGCGCTGGTCCTCGCCTCACGGCGGACGGGTGTTACCCGCTACGGTGCCCTGTGGAGACCCGACTTTCCTCGACACCTTGCGGTGCCGCGACCGTCAGAGCTGCTCGGCGCATCCATTTTACCGCTCCAGGTAGCGGCGCATCAACCGATCCAGCTTCTCGGCCCCGCGCAGCACCTCCGTGGGGAGCACGGTCCCGAGGCGCGCGGCATACGTCCGTGGGAGCCCGATGCCTCGGACGGCGTCGTCGTGCGCGACGAGGTCGTCCACCAGGCGGACGACGTCGAGGAGCGCGCAACCGACGTAGGCGCTCCCCCACCTCCGCAGGACGACGCCTCGCTCGGCCATCACGGCGCTCGCGCAGTCGAGGCGGCCGTGGACGAGCGCGGCCGGCCACCGGACGAGGCGCCGCGCCGCCTCGCGCGCCTCGGCCGCGACCGCGTCGTCGCGCGCGGCCTCGGCGATCTCGGCGGCGATCCGGTCCGGCGGACGCTCGGGCACGCCGAGCGCGCGCAGCGCCGGGCCGTCGCGCGCGACGGCCCGCTCGACCGCGATCTTCGCCTCGACGATCGCGACGGGGTCGCCGCCGCAGGCCGACGGCGCGTCGGCGAGATCCTCGACGAGGAGCCACGGCGGTGCCGGAGCCAGCGGACGCGGGATCCCGCGCGCGTGCACGAGCGGGACGCGGTCGCTCTTGCGCGCGAGGAACGGGAGGAGCTGCGCTTCGAGGGCGTGACGGGGCGCGAGCCGCTCGAACAGGAGTGTGCGCTCGACGCCGTCGGCGCTGAACCGGACGCGCTCGGCCTCGATCCCCTCGCGCGCGCCGAGCGGCTCGCTGCGCGCAGCCGCGACCTCGGCGCCGATCGCGCGCGAGATCATGCGCCCGAGGGGGTCGTCGCTCAGGGCGCGGCCTCGTCGATCGCCCTGTTCGCGAGGGCGTCAGCGAGCGCGTTCTGCTCGCGCGGCACGTGCTCGATCGTGCACCGCCGGAACCCTGCGAGCAGCGCGCCGGCGCGCAGCGCCAGCGGACGCAGTCCGGGATGCTTGATCCTCCAGAGCCCCTGCATCTGGCGCACCACGAGGAGCGAGTCCATCCGGACGTCGATCTCGTCGACGCCCCGCCTCCGCGCCTCCTCGAGGCCGAGGATCAGCGCGTTGTACTCGGCGACGTTGTTCGTCGCGTGCCCCAGCGAGAGGGCGAGCTCGGCGAGCGGCGCGCCGCGCTCGTCGAGAAGGACCGCGCCCGATCCGGCGGGGCCGGGGTTCCCGCGCGCCGCGCCGTCCGCGTACAGCAGCGCCCTCACTGCGCGAGGATCGCCGCGAGCCGCTCGGGGTCGACGTTGCCGCCGGACACGACCGACACGACGCGCTCGCCCGGGCCTACGCGCACCGCGCCGGCGAGGAGCGCGCCCGTCGCCGCCGCGCCGCCAGGCTCCGCGACGAGCTTCGCGCGGCCCGCGAGGAAGCGCACGCCCTCGAGGATCACGCCATCCGGCACGAGGACGACGTCGTCGACGCAGCGCCGCACGATCTCGAACGGCCGGTCGCCGGCGAACGGCGCCGCGAGCGCGTCCGCGACCGTTTCGACCCGCTCCATCGTGACCGGGTGGCCCGCGTCGAGCGCGCGCCGCATCGCGGGTGCGCCCTCGGGCTCGACGCCGATCACGCGGATCCCCGGACGGACGGCCGTGGCGGCCGCGGCGATCCCCGCGATGAGCCCGCCGCCGCCGACGCCGACGACGATCACGTCCGCGTCCGGGACGTCCTCGAGCACCTCGAGGGCGAGCGAGCCGTGCCCGGCGATCATCGCGTCGTCGTCGAACGGGTGGAGGAAGCGCCAGCCCTCCGCCTCGAGCGAGCGGACGATCGGAAGGAGCTGCGTCATGTCGTCGGCGAAGCGGACCTCCGCGCCGAAGGAGCGCGCCGCGTCGACCTTCATGCGCGGCGCCGTCTTCGGCATGACGACGGTCACGGGCACGCCGAGCTCGCGTCCGCTGTATGCGATCGCCGCGGCGGCGTTCCCCGCGCTCATCGTCACGACGCCGCGGCCGCGGTCGGCCGGCGACATGGTGAGCATCGCGTTCGTCGCGCCGCGCGGCTTGAACGAGCCCGTCCTCTGGAGGCACTCCGCTTTCAGGTACGCCGCCGTGCCGATCGCCGCGGCGAGCTCGGGCGAGTCGACGAGCGGCGTCCGGCGGATGTGACCCGTCACGACCTCGCGCGCGCGGCGGACCTCGGCGAGCCCGATCATGCGATGGGAAAAGTAGCGGGCACGGGCTAGCCGGGGAGCAGCGCGTCGAGGATGCCGCGGATGAACGCTCCGAGGTCGGAGAAGCGCGCGCCCCACCAGGCCTGGCTGCGCGGGTCGAGGAGGACGAGCATCCCCGACCCCGCGAGGACCACGATCACGACGATGACGACGAAGGCGACGACGTTCCAGCGGAACGTCGGGGGGCGCGTCACTACGTCGCGCTGCGGATCCGGGCGACGAGGTTGTCGAGGCGGGCGCGCGAGATCGTCAGGAACTTGGCGAGGTTCTGGCGGTCGCCGTCAGGCACGTCGGCCGCCGCGTCGACGGCGGTCGCGAGCTCGAGGAGCGCCTCGTTCAGCTTGCGGGTGGCGAGGATCATCGCGTCGTCGCGCAGCGCCGGGGGGCCCTCCTTCTCCTCGTCCGCCTTGTGCGGCTGCGCCTCGGGGTGGAGCGCCCGTTCGACCCGCTCGTGCAGCTTCTGGAGGGTGAGCTCGCCGGCGAGGACGCGCTTCACGAGCGCGCGTCGGCGGCGCGGGTCGTCGACCTTCATGATCTCGTACGCGTGCGTGAGGGTGTCGTAGCGCTGCGCGACCATCTGCCGCACGTCGTCCGGAGCGCTCGCGAGCCGCAGCCGATTCTCGACGTAGCCCTTGTCCTTGCCGAGCTTCGCCGCGAGGCTGCGGATCGAGTAGCCGAGCTCGCTCGTCATCTTGCTGTAGATGAACGCCTCGTCCAGCGGCGAGAGGTCCTCGCGCTGCAGGTTCTCGATCAGCGCGATCTCGAGCGCCGTCGCGTCGTCGAACCGCTCGACGATCGCCGGGATCGTGTCCCGGCCCGCGAGCTTCGAGGCGCGCCAGCGGCGCTCGCCCGCGATGATCTCGTAGGCGCCGTCGATCCCGCCGCCGTCCGTGGACGACGCGGGTCGAACGAGGATGGGCTGGAGGACCCCGTGCTCCTTGATCGAGGCGGCGAGCTCCGCGAGCGTGTCCTCGTGCCACGTCATGCGCGGCTGCGACGGGTTGGGATGGACCTTGTCGAGCGGGATCTCGCGGACGGCGGTCGGCGCGCGCGCGGCGAGGAGCCGGATGATGCCGTCCTGCGCGTCGCTCTCCTGCTGGAAGATGCGGCCGGCCGCCTCGCGGAACGACTTCCCGCGAGGCCTCTCGCTAGTGAGCATTCGCCACCTCCTTCGCGAGGTCGATGAAGCTCTTCGCGGCGTCGGACCGCGCGTCGTAGGTGGTGATCGGGACGCCCGCGGTGGGCGCCTCGGCGATCTTGACGGACTGGCGGATGACGGTGCGGAACACCTGGTGGTCGCCGAGATCCTTCAGCGAACCGAGCATGTCGCGCCCGATGATGGTGCGGCTGTCGTAGAACGTCGGGAGCAGGCCGAGCACCATGAGCCGCGGGTTCAGGCGCGTCTGCACCGTCTTGATGATCTTCAGGAGCGCCGCGACGCCCTTCAGCGCGTAGTACTGCGTCTGCACGGGGATGATCACGCCGTCAGCGGCGACGAGCGCGTTCAGCGTGAGCAGCCCGAGCGTCGGCGGGCAGTCGATGACGATGTGCGAGTAGCGGTCGGTGAGCTCGGGGACGACCTTGTCGCGCAGCGCCATCTCGCGGCCGATCGCCGTCATGAGCTCGACCTCGGCGGTCGAGAGGTCGATCGTCGTGGGCGCGATGTCGAGGCCGGGCGTCTTCGTCGGCCGGACGACCGACGCGAGCGTGACGTCGGGCTCGATCATCACGTCGGCCATGCCGCGCTCGACGCTGTTCACGTCGATGCCGAGGCCGACGGTCAGGTTGCTCTGCGGATCGAGGTCGATGCAGAGGACGTGGTGTCCGAGGGCGACGAGCGCACCGGCGAGGTTGATCGCGGTGGTGGTCTTCCCGACCCCGCCCTTTTGGTTCGCGATCGCGATGATGCGTCCCAAACGCGCCTCCCATGGCGAGACATCGGTGACCGTCTCCCCATGGCGCGCGGAAGCCTCGCGCCGCGATCCCCGTCGGAACTATACGCGACAATCCAATAGGAGTGAGAGGGCCGGTAGCTCAGAGGTCTAGAGCGGCGGACTCATAATCCGCTGGTCCCTGGTTCGAATCCAGGCCGGCCCACGGCCAGGAGCTCACTGGTATCGCCGCGAACCCCATGACCCCGTGGTGCCGGGTCCGATCCTTGGCTGGCCGACTAAGGGCGGTCTTCCGCGGTCCCGGGTCCGGGTCCTGGCCTCGAAGCGACCAGGGCGGGCACGGCGCTTCCGTAGCGTGCCTGGTGCCGCGTGTCCAGGACGATGGCCACGGCGGTGGCGAGCAGTCCCGCCGCGGAGAGGAGGATGAGCGCGCCGTCCGTCCCGATCGTCGCCAGCAGGTCCATGTGCGCCACCTCGCTTCTTTCGTCTCGGCGCCCGACCGCGTTGTGCGGGACGGGGACGCAACTGCCGTGCCATCGGGCGAGCGAGCGTGCCGCCGCTCGCAACACTCTGGTAACGCCGCGATGACCGGACCGATGCGGGCCTCGTCCGACCCTCAGTCGGGCAAAGCCCTCCCGCGGGCCTGGGTGCTCGACCTCGTCCCTTCGGCATCCGCCTCAGCGCCTCGGTCTGCACTCCCAGGGGACCCAAGCGCTCGATATGCGCCGGAATAGAAGATGAGCGGCCGCCCGGTGCCCTCCCCCATCGCGACGACGCGCGCGACGTAGATCGTGTGCGTGCTCCCGCCCCCGTGGCGCTTCGCGACCTCGCAGTCGAGCCAGGCGTGCACGCCGTCCAGGATCGGGTCGCCGAGCGCGGACGTGCGGTGCGACAGGCCCTCGAACTTCGCCTCCGAGGTGCTCGCGAACACGCGGGCGACCTCCTCCTGGCCCTCGGCGAGGACGTTCACGGCGAACCGGCCGGTGGCCTCGATGCAAGCATGAGCGCGCGCTTTGTGAGCGATGCTGACGAGGATGAGGGGCGGGTCGAGCGAGACCGAGGCGAAGCTGTTCACCGTCAGGCCGCACGGCCTCCCGTCGCTGGTCGTCGTGACGACGGTGACGCCCGTCGGGTAGCGGCCGGCGATCCGGCGGAGCTCCCGTCCGTCGACGCTCATCCTGCCGCGGCCCGCGCCGCCGGGCGCTTCACCCTTACCTGGGCGACACGACGGCCGTCGACCGCCGTCACGGTGAACCGGTGGCCCTCGATCTCCACCGCGTCGCCGACCTGCCCGAGCCGGCCGAGGCGCCCGAAGACGAGGCCGCCCACGGTGTCGTACGGCTCGTCGGCGAGCTCGAGGCCCAGCCGCTCGCGGAGCTCGGCCACGCCCACGAGGCCGTCGACGAGCAGCGTCCCGTCCTGCTCGGTGCGGAAGTGCGGGGTCTCGAGGTCGAACTCGCCCTGGATCTCGCCCACGAGCTGCTCGAGGACGTCCTCGAGCGTCACGAGCCCCGCCGTCCCGCCGAACTCGTCGACGACGATCGCGAGGTGCATCCGCTCGCGCCGGAAGGCGCCCAGAGCCTGGTCGAGGTGCGTCGTGTCCGGGAGGAAGAACGCGCGCCGCATGACGCTCCGGACGGGCTTGCTGAGGTCCTGGGCATGCACGAGGTCGCGCGTGTGGACGACGCCCGCCACGTGGTCGAGGTCCTGATGGAAGACCGGGATCCGCGTGAAGGGGCGCTCACGGATGAGGTCCCTCAGCTCGCGGAGCGCGCGGTCGTGCTCGATGGCGACGATCTCCGTCCGCGGCACCATCACCTGCCGGACGAGCGTGTCGGCGAACTCGAGGGCGCGGCCCAGGAGCACACGCTCGGACTCCTGGAGGACCCCCTTCCGCGTCGACACCGCGACGAGCATCTTCAGCTCCTCCTCCGAGTGCGCCGCGAGCTCGCCCGTCGCCCGCGCGCCGACCAGGCCGACGAGCCACCGCGCCGTCGCGTTCATGAGCGCGATGAGCGGGTAGGCCGCGCGGTAGAAGAGGTCGAGGGGACGCGCCGTCCAGAGCGCGATCCCGAGGGCCCGTTCGATCGCGAGGTACTTCGGCGCGAGCTCGCCGATCACGACGACGAGGAACGTGATGAGCCCGAACGAGATGAGGAAGCTCACGAGGTCGTACACGGGCTCCGACCGGTCCCTCAGCCAGCCGAAGAGCGGCAGCACGAGCTGCGCGACCGCCGGCTCGCCGACGAGCCCGAGCGCGAGCGACGCCGCGGTGACGCCGAGCTGGGTCGCCGAGAGGTACCGGTCGATCTGCCCGGACATCTGCAGCGCCAGGCGGGCGCGCCCCTCCCCGGCGTCGGCGAGCTCGCGGAGCTGCGTCTCGCGCACGCGGACCAGCGCGAGCTCGGCTGCGACGAAGAAGGCGTTCACGAGCAGGATGACGACGGTGAGGAGCAGCGCGGGCAGTGCCGCGCCGAGGTCCATGCGATCCGATCATACCGAGGGGGCACGTAGACTCGCCGTGTGCGCGTACGGGTGCGCCTGTTCGCGTCGTACCGGGAGGCGGCCGGCGTCGGCTGGATGGATCTCGAGCTCGGCGGCGGCGCCACGGTGCGCGACGCCGTCGCGGCGGTCCTGAAGGAGCATCCGCTCGTCGCCGAGGGCCGGCAGGTCGTCATCGCACGCAACCAGGAGTACGTCGACGCCGACGCGGCCCTCGCCGACGGCGACGAGGTCGCGCTCATCCCGCCCGTCTCAGGCGGCGCCGTTCGGGCGGAGCCGCGCGTCGCGGTGCGCGAGGACGCGCTCTCGGTCGACGTCGTCGTCGACGCGGTCCGCGGGCCGGGGATGGGCGGCATCGTCGTGTTCCTGGGGACGGTGCGCGACCGCAGCCGCGGGAAGCGCGTCACGCGCCTCGAGTACGAGGCCTACGCCGCCATGGCCGAGGCGAAGATGCGGCAGATCGCGTCACGGCTCGAGACGGAGCACGAGGGGCTGCGCATCGCGATGCACCACCGCGTCGGCCACCTGCCCGTCGGCGAGGTCGCCGTCGTCATCGCCGCGGCCGCGCCGCACCGCGACGCGGCATTCGCCGCGGCACGCGCCGCGATCGACGACCTGAAGCGGATCGTGCCGATCTGGAAGAGAGAGCACTTCGAGGACGGCGCGGTCTGGGTGGAGGACCACGCGTAGTCGACCCTCCGCTAGCGGCGCTCTTGGCTCTCCGGGGCCGGGCGGACCGTGACGACGGTGTAGATCCCGAGGTCGTCCATCCACGCGCCGCCGTCGACGACGCCGCGCAGCGGGATGGAATAGGTCCCCGGCGTCGTCGCGCGCACGCCGAACGTGAACGTCGCGGTCCCACCGGGCGGCACGATCTCCTCGTTCTGGACCGCGGGGCGGTCGGCGGTCGGCCATCCGTCACCGAGGAACGCGAGGTCGGTCGCGTTGCCGCGGACGCCGAGCCGCGCCTCCTGCGGCGCGCCCTTGCGCCACGCGGTGGAGCCCGTGTTCTTCAGCGTGACGGTGACCGAGCCGCGCTGCCCGACGGTGAGGTCGGGGTAGGCCGTCTGGCCGACCCACGCCGCGCGCACCGTCCGGGCCGTGGGCGGCGCGCACAGGCTGGTGAGCCACATGAAGTGCGGCCAGCCCCACGTCGGGCCGGGATCGCTGTGGTCGTTCGGCCACGGGATCTCGTTGTGGCCGATGACGTGCGAGCGGTCGAGCGGGATCCCCTGGCGCGCCGCGATCTGGCAGGTCAGCGCGGCGGCCGCGTAGTACTGCTGCGCCGTGAACTCGGGGTTCGTGCCGGGATCGAGCTCGAGCTCGATCCCGATCGACCGCTGGTTGTACCAGTAGACGCCGGCGTGCCAGGCCGTGTCCGCCTCGCCGACGAGCTGCGTGATGCGCCCGTCCCCGCGGATGACGTACTGCGCGCTCACCCCGGACTTCGGGTTGTTGAAGGCGCGGAGCGTGCGCTCGTAGCTGATCGCGGTGTAGTGGATGATGATGAACTCGACGGGCGCGCCGTCACGTCCCCAGTCGAAGTTCACCTGGGTCGGCCTCCACTCGACCTGCGGGACGTAGGGGAAGGCGACCTGCGGCGTGTTCGCGCGGGGCTGGGGCGCGGCGCGCGGCGCGCTGCTCGGCGCGGGTGCCGGCGACGGAGCGGCGCTGCGTCCGGGATCGCCCCTCCCGCCCGCCATCGGGAGCGCGCCCACGCTCGGCTGCTCGATGGGCGTACTGGCCGTCGTCGGCGCGCACGCCGTCACGATGGCGAGCGCGGCGATCGGGATCGCGATCCACTTCCCCACCGCCGTCGCCAACGGGCGACGACGGACCCGCGTTGCTGAGCGTCGCGACGCTGACCCCGATCAGACACTTCACGTGGCCGCGACCGAGCGTGGATATGCTCCGAGTGAGTGGAACTCGTCGCCCGGCTCGTCACCATCTGCGGCCGCGACAACGTGCTCACCGCACCCGAGGACCTCCTCGTCTTCGAATACGACGCGGGATTCGATCGCCATCCGCCGTCCGCCGTCGTCGTCCCCGCGACGACCGAGGAGGTCGCGGAGGTCGTGATCGCGGCGCGCGACGCGGGCGTCGCGGTCGTGCCGCGAGGCGCCGGGACCGGGCTCGCGGGCGGCACGATCGCCTGCACGGACGCGGTCGTCATCTCGACCTCGCGCCTGCGGCGGATCCTCGCGATCGACCCCGACAGCCGCGCCGCGCTCGTCGAGCCCGGGGTCGTGAACCTCGACCTCCAGAACGCCGTGCGACCCCACGGCCTGTTCTTCGCGCCGGACCCCTCGAGCCAGCGATGCTCGACGATCGGCGGGAACGTGGGGAACAACGCGGGCGGACCGCACGCGCTCCGCTACGGGTCGGTCGTCGATCACGTGCTCGGCGTCGAGATGGTCCTCGGCGACGGCACGATCGCGACGTTCGGCGGCCGCGCCGTCGACCTGCCGGGCTACGACTGCGTGCCGTTCATCGTCGGCAGCGAGGGAACGCTCGGCGTCGTGACGAAGATCTGGCTGCGCCTGCTCCCCCTGCCCGAGCACGTCCGCACGCTCCTGGCGTATTTCCCGGACATCGACAGCGGCGCGCGGGCGGCGAGCGCGGTCATCGCCGCGCGCATCGTGCCCGCGGCGATGGAGATGCTCGACCGCGTCACGATCGAGGCGCTGAACGCGGCGTTCGACGCGCACCTGCCTGCGGACGCGGGCTCGATGCTGCTCGTCGAGGTCGAGGGGCTCGTCGAGGAATGCGCCGAGCAGGTCGCCCGCATCGAGCGCATCTGCCGCGACGCGGGCGCATCCGACGTCGCCGTCGCCACGAGCGCGGAGGAGCGCGAGCGCCTGTGGAGGGCACGCAAGCTGGGATATCCGGCCCTCGCGCGCATCAAGCCGAACAACTACCTGAACGACGCGGTCGTGCCGCGCACGAGGGTCCCCGACGTCCTGCGCGAGGTGAACGCGATCGCCGCGCGCTACGGGTACACGATCGCGAACATGTTCCACATCGGCGACGGGAACCTCCATCCCGTCCTCCTCTTCGACGCGCGGACCGAGCCCGTCGAGCGCGTCATCCGCGCCGGCGCCGAGATCCTCAAGGTCGCCGTCGAGGCCGGCGGCATGCTCTCGGGCGAGCACGGGATCGGCCTCGAGAAGGACCACTTCATGACGTGGGTCTTCTCGGCGGACGACCTCGAGGCGATGCGCCGTGCCCGCGAGGCGTTCGATCCCGACGGCCGCATGAACCCCGGCAAGGTGCTCCCGGGCGGCTCGACGTGCGGTGAGATCCCGACGGACCGCGTGAAGGCGGCCCTCGCGAGGGGCATGTGGGTCTGACGGTCGCCGCCGACGCCTTCGCGATCGACGGGATCGCGCCGCGGCGCCACGTGCGCGCCGCGAGCGAGGCCGACGTCGTCGACGCGCTGCGCGCGGCGAACGCCGACGGCGAGGCCGTCGTCCTCTGGGGCGGCGGCACGCGCATCGGGATCGGCGACCCGCCGGCGCGGTACGACATCGCGCTCGATCTGCGCGGCCTCGACGGGATCGTCGCGCACGAGCCGGCCGACCTCACCGTCACGGTGCGCGCGGGCACGACCGTCGCGGCGCTCCAGGCCGCGCTCGCCGTGCACGGGCAGTGGTGGCCGGTCGAGGCCGCTCATCCCGAGCGCGCGACGGTGGGCGGGACGATCGCGAGCGCGGCGACCGGTCCCGCGCGCTATCGCTACTTCCACCCGCGCGACTGGACGGTCGGCGTGCGGGCGGTGCTCGGCGACGGCACGCTCACGAAGGCGGGCGGCCGCGTCGTGAAGAACGTCACCGGGTACGACCTCACGCGCCTGTACAGCGGCTCGTACGGCACGCTCTGCGCGGTCGTCCAAGCGAGCCTCAAGCTCTGGCCGCTCCCCGAGCGGCGCCTGACCGTGCGCGCTCACCTGCCCGACCCGACCTTCGCCTTCCGAGCGATCCGGGATCTGGTCCGCGAACGGCCGCCCATCGACGCGATCGCCGCCCTCATGGGCCCCGCCGCTGAGCGCGTGGGCGGCACGAGCTGGACGAGCGTGCTCGTGCGCATCGCGGGAACGCCGGCTGGTGTGGAGCGGGTCCGCGCCCAGGTCGCGGCGCGCCTGCCCGTCGAGGAGGTCGAGGATGCCGCTTGGAGCGTCGTCGCGGATCTGCCCGCCGACGCGGAGACGTCGGTGCGCGGCACGTGGCCGCCCGGCCAGCCGCTCGAGCCGTACGGGATGAGCGCGGTGTGGTACCCCGGGGTCGAGATCCTCCACCTTCTCGACGACCACGGCGCGGACGCGTTCGCGCGCCTGCGCGCGGCGGCGGAGAGCGCCGGGGGCGCGCTCGTCGTCGAACGCGCGAGCACCGAGCTGCGCCGCGCGCTTGGGACGTGGGGCCATTCGCGCGTCCCGGCGGCCATCGCCCGGCGCCTGCGCGACCGGTTCGACCCGCGCGGTGTCCTCGCTCCGGGGCGGGTCCCATGACGGTCGAGGGTCCCCCGGGCTTCGCACGACTGATGGTCGGAACGGAGGACCTCCTCCAGCAGTGCATCCGCTGCGGGATGTGCCTGCAGGCATGCCCGACGTACCTCCTCACCGGGCTCGAGACGGAGTCGCCACGCGGGCGGATCCACCTCATGGACGCGCTCGCGAAGGGCCGCGCCGAGCCGACGCCGGCGCTCGTCACGCATCTCGACCGCTGCCTCGGATGCCGCGCGTGCGAGGCCGCGTGCCCGTCGGGCGTGCGCTACGGCTCGCTCATCGAGCACACGCGCGCGCAGCTCGCCGCCAGGCGGCCACGCTCGCGGTGGCGCGACGTGCTCCTGCGGCAGATCGTCGCGCGGCCGCGCGTGCTCGACGTGTTCGCGCGGGTCGGCTCACTCTACGAGCGTCTCGGGCTGCGCCGCCTGGCGCGCGCGACTGGCGCGCGGCGTCTCCTGCCGCGCGGCCTGCGGCGGCTCGAGTCCTTCTACCCGCCGCTCGCGCGCCCGCGCTATCAGGCGCCGAGGCGGCCGCATCGGGCGGACGCGACCCGGGGGCGCGTCGCGCTGCTCCTCGGCTGCGTCATGCGCGTCGCGTACGGCGACGTGCACAGCGCGGCTGCCCGCGTGCTCGACCGGCTCGGCGTGGACATCGTCGACGTCCCCGAGCAGGCGTGCTGCGGCGCCTTGCACGCGCACGCCGGCGACCTCGAGACCGCGCGCGCGCTCGCCCGCCGGAACATCGCCGCCTTCGAGCGCGCGAACGTGGAGGCGGTCGTCGTCGACGCCGCGGGATGCGGCGCCCACATGAAGGAGTGGGCCGCGCTCCTCGCCGAGGACCCCGCGTGGAGCGGGCGGGCGGCCGCGATGGCGGCGAAGGTGCGCGACGTGAGCGAGTACCTCGCGTCGCTCGAGCTCCCACCCTCGCTCGGCCGTCTTTCACTGAGAGTGACGTACCAGGACGCGTGTCACCTCGCGCACGCGCAGCGCATCCGCGTCCAGCCGCGCGCGCTGCTCGAGCGCGTCGAGGGGCTCGAGCTCGTCGAGATGCCGCAGGCCGACGTCTGCTGCGGTAGCGGGGGGATCTACAACCTCACGCAGCCCGCCTACGCCGACGCGCTGCAGCGCTCCAAGGTCGACGCGATCCTCTCGACGGGCGCCGCGGCGGTCGTGAGCGGCAATCCCGGCTGCATGATCCAGATCGGCGCGGGGCTGCGCGACCGCGGACGCGACATTCCCGTCCTCCATCTCGTCGAGGTGCTCGACAAGGCGATGGCCACGCACGCTCCGGAAGCGCGCGGCGAGAGAGGAGCCGAGGTCAGATCCGCTTCCTAGCACGTTCGCTCGCCGTCGGCCTGGGTGCGATCGCCATGCTCTCCTTCCTCCTCGGCGTCGCGGCGCTCGCGTTCGGGCGCCTCGACGGCGTCGCGTTCTACCTCGCGGTCGCCGCCGTGTCGTCGACCGGGGTCGCGCTGCTCATGCGGCGCGACGCGCGCCGCCGCCGCGCCGCCGAAGCGCTCCTCCCGCCGGAGCAGCGGCCGGCCCGCCGCGTCCCGCGTCGCCCGATCACGTTCCCGATCGCCGAGACGCTCCTCACGTTCGCGTTCTGGTACGCCGCCGCCGTGCTCGTCGACCGCGCCGTCGGCGGCGAGTGGAGCGCCTTCACGTTGGCGGCGGTCGCGCCGTTCGCCGCGTTCATGCTCACCACGCTCACCGTCGCCGGCCGCCACATGGCGTTCCGCCTCACGGCGGAGGAGGACGAGGACACGTAGCGCTCGGAGCGGATCGGGGTCCTCGCCTCGAAGAGGTCCGCCCCGCTACGCGTTTCCGGGGCGTGCCAAGTGGTGGTCCGTCTCGCGCTGGAACGCCTCGACCATCGCGACGAGGAGCGGCTCCGAGAACGGACGGCCGACGACCTGCAACCCGACCGGGAGCCCATCGCTTCCGAGGCCGCAGGGGAAGAAGATCGCGGGAAGCCCGGCGAGGTTGGCGGCCGCGATGAGCGCCGCGTTCCCCGCGCGCGTCGGCGCGCCGGGCGGCGGCGGCACGGGCGCGTCGAGCGGCTGGTCGATGGGCGTCGCCGTCGCTGTGCGCCCCGCCGACAGGATCACGTCGCACGTCTTGAACGTCTCGCGGAGGCGTGCCGTCAGCACCGTCCGCAGCCGCATCGCCTGGAGGTAGTCGCGCGCGCGGATGTCGAGCGCGGCGCGCAGCCCCGCCTTCTGCCGCGCGTCGGGCAGGAGGTCGAGGCGGTCGCTCTCGATGAGCTCGGCATGGACCGTCGCACCCTCGGCCGCGTAGACCGTCGAGACCATCGCCCCGTACGGCAGGTCCTCCGGGATGCGTGCGTCGACGACGCGCGGGAAGAGGCGGCGCACCTCCTCGACGCCACGGCGCAGCGCATCGCGCGACGCGTCGGTCGCTCGCTCGATCTCCTCGCCCGCGTAGCCGACGCGGACGACGCTGAGCGCGTCGCGCGCAGCTTCGGCGGTGAGCCTGCGGAACCGTTTCCCGCTCGCCGTCGGGTCCGCGGCGTCGGGACCGGCGATCGCCGCGAGCACCAGCGCGCAGTCGCTCGCGCTCCGCGCCATCGGACCGATCTTGTCGAGCGTCCACGACAACGCCATCGCGCCCGCACGGCTGACGAGTCCATACGTCGGACGCAGGCCCGTGACGCCGCAGTACGCCGACGGCGTCCCGATCGAGCCGCTCGTCTCCGACCCCAGCGCGAACGGGACGAGCCCGGCGCCGACCGCGGCGCCGCTGCCGCTCGAGGACCCACCCGACCAGCGCGAGCGGTCCCACGGGTTGCGGCCGGGTCCCTGGAGCGACGCGCTCGGATAGCGGTATCCGCCGCCGCCCGCGAGCTCCACCATCGCGAGCTGCGCCGCGAGCACGGCGCCCGCGCGCCGCAGCTTCGCGATCGCCGTCGCGTCGGAGCGGAAGCGCCGATCCCTGTACGGAGCGGCGCCCCACGTCGTCGCCGCGCCGCGCGCGGCGAGGAGGTCCTTCGCGCCGTACGGGATGCCGAGGAGCGCGCGCTCGTCGCCCTTCGCGAGCGCGCGGTCCGCGGTCGCCGCCTCGCGCAGGGCACGCGCGCGGGTGAGCGAGGCGACCGCGTTATAGCGCGGCCCGATCGACTCGAGCCGATCGAGCGTCTCGGTCGCGAGCTCCACCGCGCTCATGCGCCGCTCGCGCAGCGACGCGGCGAGCTCCGCGACGGACGCGAACGCGATCAAGGACGGTACACGGTCGGCGGCTCGGTCTCGGTCGGCGCCTTCGCCGCGCGCAGCTCGGCGGCCTGCTTCTGCACCTGCGCGCGCGCCTCGTCCGCGAGGCGCTCGGGGTCGTTCGGGTCACGAGTGTCCGCGTGTTCCTCGGCCACCGGACGCAAGTATGTCCCGCGCGGACGGACCCGGATCCTCGCGATCGAAGATGCCAATCCGCGGAACGCGCTTCCTAGGCGCCTCCTGGGTGCTAGCGTAGCTCCATGGAGGGACCTCGCGCGTATCGCATGCGCGAACGGCCGCTCACGTCCGAGGATTACGACGAGCCGATCGGATGGTGGGGCTGGAACTGGGAGCCGCCCGTCCCCATGTCGATCACGCAGATCCTCTCCGCGGGCAACCTCGACGCGCGCACGGCCGCGCTCTGCTGGCTCGTGCTCGAGTCACACGGCTCGATGCTCATCGCGGCCGAGCAGCCTCACTCCGGGAAGACCACGACGCTCACCGCGCTGCTCGATCTCCTGCCGGCGAGCGTGCGCCGCGTGTTCATCCGCGGCTGGGCCGAGACGTTCGACTACCTCCGGCACACGGACCCGCGAGGTACGGTCCTCCTCGCGAACGAGCTCTCGAGCCACCTCCCCGTGTACCTCTGGGGGCCGAAGGCGATCGAGGTGTTCCGCACGCTGCGGCGCGGCTACGCGTTCGCCTCGACCCTCCACGCCGACAGCGCCGAGGAGGCCGTCGCGCAGCTCACCGGCGAGCTCGGCGTCGAGCCCGCCGACCTCGCGCGCGTCGACCTCCTCCTCGTGATGCGGATGTATGGAATGGTCCAACGTTTCCCGGGCGCGCAGACGCAGGGGCCCCTGGGCGCGAAGCGACCGCGACGCGGCCAGGTCGAGCACCCGGGGCCGAGGGAGGGCTTTGCCCGACCGAGACTCGGAATGGCCCGGCGTGTCGTGTCCGCGCATCGCCTCGTCTCCGATGACGGCAGCGTGCGCCTCGTCCCGCTCGTCGAGTGGGACGCGCGACGCGACGCCCACGAGCACGACGACGCCGCGCAGCTCGAGCTCCTCTGCGCGCGCCGCGGCACCGGCATCGCGGAGCTGCGGGGCGAGCTCGACGTGCGCGCGGCCTACCTCGAGGAGCTGCGAGGGCGTGGCGTGCTGGCCATCCCGGCGGTGCGCGCCGCCGCCGCCGCGCGGCGGGGCGAGCCCGCACCGGTATTCGACGGGGATCCACTGGCATGAAGGACCGCCCGGCGACGATCGGCGCTCTCCGCGAGACGAGGTATCAGCCGCGCTCGGTGAAGCAGGAGATGCGCGCCAACCTCATCGCGGCGCTCGCCGACGGGCGCCCGCTCTTCCCGGGGATCGTCGGCTATGGAGCGACGGTCATCCCGCAGATCGAGAACGCCGTGCTCTCGGGGCAGGACATCATCCTGCTCGGCGAGCGCGGGCAGGCGAAGACGCGCATCGCGCGCTCGCTCGCCGCGCTCCTCGACGAAGAGATACCCGCGATCGCGGGCTGTGAGATCGGCGACGAGCCGTTCGCGCCGATCTGCGCTGCGTGCCGCTATCGCGTCGCGAACGACGGCGACGCCGTCGAGATCGCGTGGGTCCCGCGCGACCGGCGCTACACCGAGAAGCTCGCGACCCCGGACATCTCGATCGCCGACCTCATCGGCGAGGTCGACCCGATCAAGGTCGCCGAGGGCCGCTACCTCTCGGACGAGCTCACCATCCACTACGGGCTCGTGCCGCGCACGCACCGCGGGATCTTCGCGCTGAACGAGCTCCCCGACCTCGCGGAGCGCGTGCAGGTCGGCCTCCTCAACGTCATGGAGGAGCGCGACGTGCAGATCCGCGGGTACAAGGTCCGCCTGCCGCTGGACCTCTTCGTGGTCGCGTCCGCGAACCCGGAGGACTACACGAACCGCGGCCGGATCATCACCCCGCTCAAGGACCGATTCGGCTCGCAGATCCGCACGCACTACCCGCAGGAGATCCCGACCGAGGTCGGGATCATGGAACAGGAGCGCAGCGAGTTCGTCGACGAGGGCATGACGACGTCGGTGCCCGCGTACATGAAGGAGATCCTCGCGGAGCTCTCCCACCTCGCGCGCCGCTCGCCGGAGATCTCGCAGCGGTCCGGCGTGTCCGTGCGCGTGACGATCACGAACTACGAGAACCTCGTCTCGAACGCGCTGAAGCGCTCGCTCCATCTCGGCGAGGCGACCGTCGTGCCGCGCATCAGCGACCTGCCCGCGGTCGTCGCGTCGACGGCAGGCAAGATCGAGCTCGAGGCCGTGGGCGAGACCAGCGAGGAGCGCGTCATCGAGCGGCTCGCACAGCGCGCCGTGCTGAACGTCTTCAACCGGACGTTCGCGCTCGCGGAGTTCGACTCGCTCCTCGCGGCGTTCCAGCGAGGCGCGACGATGCACGTCTCGTCGACGCAGCCCAGCGCCGAGTACGTGAAGCAGGCACTGCAGATCCCGGGCATGAAGGGCGCGATCGCGAAGCTCGGCGCCATGGGCGAGCCCGCCGCGATCGCCGCCGCGGTCGAGTTCGTCCTCGAGGGCCTCCACCTGAACCGCAAACTCAACAAGGAGCGCGGGGAGACCCGGTCGACCTTCCGGTCGTAGCGGTGACAGAGACGCCGTTCCCGGAGCCCTTCGGCCCGATCCGCTACCGGCGGTGGGACGGCACGCAGCGGCTCGACCCGATCCAGGCCGACGAGCTCCTCGGCGCGATGTCCGACGAGCTGCTCTCGGGCGTCGACGTCGAGGAGGCCATGGCGCGGCTCGCGCGGTCGGGGATCGCGGGACGCTTCGAGGGCATCGAGGATCTCATCGAGCGCATGCGCGCGGCGAAGCAGCGCCGCATGGAGCGGCACGGCCTCCGGAACATCTTCGACGACCTCAAGCGCAAGCTCGACGAGGTGAAGCGCCTCGAGCGGGAGGCGCTCGAGCGGCGGATGCGGGCGGACGCGCCGCCGGAGCTGCGCGAGGGCCTGCAGCGGATGGCGCGGGAGCGCCTCGACCGGCTCGACGCGCTGCCGCAGGACCTCGGCCGGGCGATCAACGCGCTCCGCGACTACGAGTTCGTGGAGCCGAAGGCGGCCGAGGCGTACCAGGAGCTCCTGCGGATGCTGCAGGAGCAGGTGCTCGGGTCGTACTTCCGGAACATGCGCGACTCCCTGAAGAACTTGACGCCCGAGCAGCTCGAGCGGACGCGCCGCATGATCCGCGACCTCGACCGAGCGCTGCGCGAGCGCGCGGAGGGCGGCGAGCCCGACTTCGAGGCGTTCCAGCGCCAGTACCCCGAGCTTGCCGGCAACGCGAAGGACTGGGACGACCTCGTCCGCCAGCTCGCGGCCGGGATGGCGGCGATGCGATCGCTCTGGGCGAGCATGCCGGGCGAGATGCGCGACCAGCTGGAGGAGCTGCTGGGCTCGGCCTTCCAGGATCCGGGTCTCCAGCAGGCCATGAGCGATCTGGCGGACACGCTCGCGCAGCTCATGCCGATGGACGGGCAGGCGTACGACATGAGCGGCGACGAGCCGACGACGCTCGCCGAGGCGCTCGAGCTGATGCGGCAGATGGACCGGCTGACGGACCTCGAGGACCAGCTGCGTCTCGCGACCGCACCCGAGGATATCGGCGGGATCGACCCGGCCGAGGTCGAGCAGCTCGCCGGACGGCGCGCGCGGCGCTCGCTCGAGGAGCTGAGGCGGATGTGGGAGCTGCTCGAGGAGGCCGGGCTCGTCCGCAAGGACGGCGCGCGCTACGAGCTCACGCCGCGCGGGATCCGCAAGATCGGGCAGCGCTCGCTCGACGAGATCTTCGCGACGCTGAAGCGCGACGCGTTCGGGAGCCACCGGATGCGCCACCGCGGGGGCGGCGGCGACCCGACGGACGAGCTGAAGACGTACGAGTTCGGCGACCCGTTCCTCCTCGACCTCCCCGGGACCGTGCGCAGCGCGGTGCTGCGCTCGGGTCCGGGGACGCCGGTGCGCCTCGCGGCCGAGGACTTCGCCGTCTACCGCACCGAGCTCATGACGCAGTCCGCCACGGCGATCCTCGTCGACGTCTCGCGATCGATGCTCTTCCGCGGCTGCTTCCTCGCCGCCAAGAAGGTGACGCTCGCGCTGGACTCGCTCATCCGCTCGACGTTCCCCAAGGACGACCTCTACATCGTCGGGTTCTCGGCGTATGCGCAGCAGCTCCGGCCCGTCGACCTTCCGCGCCTCACGTGGAACGAGTACGTGTACGGCACGAACATGCAGCACGCGTTCGAGACGGCGCGGACGCTCCTCGCGCGGTCGCGCGGGAAGAACAAGCAGGTCATCCTCATCACCGACGGCGAGCCGACCGCGCACTTCGAGGACGGCCGCCCGCGCTTCTCGTACCCGCCGGCGCGGCGCACCTTCGAGGAGACCCTCCGCGAGGTCGTGCGATGCACGCGCGAGGGCATCACGATCAACACGTTCATGCTCGCCCGCGGCCACTACCTCGTGGACTTCGTGAACCAGATGTCGAAGATCAACAGCGGGCGCGCGTTCTACGTCGAGCCCGAGCGCCTCGGCGAGTACGTGCTCGTCGACTACGTCGACAACAAGCGGAGGCGCCGCGCTTCGTAGATCGGGGCTCGGCGGGTGACGTTGCCTCGGGT